>MSXM01000047.1:8285-14670 GCA_002083565.1 Nitrospira sp. ST-bin4 | reverse complement strand
AATTCATCCCGACGCTCAACGAGGGAACGGCCGCTCCGCAAACGATCCGGCTCCCGAGCGTGTCGCTCCAGGCCTCGATTGAGATCGAGAAACGGATGCAGCAGGCGATTATGGAATTTCCGGAAGTGGAGATGGTGGTCTCCAAGATCGGACGGACCGAACTGGGGAACGATCCTCAGGAGCCGAATGAAAGCGATCCCGTCGTTCGGTTGCGGCCGCTGGATCAATGGACGACGGCGAAAACCATGCCTCAGCTGATGCAGAAGTTCCGCGAGCGGCTGTCGCAGGTGTCCGGCGCGACCTTCTTGATCAGCCAGCCCATTCAACAACGGGTCGACGAATTGATTTCCGGTGTGCGGACGGAAGCGACGGTCAAACTGTTCGGCGAGGATCTGGAGGTGCTCAAGAACAAGGCGGAGGAGATCGCCGGTGTGCTTGGCAAGGTCTCCGGTGTCCGTGACATCAAGGTGGAGCAGTTGTTCGGACAGCCCTATCTCACGATCGACATCGACCGGGCCAGGATTGCCCGGCACGGCATCAACGTGGCCGACGTGCGGCAGCTTATTACCACGGCGATCGGCGGCCAAGAAGCAACCCGGGTGTATGAGGGACAGCAGCGGTTCGATCTGGTGGTCCGTTTTCCTGAGCAGTACCGGGACAGCATTGAGACGATCAGCAACATTTTGATGAGCGATGGCTCCGGCGCGCTGATTCCGCTGTCAGATCTTGCCACCGTGAAGCTGGAAGAAGGGCCTGGCCGGATCAGCCGCGAACGGCTCCAGCGGTATGCGTCGATCGGCTTCAACACGATGGGGCGGGATATCGGCAGCCTGGTCGCGGAAGCCCAGCAGAAGATCACCGAACGGGTCCATCTCCCGCCTGGCTACACCGTGGTGTGGGGCGGCTCGTTCGAAAACATGGAGCGGGCGATGGCCAAGCTGCGCGTCATCGTTCCCATCACCATCGCCTTAATCTTCTTCTTGTTGTATTCGACCTTCAACTCACTCCGCCAGGCGACGCTCATCATTTTGAACCTGCCGTTTGCCTTGATCGGCGGGATTGTCGCCCTGTGGCTGACGGGTGAGTATCTCAGCGTGCCGGCCTCTGTCGGATTTATCAATCTGTTCGGTGTCGCGGTGCTGAACGGCATCGTGCTCGTCTCCTACATGAACAAACTCCGTGATGACGGATATGGCTTGGATGAAGCGGTCACCTCCGGTGCGCTCCTGCGGTTACGTCCGGTGCTGATGACGGCGCTGGTAGCGTTGCTCGGGCTGGTGCCGCTCGCCTTCGCGACCGGCATCGGGTCGGAGGTCCAACGGCCGTTGGCGATCGTCGTGATCGGAGGACTGGTCTCATCGACATTCCTGACACTGATCCTGCTGCCGGTCTTGTATCGGTGGATGGAAGGCCGGTCGGCCGGGTCCTCACCCGAGGCAGATGGGCAACAATCAGGGGCGGAGTCCGACGGGTTCGGCGAAGACCCAGCGGGCGGGTCGGACCCGGAACAAGCGAGGGTGACATCATGAATGCGGCGCAGATCGGGCTAGGACTGATTCTTATGGCGGCAGTGGGGGCCTGGCAGCCGCCGGTCTATGGGCAAGTAGCGGCCGAATCGGAGCAGGCTCAAATGGCCAAAGGAAAGAAAGTGTACGCCAAATATTGCGCAGGCTGTCATGGAGCCGCGGGCGACGGGGGAGGCTACAAACTTCTGGGCGCCGATCCTGCCAACCTCACATCGCCGGCGATCAAAAAGAAATCCGAGTCGGCCTTGCTCAAGACCATCCATGAGGGCAATCCGAATATGCCGTCATGGAAAGGTCGGCTCTCCGAACAAGACAGCCGGGCCGTGCTCGCCTACATCAGGACGCTGGCCAAGTAGCGGCCTGCCGTCAGACCAGGAACCGTTCCAACTGTCAGAGAAGTATCCGGCGCATGCGGTGAGTGGTGCCGAGGGACAGAATCGAACTGTCGACACCAGCCTTTTCAGGGCTGTGCTCTACCAACTGAGCTACCTCGGCACGCAACTGCTGGTTCAGGAGCGGCAGGGGCGGACATGAAGCAGGTTGGTGATGCTCCTACCGCTGATCCTACCGGGTGCGCATCATACCAAGATCACCGATCCGAGTTCCAGTTCTTTTCCGTGCGGGGATCGAAAAGAAGATCGTGCCGGTCATGCTCCGGTTTGATGGAGAACTGAAAAGTCTATTCAGGATGCAACGTCTCAGGTATGATTTGCGTCGGGCGGCTGATTCGTGGCATGAGAAATCGGATCGAAGAATAGGAGATTCCGTTATGCCGTCGGTTCATCTGGTATCTGATGAAGAAGCGCCTCCTGTGCCTGCGGCGCCTGCTGCGACATCGTCATGGATGGGCTGGGGATACTTGGCGGCGGGGGCTGTGCTCTTGGCGGTGATCGGAACCTGGCTGGTCTGGTTCTCCGCATCGATTCAACGCCAATTCCAACAAGAAGATATCCGTGCATCCTGCCAACGGGTCATGCCGGATACGGCCGAACGGTGCTATGACACCGTGGTGATTCAGCGTGGAGGGGTGAGACGGTGAGCGAAGCATGGAACGGGCTGGTGCGGCCATTGCTGGCGGTTGTACTGGGGGTTGTTGTTACCACAACGGCCTCTGCCTGGGGTCAGGATACTGAAACTCAGACGAGGCCGCGCGTGGAGCTGTCAGCTGGGTCCTGGTTCTTTACGAACGGCCAAACCACGTGGAGCCACGATGCATCCGGGATCAATCCTGCATTCGGGGATCCCACTTCAAAGCTGACGTATAAGGATACTGATACCCATATCGTTGATTTCGGAGCCAAGGTCCATCTTAGCCGCCGATGGCATGTGCAGGGTGATGTGGGATTTGCAATTGATTTCGATCGAGGCCGCTTGATCGATGACGACTACGTGGCGGGTCAATATCTGTTTTCTCGAACAAGCAGCAGCGTCACAGGGACGGGAACCTGGTATGTCAACGGGAATGTCGGCTATCGAGCGGTGGAGTTTCCAAACGGGCGCGGACATTTGGATGTGGTGGGAGGCCTTCGGTATTGGCAAACTGAGCACGAGGCGACAGGATTTGATCGGCTTGTGTGCGATTCAACTGTCATTTCCTGTGTTCCTCAGAGTTCGACAGCCCGCGCAATCACGAACACCAGTCATTGGATTACGCCGGTTCAGGTTGGCATCAACACAGACTATCGGCTGACCGGGCGTTTGAGTGTCGGGCTGAAAGCTTCCGTGACTCCTGTGAGTATCATCTATAACGAAGACGTTCATCATCTGAGGGGTGACCTCCGGCAGGATCCGAGTTTTTCCATGTGGGGGGTTGGATTCGGCGGCAGTGCCGAGCCGACAATCAAGTTCATGCTGACTCGCAACTTTGCGATTACCGCCGGTTACCGTGTGTGGTGGAATCGTACGTATACCGGGACGTGGGAAGTTCATTCGGTCGCAAGCGGCTCTCAGTCGGCTCCTCTGACCGAATTTCAAACGATTCGCCACGGGCCGACGGTCGGTCTCACCGCCTCGTTTTAATCGCGACAAACAGTTCCCATCGTTATCGCCGTGGCCTGCCCGAAGGCAGCGTCTCTTCTTCATATTCAAAAAAGAGTCGTTTGGCTTCCGGGTGCAGGTGGCCTGCGTGGCCGGAGGGAATGGCTGCCGTCTTGAACAGCGGCACCAGTTTGCCGTTTGGATGGAGGTAGCCGGCGCGCAACGGTACGGTGCGTTTGCTGTGGCGGACTAATCGACAGGTCGTAGGGCGGATAGAAGTCAGCCAGTCGGCGATATCCTGTGGATTGCCGATTGAGGCCGATAGAAGCAGAAGTTTGGCCTGTGATGGGCAGAAAATGATGGTCTCCTCCCACACGACTCCGCGTTCAGGGTCGGCAATGTATTGCGATTCGTCCAAAATTACGAGCCCGAGCGTATCCAGCCTGATATCGATTTCTCCGCTCGCCGCATCGTAGAGCAGATTGCGTAAAATCTCTGTGGTCATGATCAGCAGCGGCGCCTGCCCGTTTTCCTGGCGGTCTCCCGTGAGGATGCCCACCTTATCCGGGCCGAAGATCTTTGAGAACTCCGTATATTTGGTATTCGACAACGCTTTCAGGGGCGAGGTGTAGATAACCGTCTGATTCTGCGCGATCGCCCGCTTGGCTGCTTCCACCGCCACGTAGGTTTTTCCGCTCCCGGTCGGGACGCTGACGACGACATCCGTTTCATCAAGCGCTGCCAAGGCTTCTTCCTGCCAAGGATCGGGCACGAATGGTTGTGGAGCCGGAACGCCGATCCCTTCCAGCCAGGCCGCCAGAGACACAGCGGCTTCGGCGCTCTCCGGCTCTCCACCTCGATGCGCAGTTCTTCTCGGAGGAGAACCCGCCGCACGGCCTGCCGGGCGAGCCGGCGGCTGGGGGGGCTGCGGCTGCGATTGCCGCTCTGCGATCAGTGCCTGTACATCAGATTCGAGGCCGGCGAGATTCTGACTCGAATGCTGGAGAATCATCTCGATCAGGCGTCGTTTGCCGGCCCGAAAGTGCCGATGAACGCGGCCGCGCGCCAAGCGATGCAGGACCGCAACCGGTTGCTGAACGAGTAGTTGTTCGAGTTCGTCGATGGTCATAGAGGTCTTCGTAAGGCGTTAAAAGTTAGGCGTGAGGTGATGAATGACGCCGTTCGGTCATGGCAATTCCTCCAGCACGCCGCGGCGGATCAGAGCGATTGCGCGTGATGCCGTCTCGGCCAAGCCCGGATGGGTCGCGCGCAGGGTGTGGATCTGTGACAGAAACTCCAGGGTTCTGGCGAGCAGCCGGTAAATGTCGCCCTCCGCCATCGTCGTCAAACGGCAGAGGCCGATCCATGTGAGTGTGGGGTCGGCGATCCAGCGTTCGGCCAGTGCCGCGACATCCGCCCGTAACAGCGGGGGATCTTCATAGGGAGACAGGCTCTCCGCCAGTTTGCGCACCTGGCCCAAGAGGGAACTCAATCCGGGGCTGATGCGCGGAAACGAACCGGGGCGGTCGTCGTCATGCGTGATGCTGGCCATGACGCCGGTGAGAAGAGACGGGTCGGCGCCGGTAAAGGCTTCGGCCCGAATCATCTCGGTAATGAGCAATGAATGATCGATGCGGATGAGCCGCGCCCATTCCCCTTCGTCCGTGAGATGGGCAGAGGGTGTCAGATAGCCGAATTTCTGGAGCACCTCGACTCGCTCCTGGAACCGATGCCAGAGGCTGGCCCGTAGCGCCTGGATGGATTTGGTGTGGCGGTGCTGTTCCTGGCGGAGGCGGAGCGCGGTCGCAAAGTCCTTCTGGCAGGCCGGCCGTGAGGGACAGCTCGGGCAGGGAAAGTCGCCGAGAGATTGGACGATCGCATCCGGGAGCACTTCCGAGTCTTTGGGCACCATAATCGGCAGCGTCGGCAGCCGGGTGGGGAGTTCCGTCAGTTGATAGCTGAGTTCGTCGAACGAAGCAGCCGAGCACCAGGGAAACGCCGGAGTTTCGTCGCATTCAAATATCCGGTCGAAGATATCCCCCACATTCGACGCGGGACATTCGGTGACGGCGCCGTCCAGCCGCAGGACGGAAATCATCGGATTCTTCTGGCCCTTGCTGCGGTATTGACGGAGAACGATCCCGCGTCCTCGCGCGAGCCCGACCACACGTCCCGGCGTCATGAAATGGAAGCGGGCGGATAATTCCGGCGATTCATGCCGGCGGATCTGGTGGCGTTGCGGCCGTTGTCTTCGGACTTGATCGAAGGTCTGCCACTGGCTGATCCAATCGGTGCAGACGCGGGGGCCGAACGGTTCCATCTGTACATGGAGCCCATCCAGTTTCCGTTCCAACAGCTCGGCCCGCTGGTTAAGCTGGAATTGGGCGAAACTCTTGGCCAGGATCGCCTGAATTTGCTCATGGGGGTGGGCTTTCAAGAGATTCAACACCATGGGATAGCTGATGCTGAATTGGCTATCGATGGATTCCGGGTGGCCGGTGAACCCCTTCGTAAGGACGCCCAGATCGATATAGGGAGAGGGCGTGACGACCGCAAATCCCACCTGATCTTTTCCGCGGCGGCCGGCTCGTCCCGCGATCTGCTGCACCTCGCCGATGGTGAGGTCGGTGAAGTCGCGTGATTTTCGGATGCTGGATTGGGTGATGACGACCGTGCGGGCGGGAAAGTCGACACCGGCGGCCAGGGTGGTTGTGGCAAATACCGCGTCAAGACATCCCTGCCGCATCAATTCTTCGATGGCGATTTTCCAGGAGGGCAAGTGGCCGGCATGATGGGCCGCCACGCCGATCCGCTGCACCGTGGGAATGAGCGGGTGCTCTGCGACGCTGGGATATTGCGCGATGACCCGTTCAAGCGCCGCC
>MSXM01000047.1:237-8234 GCA_002083565.1 Nitrospira sp. ST-bin4 | reverse complement strand
TCCATTGCCTCATCGCAGGCGCGTCGAGAGGTGAGAAACACGATGGCGGGCGTCAGGTGCTTCTGGCGGAGCGAGGCGATAAGGTCAACCGGGTGGATCGACGGCGGCATGCAGTTTCATTCCCTTTGAAATAACCACGAGACCAGAATCAGTGATGGTGAATTGCCGGGCATCGGCGTCCCGGTTATATCCGATCTCCGTATGTGGAGGGATGGTGACGTCTTTGTCGATGATGGCGCGCCGGATACGGCTGTGGGCGCCGATCACCACGTTTTCCATCACGATGGACTCGCGAACGTCGGCATGGTCCAGGACACGGACGTTGGGCGACAGCACGGAATTCTGGACCCGCGCGCCGGATACGATGCAGCCGCCGCAGACGATCGAATCGAGCGCGACGCCCATGCGCCCCCCCTGATAGTCCTGCGAGAAGACGAACTTGGCCGGAGGAAACTGGCCCTGGTAGGTGCGGATCGGCCACTCAGGATCGTAGAGATTGAAGAGTGGGTCGACGGCGACCAGATCCATATTGGCTTCCCAGTAGGCGTCGAGCGTGCCGATATCGCGCCAGTACTGGACGGCTTTCTTATTCGCATCCTGAAACTTAAACGCGTAGACGCGCTGTTCCTCGATCATCCGTGGAATGATGTTCCTGCCGAAGTCGTGGGCGCCGGATTCCTGGGCGTCCGCCATCAGGAATTTGCGAATCGCGCTGGTGCGGAACAAATAGATGCCCATCGAGGCGAACGCATGGGCGGGGTCTCCCGGCAGATGAGTGGGCTGGGCCGGTTTTTCGTCGAACCGGACGATGCGATAGTCTTCGTCGACTGTGATCACGCCGAATCGTGAGGCGTCCTGAATCGGGATGTCGATCGCGCCGACCACCGCGTCGGCCTGTTTGGCCATCAGCCAGTAATACATCTCGGCATAATTCATCTTGTAGATGTGATCGCCGGCCAGGATGAGGAGAAACTCGGGTTGCTCGCTGTCGAGCAGGAACATGTTTTGGTAGACGGCATCGGCGGTGCCTTTATACCAGTCTTCGCTGATGCGCTGCTGGGGAGGGACGGAGGCGATATATTCTCCGAGCTCGGCATTGAGCACATTCCAGCCGACCCGGATATGCCGGTCGAGCGAGTGCGATTTGTATTGGATAAGGACCGCGATTTTCCGGAGTCCGGAATTCAGGCAATTGCTCAAGGTGAAGTCGATGATGCGGTATTTGCCTCCGAACGGGACGGCCGGTTTCGCGCGCTGGTCGGTGAGCGGAAAGAGCCGCTCGCCTTTGCCGCCGGCGAGGACCATCGTGAAGATATTCTTCATGCGGCGAATTCTAGCAGGACCGGCATGAAATAGAAAGAAAGCGGAATCATTGACTTCCCGTTCCTTGCGGATAATACTAGCCGACAGAATCCAGCGGTCGTCCGCTTTCCATGTGGAGTAACAAAGGAGTGAGCATGAAACGCGACGTTGTTGTGGCCGCCCTTCGAAATAGCTCCAAGCCTGTGGTGAAGTCTTCCAACAAACCTGTGGAGCCTGCAAACGACATGGCGTGGCGTGTCGAGCGGCTGGAAGGGCAGCTGCAGAAACTATCCGAGCTGGTTCGGGAACACGCGGAG
This sequence comes from Nitrospira sp. ST-bin4, assembly GCA_002083565.1. GTDB lineage: Bacteria > Nitrospirota > Nitrospiria > Nitrospirales > Nitrospiraceae > Nitrospira_D. The sequence goes on along the minus strand of MSXM01000047.1, from coordinate 6,615 downwards.
GATGTGGACCGGCTGGTCCGGATCGTCGCAGAGGATCGGGATGCCATCCGTCGGCAACTGCTGCGCAAACATCATGAGAAAGTGCGAGTCAGGAAACACCTGAGAGACACCGACTCCCGAAATGGGTTGGACAGCTGATCCTGCTGTGAAGCTTTAGTTAAGGGCAGGCGATTTATCCCGTTGTCCGAGTACGACAACCACCCGCCGTCATGTGCAGTTCATCGTACAGTCCCATCCATAGAGACTGTCATGCAGGTGGCTACCGCACCGGTTTTATATTTGTCATAATCCAGGAGTAGGGTGTTTGGAACCGCTGCCTTGTCGGCAGACTGGATAATCGCGCCGCCGTACTGGTGGAAAGGAGCGTAGGTTTCGTGAAGACGCATCGCATCATAAGGGGACTTGCACTATTGCTCGCTGTGCAGTTGCTGGGAGGCCTGTACGGGCTGGAGGCGGATCGCGTATGGGCGTCGGACGTGTGGACGGTTCAAGTGCCGTATGAGGCGCCGCCCGGGAGTCAGGATGCACCCGATGTATCCGTCCCTCCCAACACGAATCCGTTGAGCCCTGAGGAACTGACACGCGCGGAGGCCTTGCTGCCGCTGCTGGAAGGCAAACAGGAATTCTGGGCGATGGGGGAATTTGTCCATTTGGGAGAGCCGTCGGTTCCTGTTCTGGTCAAGGCTCTGACCCTGCCGAGTCCCAGGGTCCGGTACAATGCCATTGAAACATTGTCGATGATGAAAGGTGTGTCGGGAGTCCCGGCGCTCGTCGGCACGGCCAAAGATGTCAACGAAATTCCCCGCGTGCGCGAACATGCCTTGCGCGTCGCGATCCGTTTGAATCCGTCTCTGGTGCCGGAGGCCATTGAGGTGATGGCGGCAGATCTGAATCCGTCTGTCAGAAAGGCGGCGGCGTTCGAGGCGCGGTATGTGCGGCGCAAAGCGGTGATCCCCGTCTTGATTTCGATGGTGACCGATGATGAACGGTTCGTGGCATTGTCGGCGCTCCATTCCTTGTGGATTCTGACGCGCCACGAGACCGAGTTTCACGACTGGGAGACGTCGACGAAGCAGGATCGCGCAGTCTGGGTCAGTGAATGGGTCGAGTGGTGGAACGACAATCAACAGGTGTTTGAAATTCCGGAGCCGCCACGGCCGAAGCGAAGATCGTAATCTGCCCGAGACTGCGTCAGTGTGCTGGGAGGGTTGCAGGCCCGGAGGGGCCTGTGTTAGGAGTGTATCTAGTAGACGGGTGTGGCAACAATAATTTCTGACCTTCGGTTATGTTGACAATCGCCAAACTCGGCAATCCGATCCTTCGAAAAACAGCGGCTCCGATTGACCCGCGGGACATCAAGTCGGGTGAGTTGCAACGCTTGATCGATGAGATGTTGGAAACGATGTATGACGAGCCGGGAATCGGACTGGCTGCGCCGCAAGTGTCCCGTTCAATCCAACTCGTGGTGATGGGCTGTCCGGACGAAGGCGGTTTTCCCGAGACCGTTCTCATCAATCCCTCGATTGTCTATTACGGCCCTGAGCAAGTGGAAAACTGGGAAGGCTGTCTCAGCGTCGATGGATTGAGAGGGAAAGTCACGAGACCGTCGGTGGTGCGTGTGAAGGGATTGGATCGAAAGGGCAAATCTCTCGATTTCGAGGCGACAGGCCTCTATGCCGTGTGCATTCAGCATGAAATGGATCACCTGATCGGCAAAGTGTTTCTGGATCGTATGAAGGATATGTCCACCTTGACCCAGCTCCCAGAGTTTTCGCAGTACTGGCAAAAAGAACCGACAAACGTGATCTGAGCCCCGCCCCCTTGATTTTGTGAAACCACTGCTTCGCGTCCTGAAATATCTCCAACCCCACCGCAGGCTTGCATCTGTGACGCTGCTCTGTGCCGCCTGTGCTACAGCCGCCGAGCTGGTGCCTCCCTGGGCGATCAAGATCGTCATCGACGATGTCATCCAAGCCAAGCAACTGGCCTTGCTGCCCTGGGCGTTGGGCCTGCTGGTCGGCGCCTATGTGGTGAAAAATCTGTTCGCCTCGCTCCGGATCCGGCTCAATAATCAGCTGGAACAGACGGTGGTGCACGATTTGCGCCGGCAGATTTTCTCAGCGCTGCAAGGGCTCTCCCTGAACTACTACGAGAATCGCTCGACGGGCGAGATCATGTCGCGGGTGACGAACGACACGGAGCACGTCGAACGGATCTTCATCGATGGGCTTGAAGGCGTGGTGACGGCGTTGCTGACCCTGATCGGCATCACAATCATGCTGTTCATCCTCAATTGGAAGCTTGCGGCGCTGTCACTTCTGCCGATTCCACTGTTGATGTTGTCGGCCAGCTGGTTTACTTCCAGGGTGCATGGCTATTACCGGCACATTCGAAAGAACTCGGCGGAACTCAGCGGGTATTTGCAAGATGCTCTGTCGGGCATCAGGGAGACCATGGGGTTCATGCAGCAGGCGTACGAACAGGCGAGGTTCGACCGGTTGAGCCGCGCCTATAGCGACGCGAATCTGAAAGCCATGGTGCTGTGGTCGATCTATTCACCGGGAATGATTTTGCTCGCCGGCCTCGGCACTGTGTTGATTCTCTGGTACGGCGCGGGGGAAGTCGTCGAAGGCCGGCTGACGCTGGGCGAGCTGGTGTTGTTTCTCTCCTATCTGGCGTTGTTTTATGTGCCGATCAATCAGATTCACTCCGTCAATCATATGCTCCAACATGCCTTGGCGGCGAGCGAGCGGGTCTTCGATGTCCTGGACGCAGTTCCGGAGGTGACGGATCGTCCGGGTGTCGGCACTCCTGCGCACCGGGTGCAGGGAGCCGTCCGGTTCGATCAGGTACAGTTCCACTATCGTTCCGATGTGCCGGTGCTCAAGAGTCTGTCTGTTTCTGTCGCGGCAGGCGAGCGGGTGGCGCTGGTCGGACCGAGCGGAGCGGGGAAGAGCACCCTGCTCAAGCTGCTCATGCGGTTCTATGACGTGAAAGGCGGCGCCGTCTTGATCGACGGGCAGGACATCCGCGATCTGCCGGTCGCCTATCTTCGGCGACAAATCGGCATCGTGCAGCAAGAGCCGTTTTTGTTCAACGGGACGGTGCGGGAGAATATCCTCTACGGCGATCTCGCCGCCGATCAGGAGCGTCTCGAAAGCTCGGCGCGGGCCGCGCGGGCGCATGAATTTATCATGGCGCTGCCGGAAGGCTATGACACCTGGATCGGCGAGCGGGGCGTCAAACTGTCGGTCGGTCAAAAACAGCGGGTGTCGATCGCGCGGGTGTTGTTAAAAGATCCCCCCATCGTCGTTTTTGATGAGGCCACATCCAATATTGATACGGAGACCGAGGTGAAAATCCGCGAAGCGTTGACCGAATTGACCAGAGGGCGAACCACGTTCATTATTGCCCATCGGCTGTCCACGCTCCATGATGTGGATCGGATTCTGGTCCTGGATGGAGGTCGATTGGTGGAAGATGGCCGGCACGACGATCTGCTCTCCCGCGGGGGAGTCTACGCAGGTCTGTACGAAGCCCAGTTTCAGGTTTGAAGGGATAGAGAACCGTTGCCTGCCCTATTCCCTGCGGTTGCAGGTAAGGCAGACCCATCGGTATACTCGCCGACAGGCATAGGGAGTATCAGTGAGTCATGGTGCTGATTTACGAAAGCGACCCCTTGGACGATGAGAATGCCAGGGGGAAGTTCTATCATGTCTGCCGGGGGAGGGTCGATCGCACACCATTGGCTGTGGCACAGGATGATCGTCCCTATGAGTGCGGGCAATGCGGCATCGAACTCGAAACGGAAGATTTTCTCATGGCGCTTCAAAAAGGATCGGTCTAATTGATATGGCTGGAAGCACGGGAAGAAAAACAGTGGGGGTCTCACGCGGCCTGATGATGCTCTGCGACACCTGCCATTCCCTGGTCATGAACGAAAAACTCGTGGACGCAAAAAACTTCGTGGCCAACCACGATGAACTCTTTGACCTGATCTGCATGGGCTGTACCGATATCAACCGCCCCCTGATCGACGACATGGCGGGCAGCGGGGAGTAGCTGTCTACGGATCGACTCCATTGAAGACGACGAGCTATTTTCGAGCGACAAGAACAAGGCCGGATAGACAACGAATCAAGGACGAATGGATCGAGTTTGTTGTCAGGTGTCCGGAAAAAGAGTACATACAGGCAGACGGGCGAATCAGGCGATGGGGGAAAATCAAAGAGGCAGGTGATCGTTATCTCCGGGTTATCCTGCTACAGGATAGAACCACTGTCCATAACGCATTTTTTGACAGAGGGTATCAGCCATGAAAGTCAGCTATTTTGAAGATACCGATACGCTCTACATCGAATTCAAAGACAGCGACATCGCAGAGTCCAAGGACTTGGATGAAAATACGATCCTGGATGTCGATGCAGGCGGTAATGTGTGCGCGATTACCTTTGAACATGCAAGCGAGCGAACGGATGTCCGACATCTGATCGTCGAAGGTATTGCGGCCTAAGCAGAGTCCTTCGGACGGGAATGTGTTCGCCCCACGCCGGCCATCCACTTCGTAGCCGCACCGACATCAGCTCTAGTAGTTCAGACTCGACTTGGGCAGGTAATGTCAGCTATCGACCCAAAGCAGAAGTACACGACCGACTGCTACCAGGTGGTCCAATCGAATGACAGCACCAGCGGGATTGCACAAGGTGTGGCCTTCCTGAATCCCAAATACACCATGTCAAAACCTCCATCTGAAATGCCATCCCAAAGTTGGTCGATTTCTCAAGGAATTTGACTTATGCTGATGCTGGTCCAAAAACAAATGTTTTCAAGCAGGGTGCACCGTGCGCTCCTCAATGGAAATGCGTCAGGCTTCGGTTTTCAGGACCAACCTGAGTCATATGCGTCCGATCACTTGGCAAGCAGATTCGGGGGTGGTCCGATGGGATCAAAGTTCTTCAACAAGGGAATATCATCTTTGTTGAGCCACATCACATCATGATTATAGCTTCCTAGTGGACCCCCACTTCCATGCATTTTCTTGCCATCGGGTGAAAACGCCCAGCACATATCTTCCCCGGCGGTATTGATTGTATCGCCAAGGTTTAACGGCTCTTGCCATTCACCCTTTTGGTTTTTGTAGGAAATCCACATATCGTGTCCTCCCCGCGAACCCATGTCTGGTCGCGTACTGGTCACGATGAGGCTATTCCCATCCTTTGATAAGCCGGTCCAGTGCATGTGGTCGCGGTAGGGCGAATTGATTCGGGGACCGAGGCTCTGAGGTTTCTGCCAGACCCCATCCTTCTTTTCGACTTTCCAAATGTCACTATCTTGTGTCACGCCCGGTTGTTGATAATTGAAGTAAATGAGACTCTCGGAGGCGATGATCGGGCAGTGTTCCTCGCCAGTCGGCGTGTTGATATGCGGAAGTTCTGGCACATCGTTCCAATTTTTGGCTGGTTGCCAGACTCCATTGACCTTCTGCGTCACATAGAGGTCGCCAGTAGACAGATTGCCTGGCTGATATCGGGTGAAATAAATGACGTTGCCGTCACCCGAGAGACTCGGTTCGAGCTCCCAGGCAGATGTATTAATGTTTGGTCCCACAGTGGGATCAATACCCGGCCCCAAATGAATCGGGGCTTGCCACTTGCCATTCACCTTGTGCGCCATCCAGATATCAAAGCTGTAAGGAACTCCTGGTGACGGAATACTCCCTTGACGTCCTGAAACAAACATGACGGTGTTCCCATCGGCACTATAGGTCAGCTCCATCTCTGGGTCCGATGTGTTAATGGGATCACCCATGCTTTGGGAGAGAGAGGACGTTGATTTTCCGTGACCCCCGGATGACATATCCATCCCTGACATCGCATACGTGATGGTTGGAGCGAGCAAAAGTGTGAGTGTTGCCAAAACCCGATTCAAACGAATAAGCGTTGCTTTCATAATTTCCCCTGTACTTGAGGCCTTGTGGAGTTACGTATGTTATGTTGTGCGTTCTCGCCTCGGTCGATGACTCGATAATCCTTGAGCAAAGAAAAACGTATTTCGATCGGTATATATTCAAGGCATTTCAGGTTGCCATGCTAACAATCTACCACATCCAATCGGCATACTTTCGCCCGCCATTTCGAAAACCTGACTAGTCCTGAGAAGCTGCGGGTCGTCTTGTAGGCCAATCAGACTGGCTGGCTATCTTCGAGCGGCGCCTCATAGCAAGTGGCATGCAGGCGAACTGCTAAAGAATGATCTTCGTGTGCCAAAACCAGTTGTTTTTGACACCCTCCCCCAGCAGACTCTTATCAAATCTAGGTAAGCGTAGAGCGCACCATCTCTAATGAACGGCAGCTTGCCGGCGCGGAGCTTGCCGTAGCG
>MSXM01000047.1:0-200 GCA_002083565.1 Nitrospira sp. ST-bin4 | reverse complement strand
CTGCCTTTGGAGAAAAACCTTCAGATCTGCCGAAAGCAGACCCTCAATGTTTGATACGAGCGGCACACCATCGCGACACAGGCGCCGAAGGTGAGAGGACTTCCATTATGCACGGCCTATGCTGAATCGGGGATGTAGGAAAAACCTCCGACCCATTCACGAGCCGACCTTGCGACTTACTCCGCCTTGGAAGCGGTCAC
>MSXM01000046.1:16565-38610 GCA_002083565.1 Nitrospira sp. ST-bin4 | reverse complement strand
TTCCTAGTCCCCCAGCCAAAAACTCTTTCCTGCGCCGTACTCTCAGGCCGACGTCTTCGTTTCGTACCGCGCTGGGGGATCGTCTAGCGGTAGGACGCCGGCCTTTGGAGCCGGCTACCTAGGTTCGATTCCTAGTCCCCCAGCCATTTGCTCCAACTCAGGTCATGGAAGTGCGTGATCCGCTCAATCACACGACGACGATTGCCTACAATGCCGTCGGCCAACCGAGCAGCGTGACCGATCCACTGAACCATAGTTCGACCTTCGAGTACGACGCCGTCGGCAATCTCATCGCGAGCACCGATCCGGTCGGCAACAAGATCCAGCAGAGCTACGATGCGGTCAGTCGGCTCACCGCCCTCATCGATCCACGGGGCAAGACGACGCAGTTTGACTACGACCCTGTGAATCAGGTTTCGCAGATCACCGACGCCCTCAGCGGCGTGACCGGCTTCACCTACGATCCCAATGGCAATCTGCTCACCGTCACCGATGCCAAGAACCAGACCACGACCTATACCTATGACAACATGGATCGTCTGGCGACGAGGAAAGATGCGCTAAATCGGACCGAGAGCTACCAGTACGATCTGGCAAGTAATCTCACGCGCTTCACGGATCGGAAGAATCAGATCACGAACTTCCAGTACGACCCGCTCGACCGGCGCACGCTGACGAGCTATGCCAACGGTACCAGCGTGGCCGTCGCCTACGATGCGGTGGGGAATGTGACCAAGCTGACAGACAGTGCCACTGGCGCCATCGACTGGACATACGATGTGCTGGATCGTGTCACCCAGGAAGTAGCCCCGCAAGGGATCGTAAGCTATACCTACGATGCGATCAGCCGCCGCCTCACGATGCGGGCGAACGCGCAGCAGCCGGTCACCTATAGCTATGACGCGAATTCTCAACTGTCCCAAGTTACACAGGGCACGCTCTCAGCGACCTTGACGCATGACGCGTTAGGCCGGCGCACGCAATTGCAGCGATCCAACGGGGTCACGACGACGTACAACTATGATCCCGCCTCACGGCTTCTCGGGATCACACATGCCAAGGGGACGACTACACTGGAGCAGCTCACGCAGGGCTTTGACCCAGCGGACAACAAAAACCAAGTCACCCAGCTGATTCAGACGGCCACGGCACTGCCGCCCGCCATCACGGCGGCGTACAACGCGGTGAATGCACAGATCCAATTCAACAGTGGGACACTGGGGTATGACCCGAACGGCAATCTGACCAATGACGGGACGAACACCTATGTGTGGGATGCGCGGGATCGGTTGATCGGTATCAGCGGCGGGACCAGTGCGACGTTCAGCTACGATGCGTTGGACCGCCGCATCGCCAAGACCATCAACGGGGCGACCTCAACCTTTCTCTACGATGGTGCCGATATGGTCGCGGAATCCGGTGCGTCGAATGCCAGCTATCTCAGCACGCTGAATATCGACGAACCGATTGTTCGGCAAACCTCTACGGGCAACGAGTACTACCACACGAACGACCTGGGCTCGACCATTGCGCTCAGTAATGATGCGGGTGCGGTCATCACGCACTACACCTACAGTCCATTCGGGACCACCACCGTCACGGGGTCTTCGACGAATCCGTTCCAATTCACCGGACGAGAGAACGATGGCAACGGCCTCTACTACTACCGCGCGCGGTATTACAGCCCGTCACACAGCCGGTTTCTAAGCGAAGATCCGCTGGAGTTTGACGCCGGTGATTCCAATCTGTATGCCTACGTCTTCAACAGCCCGACGAACTTCGTCGATCCGACCGGAGAAAGTGCTCGGTCGGCCGCCGTGAAGTGCGCCCTTGGCGCGGCCAAGGCAATGATCAAGATCGCGGGGATCAATCTGGCTTTTCCTAAGCCGGATGTCGATCCCGCGAGTCTGATGGATGCGGCGCAGGGCTGTGTGGGTGGGGGAGGCAATAAGGCAGTGGTGCCTCCAATCTCTTCGAAGAAACAGGCAAGTCATGTTCCTGGCACACCTGGAAATAAAAATCGCATCAAACAAGGAAAAGCGACATCGAGCTTCTTTGGTGCACAAAGTGGGATGCAGTTAACCCAGCAAGCTTGGGCAAAAGGGCTACCAGTAAACAAGTCTGGCACTATCCGAGAACATGATTTTGGCTTCTCTGTCGGGACAGGTCCTGACGGTGGCATGCAAACACGCGTTCGAGTTCACCAAGATTCGCAAGGTCGTATACATGGCCATCCATCGGGCCCACAGAGGTATTAATACCCATGGAAGATACACAACGGTTACTCAATGTCATTCAGCGCAAGTACAAATCATTTGAGGAGCCGGAGTTTTGGTTTGTAAGTAAGATGATATCTTCCCAGCCATATGCTCCGATGGTTAGTCATCTTCAAAAACTATTCACCGTGCAAGAAACCACCGATCCCAATGACGATGTAAGTTTCGTCTATACCTTGTCGAAATCAAGGAGGGAGTGGCTTCTCCAGCTATCAATGGTTGACCGGTATGCCGTCGTTCTTAGAGGGCTGGACCCTGTGGGGTGCACGTTTGTTTCATGGGATTCGCCTACTCCAGAAGAACAAGCTCTCCGTGAGTTGTTGCAGGTCCACCACTTTACCATCCTGGATCAACAAACGCTTGAGCAACCTTGCCCACTAAAGATGCATAACACCGATCCTGAGAACATGTGCATCTACCAAGCGCTATTCTCCGATGTAGATGTGCTTCCCTGGGAAACGGCGAAGAGACACGAAGAGAAGAAAGAGAAGTAGGGACAGGCGTAATTTTTATGATGGCCGTAGCTGAACTAGAATTGATAAGTGTCGAGCGATGTGGCGATGCGACTGACCGCCTCACGATGCGGGCCAATGCCCAGCCGCCGGTGACCTATGGGTATGATGCCAATTCTCAACTCTCCCAAGTCATCCAGGGCACGCTCTCAGCGACCTTGACGCATGACGCGTTAGAAGAAGAAAAGGCAGGGAAGAAAAGGGGACAGGCTACTTTTCAGAGGATTTTCGTGGTCGTCCGCGCTGGCGCAGGGTCGATTCCAGGCCCAAGGCGGTGGCGATCACCGCTTGCCAGTCTGCTGTCCCGAAGGGCTGTTGCCGATTCACGCAGGTGCGTAGGGCGGTGAGTTCATGATCGACGAGCGGCTGATCGATCCACGAAAGCCAGTCACTGGGAGTCGCAACGGGAATGGGGTCGGACAGATGCGGGAATCGCACGCTCGACCAAGGCCAGTCCATCGCGTGTGCGACCAGCCCCGCGCGGACAGTGAGGTTTCCCGCGACACTTCGCGGACGGACTTTGTGAGACCTCCCGCCTCAGCGCCGCATCGTGACCTAAAGTCCGTTCCCGTCTGAGCGAAGGGCTTTGTGCCCTGTTCGCTTCGCATCGAAGGTCCCGAATGCCCGACATGCTGCAGTGGCTGTTGATTCGCGGGTGACAGTAAGGCCTGATGTGGAACTTGTGCGTTCATGTATGAAACTCGGTACTGGCTGGGGGCAACTCTCATGCAAACCTGAGACCCAGGCATCTTGAGGGTGAGCAAGCGGAGCATGGTTAAGGCGCGGTGACTTTGAGACCAGGGAGTTTCCCGGCGATGCGGCGGAACTCCAACACGTTATTGGTGATCACCGTGGCGCCGATTTCTCTCGCAGTAAGGGCAACGAGTACATCATTCATCGGCCCGAGGCGGTCGTTCAACCCAGAGGCGTTTCCATGCATCACTCGAAAGAGTCGTCCGGCATGGTCAAGAGTCGAGGGGGTGAGGCCGAGGGTGCGCCCGGCTTGAAAGGCTTGTTGAATCCGGTCAACGGCTTTTTTCCGTTTGGGCGTGTTCGCGCCGAGCCGGAGTTCCAGCAGCGCGACAGCCGAGATGAAACGCAGGACGGTCCCATGGCCACCGAAGACCCATTCTGTGTGGATGTCTGCGCGTAAGAAATCAATGAGGATATTGGTGTCGAGGAGAACCTTTCCGCCTATTGGTAGGGCCATGGTTTGTCATCACCCTTCAAGATCCCCTTCAGCGGTCGCAACGCTTTGCTCAGCCTCTGTTCCTCGATCAGCAACGACAGGGCTTTGTCGATCGCTTCTTGTTCAGACGCAACTCCGAAATAGCGCTTCGCGGCGTCAATCTTCCGCTGATCCAGCACGAGATGTTTATGCTTCAGCGCAACCCCCATAATCCCTCCCTATGTACATAGCCTGTACATGGACTATAAACGGATGCCCGCAGAAATGGCAAGGACTACTCTTCGTGTCCGGTGGCAGCAGTTCATGGTGTTCCGGCTGGTGGCTATTGTGGACGCGCGAGGCAGATTCAGGACGCCATCAACGGCTTCACCGGCGGCACTTACGATCCCAACGGCAATCTCCTCACGGTCACGGATGCGAAGAATCAAACGACCATGTACACATATGACTCTATGCTGGCCAGCCAGGCTGGGGTTCCGAAGGGTTGTTGCCGATTCACGCAGGTGCGCAGGGCGGTGAGTTCATGATCGACGAGCAGCTGATTAATCCACACGAGAGCCGGTCTCTGCCTCTGAACATGTGACACTCATCTTGTGCTCTTAAAAGGTCCGTAGGTACACCACGCTGCTGTCGCCCTTATTGGGATCACGCTTCAACACCGCAAAGGCCGTTTTGGTCGACTCGTTGACGGTGATGGATAGTCGGGCGGAAAAGTATTCGCTCTTTACATCGTAGGCATCAGGAGAGGCCCGCAGTTTCGCGCCGATCGCCTGAAAGCTTCCAATCCGATCGAGATCCACTTTGGTCTTATAGGGCCGGCCTTGCACGATTTCCATCGCGATGGATTGAGTAATTTCGGGGTCGAGCGCTTGGATGACCAGAGGATCCGCCGTGTTCAGATTGATCGGCGCCCCGCCTTCCTGCGGATATACGGTCACGTAGCGCGATAGCCGGTCCACGATGTCCGGCGCAAAGCCCTTCACCAAGCGTAGGTCGCCCAGTGATGGAAGCGCGGCGTTGGCGGCGCGATAGGCCGGTTTCTGGGATTGGTAGTGCAAACTTTCAGCGCCGGCCGGTTGGGGAATGTCGTCCTGATCGATCCAATCGACAAGGGCTTCAACCAAATCCGGGTTGATTTGGAGCGCCTCGAACAGCCGTTTGACCCGCTGGATCTTCGTCTTTTTCTGAAGCTCGTCTCCCGTGTTTGCCGCCAGGTCGTTGAGATTGAGCTTGCCGCGCTCGTCTTGGATCTGGGCGCTCAGCAGTCCGTCGCCGATCGCATAGTTCTTGATAGGCATCGCCCACAGGTCGGCGGGCCCGTCGTACTGCTCACCGGTTTTCTTGTCTCGCAGCGTGTCTTGCTGCAAGACCGCCCGCGCGGCCTGCACACCGGCACGTGTCAGCATGGTCGCTTTGAAGTTGTCACGGAATGCCGCGGCTTCGCGGTACTCGCGGCGCGCTTCTGCGTCGAATTCCAGAATAAGCGCGACGAGGAGGGTCAAGATCAGGAGCGAGAGCAGCAGTGCCACGCCCCGTTCATCAGCCTTTCGCATAGCTCAAAATCCGGACCGTCGCATCAAGAAAGGTAGGATTGTCGAATTTGGGACGGATCTGAAGATGTCGGACATGAAGCTCATATGGGGCTTGATCGATTGCCGCGAGCAAGGCCAGTAATTCGGGTAGTTGCACTCCTTCGAGTCGAAGATCCACAGCAGTTTCCTGATAGCCCTGCGGCAACGACTGTACTTGCGGTTGCATGCCGGTGATCCAATCCCGCACGCGGGCCTTGGTCGCTGCGTCTTCCAGAAATGTGAGGAGCGAGAATTGGCCGTCGGGCGACGGCATGCGGCTCTCGACTTGGGCCAAGCGATCCCGCTTCGCCACGTATTCCCGACTCAGGAGCGCCAATTCCTTGATGTCTTTTTCCTTCCGGGCAGCCTGTCGCTCCAGCCGGTCGAATGTGGCGAGGAAAGGATCGACGACCAGCACGAACAGCAGGCTGAGGCCGACGATGATCCCGCCTGCCAGCACGATCGTCCGTTCCCGCGAGGACATCTGTTGCCATCGTTCTCGCATAGTCTGCATCATGGCTGGCGCACCGTGACCGTCATTCGAAAGACCACCTGGTTGGGCGAAGCCCCCACGCGGGTTTCTGTCACTGCGGCCTCTTCAAATTGTGCACTCGACAGGAAGGCTTGTTTGATTTTTTCCACTGCGTCGAATGAGGTGGTTTCTCCTTCCATGAGAATCGTCCCGCCTTCTACGGTCAGCTCGCGGACCTTCACAGGCGTTCCACCCGGCAACTGTTTGACGAAGGCCGAGAGGGTGGGAAGGGCTTTCCCGTGCTCGCCATCGACGATGTCCAACACCTTGTCGATTGTTCCTATCCGATATCGAGCCTGGTCAAGCTCATCCCCTGGTGCCGCACCGGCTCCAAAGGATCGCTCGAAGTGTTGTTGCAAGGTTGCCTTCAGACTGTCTACTCGGCGGTCCTGCAACAGCAGATGGGTTGTGAAATCTGCCGCAGCCAGCAGTCCGATGACCAGCGCTGCGACGACCGCCAAACGGCGGTCTTGTGGGGACAGATCGGACTTCAGCGCTGCGTCATCCGTGACACCCTTGAGATCGAGCGCGAGCCCTATTGGGGAAGGTTTGAACCGCCAGCGTGGCTTGATGATCTTGGGGTGAATAGCGAGTCCGAAGGCGATCGAGAACGCGCGCGGGCTGTTCGCGCCGAATCCCTGCCGTGGCCCGACGGGATAGAGTCCCAATTTGCGGGCGATGAATCCACCGATCTCCCGAAGCTTGGATCCGCCTCCCGACACCCAGCAGTGAGTCAGCCGTCCGCGCTCGGCTCCTTCATAGGCCTGCAACGTCACGCGGAGTTCTTTCAACAACGGCTCCAGCCAGGCATCGACTTGCTCGATCGCCATTGACCGCTTAAGCCGCTCTGCATCGGCAAAGCTACAGGCTTCCCGAATGGCCAAGGCGTGGGTGAGGTGGTTTCCGCCCCAGAGGATCGTCCGCAGCACGACCGGCCGCCCTTCATGCACTAAACAAAGCGTGGTCTTGGATGCGCCGACGTCGATGATGGCAAGGTCGTGAGGAACTGCTGCGTTTTCTTCCCGCAAATATTGCGTGACGGAGAAGAGTGCCATCGCATCGACATTGATGGCCGACGGTTCTACGTCGGCTTGCGCCAAAAATCGGAGATGCTCGGCCACCTTATCCTTTGGTGCGGCGGTCACCAGCACGTCCGAGCCCTTGCTGTCGCGGGGCGTCCCATCAGGGGTCTGCCCGGGCGGCAGGATGAGGCTGCCGATTGCCAAGTCTTCCAGCGGCATCGGCACGAGATTCTCGACTTCGAATGGAACGACTTGTGCCAGTTTCGTGGAGTCCTTGAAGGGAAAGGAGAGGGTTCTGACAAAGAGGTCCTGGCAGGGGATAGCGGTGACGAGCCGGTCTGTCGCATAGAGGCCGTGCTGCCAAAGAAATCCGCGCAGCGACTGCACACGCCGGGCCGGCTCCAAATCTTCCGGACGGGCGAACGGCATCGGATGCTGGAAGTAGTCGATCGATTCGCGCCCGCTCAATCGGCGGCGGAAACGAACGGCTTTCAAGCCGGTCTGTCCGATATCAAGCCCGACGCATTCTGTAACGATCGCCATCAATCCGCCTTCTTAGTTCCAAGGTTCAAGTTACAGGGTACAAGGTTCTCGTGGGAGCAAACAACTCCGATGTACCGGCGCCTTGCCTCTTGGACCTTGCACCTTTCCTGCTACTTTACAACGCGATCCTTGCTTGTGCCACTGTCCCCGCTATTTTTACCGTGATGGGGCTTCCCGGGGGAAGGGGGAGCAGGCCCAATGTGTTTGCTTTTGATGCATAACCTTCGCCGGGGACGATGGTGACGCGTAAGGCTAATCGGCTGTCCTGTATCGGCTGCTGCACGGTAATTGTCCCATCTCCGGTGAATGATCCATCAGGTCCTTCGCCTTTCAGTCCGGTGACTTCACACAGGCTATCTTTGCAGACCAGTTCAGCGGATGCCTGGTTGAAGGCGAGTGACAGTGTACGCCCGTTTCCAACGGGAATGTGGTCGATGGTCAAATCCGTAGCTTCGGCTTTCCAGGTTCCTTCCCCCTTGATCGTGCCGTCTGCTGCACGGGCTTGTTCCACCCGATGGGTGAAATTTCCGTTCAACATGCCGTGGCCGACATATGGGCGAATGATCTTTGAGAGATCGACCTGTTGGAACCGCCCTGCTACGGAGACAGGTTCTGCCAAGGAAAAAGACGCGGCGGTGAATGTTCCTTTGGCGAGCCCTCCCCCTGTCGAAGCCTCCCCCAGGTGGATCACGACATCGAGCCCGAGCCCGCCGAACAGCGCGTGCATAATTCCTACATCGGCCTGCAGGGAGGCGAGTTGAATCGGTGTCCAGTCAGATTTGGCCAACGTCACATTCCGCCACTCGATCCCCAGCGGCAGTCCTACCGTCCAATTTCCAACCCGTATGTCCATACCGGTTGCCCGATTCAGCTCTGCAACGATCCTTTTGTGCAGCGCTTCATACGGGAAGGTCGCCGCCAGGCAAAGGATCAGCAGGCAGACACCGCCTCCGATCCAGGCCAAGGTCTCCCGCCACTCTCCCGGCCATTTCAGCGTCATCATGATGCTCCGATGGTGATCCATTCCCGTACGGTCCAGGGATCCGCGTTGGGGGGTTGGAACGTCACTTCCAGGAGCAGCACCTTCGGCATCTTGTCGTTCGTCCGCCACTCGTCGGTCCAGATCCGGCTCTGTCCGTCGTAATACCGTACGTTAAATCCTCTCACGCGATCAGCCAATTCCACCTGATCAAGGGCTTCATCTGTGAGGCTGTAACGATTACGCCGTACGAACCGGATCAACCGATCACGTTCGCGGGTGTAGACCACCCTCACGGTCTCACTTTCTTTAAGGGCCGCGTTTGCCATGCCTTCGCTCATGGCGAGAAAGGCCAGGGTATCGGCCGGCTGTCCTTCCTGTGTGCCGTTCATCCCTACCCAGGGAAATGTCTTGTCGTGTTGGCTGAGCGATAGTTCCTCAGCCATGACGCGGAGCACTCTTCTGACGGTCTGCTCTCGTTCCGCCCGTTCGCGCCCGGCATCCATCGCCTGGGTCGTCGTGACGAGCGATCCAAAGACCATCGCCCCGATGACGGCCAGCAGCGCAATGGCGACCAGCACCTCAATCAGCGTGAATCCCGTTTGGGTGCTAAAAGGCGAGTCCGGAAACGACATAGGTGCTCACTTCCACGGTTTCGACGAATGCGCCTCGCGGCCAGGAGACCTGGATGCGAACCTCCCGAATCAATTCGAGCGGAGTCGGCGCAATCGTGCGCTTCCAGCGATAACCGGCGCCTCGATCGGCGGGCTTGGCCGGCGGCTGGGCTCCGAGCGGCATATTGGAGAAATCTCCGGCGGCTTCTCCGATAGGATAGACGCCTGTCAGTTCCGTCTCGATCAGCTTTTCTTGCGCCAGTAAAGTCGCAGCGGTCAGTTCGCCGGCTCTCGCATGCAGATCGAGATCAAAATTGCGGAGACCGAGGAGGATAGGCAGGGCAATTGCCAGCAAGGCAATCGCCAGCAGTACTTCGAGCAGCGTGAATCCGCTCGCGTCGGCTGCTGTATGCTGGCCCGGTCTCCTCATGTTCACACCCGGTGTCCTTGGAATCTGGCGGTTCACGGCGATTAGGCTCCGGCGGGGTGCAGTAACGTTCGTACCCGGTCTGGAATCAGTTTGTTGCGCAAAAGATCAATCCGTTCTTCGCTGGTTCGTATGGCGCCGGTAAAAGAATCGATGGTCAGCACAAGCAGATTGTTGCTTCGATCGGTGAGATAGACCGTCACCGGATCGATGCGCCCATTCGGAAAAAACGAAAGATCGATCCGGCCGTAGGTGCGTTTGTCCTGTCTCACGGAAATTTCTGAAAACCGGATCGTCTCCGGAAGCGACCGTGGCGTCGCCCAGGCAGCATCGAGCGGGAGTTTCTCTTCCTTGCCGTCCACCACTCTGGCCCAGTATGTTCCCTGATCGAGGTCCAGGTACAGCTTCACGGGCTTTTGGCCTGTTGAGGCCAATCCTTGGAGGGTACGGAGCGTTCCGATGAACTTGCGTCCGGTGGAACTTAAGTCTTCGCCGATGACGACACGAGGGAGTACGATGGCAAGGACACCGGCCAGCAGAAACAGAACAATAAGCATCTCGATCAATGTGAATCCGGAGGAAGACAGTGAGTAGCGAGTAGTGAGCGGCGAGTGGCAAGTGGCAAGTGGCAAGTGGGCGTGAGGCGTCAGGCGTGAGGCATCGTCAGACGTCCGAGCCGAATGCCGAATGGCGAATGACGGATGACTCATGACCAGGGATGTCCTATTCCTTCTCGAGATTCCAGTTGGTGATGTCGGCATTGATCCCTTCGCCGCCGACTTCGCCATCGGTGCCCAGCGAGGTGATTTCATAGTCTCCCTTCTTGCTGGGGCTTAGATACTTATAGGTGTTGCCCCAGGGATCTTCAGGGAGGTTCGGTAGATACCCGCCGACTTTCCATTTCTTGGGAACCACACCGACGGACGGTTTTTCGATCAGTGCCTTGAGCCCCTGTTCCGTTGAGGGATAGACTCCGTTGTCCAGCTTGTAGAGTTGCAGGGCGCCCTCGATATTCCTGATCTGTACCTTGGCTGCCGTGCGTTTGGCATCGTCTGTCCGGCCCATAATACGGGGGACGACCAACGCGGCCAGAATGGCCAGAATGGCCACGACGACCATGATTTCAATGAATGTGAAGCCTTGTTGCGCGCTGAAACGACGGTGTGACGGGTGAGTCGTGACGTGTGATGGGTGAAGGCTGGCAGTCCCCGGCCTCCTTC
Organism: Nitrospira sp. ST-bin4; assembly: GCA_002083565.1. GTDB lineage: Bacteria > Nitrospirota > Nitrospiria > Nitrospirales > Nitrospiraceae > Nitrospira_D. Next base: position 27,725 of record MSXM01000046.1, on the reverse strand, counting down.
TCCATAGCATAACAGTGCGCCTGTTGTTGAGTTGTTCTCGTTCGCTCATTGAATGCCTCCCTGTTCCTTGCCGCCGATCACTTCGTCACCCTTCACAGATCACTGTCTTATCGAACCATTTGGCCCATTTCAAAGATGGGCAAGAGAATTGCCACGACAATAAAAAAGACGATGATGCCCATGGCAAGAATCATGACGGGCTCCAGAAGCGACGTCAACCGGGTAATGACCCGTTCCACTTCCCCGTCGTAAATCTGGCTGACCCGGCGCAGCATTTCTTCCATGTCGCCGCTTCGTTCGCCCACGGCGATCATATGGGTGACCAGGGCGGGAAATTCGCCGCTCCGTTTCAATGGATCGGCGATGGTTTCACCTTCGCGGATGTTTTGCCTGGCCCCCTCGACGGTTTCCTCAAGCACCCGATTGTTCATGACGCGCTTGGACACATCCAAAGCGTCCAGAAGTTGAACGCCGCTGGCCAGCATCGTCGCCAGCGTGCCGGTGAGCCGCGAGATCGACACCATGCGGGCTACATCTCCGATCAACGGCAGGCGAAGCGTCACACGATCCGCGACCATCCGTCCCTTTTCTGTATGGATGAAGCGGCGTATGAAGAATATGCAGGCGGCAGCGAAGCCGACGAGCAACAGCCAGTAGTCCGCGAAGAATTGGCTGATCGACATCAAGACGACGGTCGGCCAGGGTAAGGCCTGCTTCATGCTGGTGAAGACCGCCGTAATTTTCGGCACGACGAAGGCCATCAAGAAGAACAGGACCGAGACGCCGACGAAAAGCATGAGAGCGGGATAGAGTGTGGCGTTGGTCACTTTGGCTTTGAGCGCCAGTTGCTTTTCCAGGAATTCCGCCAGCCTGAATAGAATTTGATCCAAGGCGCCGCTGGTCTCGCCGGCCCGCACCATATGCACATAGATCGGAGAAAAGTCTTTGCCGTATGTTTCCAGGACGACGCTTAACGCCTTGCCTCCTCTGACTTCTTCGCGAATCTCGGCCAGGAGCGCTTTGGTGGGTTTCTTCTCAGCCTGCTCGACTAAGACACCGAGCGCCTCGACCAACGGAAGCCCGGCGACTAAGAGCGTCGCAAATTGTCTGGTCAGCAATGCGAGGTCGTGGGCGCTGAGTGTTGCAGAACGGCCGGTTCTGAGGGTGGTTTTGGTCTGGCCCCCTTCGTGCTGTCGCGCCGAAGGCTGCCCCTGCTCCACGACGTCGGTCGGAAACACTCCTTCTTTCCGGAGCTTCAGACGCGCGACCTTGACGTTTTCCGCGTCCACAATTCCAGTTGCAGACCCGCCGTCGTTCCGGTAGCCGCGGTATTGATAGACAGGCATCGTCAGACTTCGATCTCTTGCTGAGTAATCCGCATCACTTCTTCCATCGTCGTATGGCCCTGGATGACGCACTCAGCGCCTTCTTGCTTCAGTGTCACCATGCCATGGGCGATGGCCGCCTGCTTGATGACCGACGAATCCGCTTTCGTTCCAATAAGGCGACGGATTTCATCGTCGAGCACCATCAGCTCAAAAATGCCGGTGCGCCCGCGATAGCCGGTTTGGGAACAGGCCGCGCAGCCTGCTCCACGATACAGCGTCTGCTTGGTTCCCGGCGGAAGGTCCAGGCGGTTCAGCTCGTCTGCGCTCGCCTGGTAGGGCCGCTTGCAGTCCGCGCAAATTTTCCTCAGCAGCCGTTGAGCCAGCACAGCCACGACCGAGGAGGCGACGAGGAACGGTTCGATCCCCATATCGATCAGACGGGTTGCGGCGCTGGCGGCATCGTTCGTGTGAAGCGTGGAAAAGACGAGGTGTCCGGTGAGGGAGGCATGGATGGCGATCTCCGCTGTTTCACGGTCGCGGATTTCTCCGATCATGATGACGTCGGGATCCTGCCGGAGAATAGACCGCAAGCCTGCCGCAAACGACAGATTGATTTTCGGGTTCACCTGCATCTGGCCGATGCCAAGAAGCTGGTATTCGACCGGATCCTCGACGGTGATGATGTTTTTGTCCGGCGCATTGATGTGGCTGAGCGCGGCATAGAGAGTCGTGGTCTTGCCGCTGCCGGTTGGGCCTGTCACAAGAATGATGCCGTGAGCAAGTTGGATCAGCTGATGGATTACCGAGAGCCGTTCCCCGGCGAAGCCCATTTCAGACAAGTTCAATAGCCGATTCTCTTTCTCCAGCAAACGGAGCACCACCCGCTCGCCGTGAGACGTCGGGAGGACGGAGACACGGAGATCGACGTCTTTCCCCGAGGTCCGGATCGCGAACCGGCCGTCCTGCGGGAGGCGCTTCTCGGCGATATTCAAACCGGCCATAATTTTTAGACGCGCAATGATGCTTGCCTGCAGATGTTTCGGCGGGGTCAACACGGGGTAGAGCACGCCGTCGATCCGGTACCGCACAACTAACCCGCGCTCGAACGATTCGAAATGGATGTCGCTGGCACGCTGCCGGACCGCTTGGAACAAGACCGAATTCACCAATCGAATGATCGGCGCTTCATCAGTCGCATCCAACAAGTCCTGCGGCTCATCCAGCTCATGAGCCAGCTGATCGAGGCTCTCGCTGGCGGCGATGTCCTCCATGACTTCTTCGGCGCCGGTCGGGCTGGCGATCTCGTCATAGGCGCGGTTTAGGCAGGCGAGCAGGGAGACGCCGGTCGTCAGGACCGGTGTGACAGGTGTGCCGAGCAACAGCCGGAGATCGTCGAAAGCGACCGTCTCCAGCGGGTCGGTCGAGGCGACAAGGATCGTTCCCTTTTCATGACGGAGGGGAAGGACACGGTATCGCCGGCAAAAGGCGATGGGGACCTTCTTAATCAGTTCGTGATCGATCGCGGTCGATTCCAGCTGCGGAATCCAGGGGAGATCAAATTGGAGGGCCAGCCCTTCCAGCAGTTCTTCTTCACGCAGTAACCTCAAGTGCAAGAGCACCTCGCCCAACCGGCCTCCCTTCTCCCGCTGGTAAGCCAGGGCCTCATCGAGTTTTGCATTTCCCAGATTGAATCTGTCGCCCAGGATGCGTCCCAGGAGAGGCCTGCCGTAACTCGAAGGGAGCTGGTTATTCGGAACGAGCTCTGACAATGTTCTGTACCTCTATTGTTCTTCGTCGGGCGTTCCAATTCGAAACATTGAGTGCCAATGCTGGCGATTTCCAACCATACTCTTCATTCCAAGGGCCTGGCAAGACTGCTCGCGAGTGGCGGCGACGGAAACAGCCCGAATGTTAACGCCATATTTACGACAGATTTCATCCGTGTTAAAAAGTATTCGTATTTCTTCCTGTGGGCTTCGGATGCGGGGAGAGTGCCGCTGTAGCACCGAAGAGACGAAGGAGTATCGGATGGCACCCGGAGCGGCTCAGCGTAGTTCGTAGGTGACCGTAGATGGCTGGTTGTTCCGGACCATGTCGAGTTTCACGACACGCTCGCTTTTCAATTGTTGGAGCAGGTTCAACATCGTGCCGGGATCACGGATATCGACGCCGTTCACCCGCTGCAAGATATCCCCGGTTTGGATGCCGATCTTTTCATAGAAGCTGGCCGGAGCCATGTAATCGATGCGAAATCCGTTGACGGCGCCGTTGACCATGTGCGGCATCGCTCTGGCTTGCGTCATGAGCTTCGGCAGATCGTTCATGGCCAGCTCAACTTCCCGACGGTCGATCACTTTGCGAAGGGGAGCGCCCGGTACTTGCGGGGAGGGCGTTGAGGGGGATACGGTGGCGTTATTGCCGGGGATGGCCGGCCTTTCCGTCAGTCCCAGCTCAAGCCATTCTTCGAGATTGCCCTGGCGTATCAACATTCCATCGCGTTGAATGTCGGCGACCTCTCCCAAACCGGGAATCTGTTCGTGCAGACGATACAAGGCTTGTTTTTTTGAAGCCTGTTCTTCGACGATCGCGAACACGCCTCGCTTGTCGCCCATGACGATTCCGATCAGCCGGATTTGTGCGGCGGCGCCCAGTGAGGCCCGAACTGCTGTGCCGGCTTGTTCACCTTGGCTCCTCACCTCTTGAGGAGTGGCAGGCAGCAGGAAAAGTCCGCTGGAGCGGATGTCATCCGCGTAGCGAGTCGGCGCAAACGAGACGGGAAGCGCCGGTCCTGTACCGCTTGATTGGGCGGAATTCTCCGGCGCGAGATACAACGCGTCGGCGATAAATGCGTTGATGGAGTGGGCGATAAGAAACCCGCTCACGGCGACACACACCAGTATGCTGATACGCCGTACTTGTTGAGCAGACATTTTCGCCAAGGAATGCGCTCCGGTTCAAAAGGCTTTTGTCATAGTACCTGTTCACGATATCTGCTTGCAAATAAAGGGTGATTTGGCGACGCCGGAGACATATTATTGAGAGCAGGGAGTAATTGGTTCTCCTTGATGGAAGGATCGTTGGGGAGACCACATGGGCTAGGGAGGTCCGGTATGGATTGTTTGCTGATCCGCCATGGCATCGCGGTCGAACCTGAAGAGTGGCAGGGGTCGGAGGAGAACCGCCCCTTGACGGAGAAAGGAAAGAAACGGGTGCTTCGGACCGCTGCCGGACTGGCGGCATTGGACTGCAAGCCGACCCATTTACTCAGCAGCCCGTTCACTCGCGCGTATGACACGGCCAGGCTGTTGCGCACCGTGGTCTGCCCGTCCCTGAAAGTGACGACGTGCGACGAGTTGGCGGTCGGCTCTACGCCGGAGCGGATCGTCGCGCTCATTCGGTCGCTTCCTATGGAATCGACCCTTCTTTGTGTCGGGCATGAGCCGCTGCTCGGTGAAGCGGCTGCCCTGTTGCTGTGCGGAAAACCCATGACGAACTTTCCCATGAAGAAGGCGGGGGCGGCGCTGATCCATTTTCCAGACATGGTGAAGCCGGGACAAGGACTGCTCCAATGGTGGCTTGAACCGATGCAGTTACGAGTCCTGGGGAGGGGAAAGAAGTCAGTTGCGGACATGGACGAGCGGGGATAGGTGCCGTCGCCTCATGTCACGGCACCCGTTTCGCACTGACCGGTTCCAGGTCTTCTGTCCGCTTGGAGTTTTGCAACACGGGTAGAATGTGTCCCCGGAGTTCTTCTTGAATCTCCTCCGGAGATTTGCGCGCGTCGACGACGTTGAAGTGAAACTCCTCCGCCATCGTGTCGAATTCCTTGATCAGCAGTGATTGGTATTTTTTGAAGCTGTCGTAGAGATCGGCGCCCAGCCGAAGGTCCATTCCGGACTCCCAGTAGTTCATCCCGGTGGTTTCGATCACCCGCAGCGCCAAGGTTTCCACGTCGATGCGCAGGTAGCAGACCAGGTCCGGAATCAACGCAAACCCGAAGACGTTTCGAATCCAATTCCGGTCTCCGCTCCGGACGAAGTCTCGCGCGAAGGCGGTGTAGATGTACCGATCGGCGAGCACGACAAATCCGGATCGGAGCGCTGGAATAATCTGGTGTTCCAGGCGGTCGGCGAAATCGGTCGCGTACAGCAGGCTGAGCGACCAGTGATCCAGAATGTTGCCGGCCTTGGCGGCCTCGATCGTTTTGGACATGAGATTCGATCTTGTCCATCCGGTCGTGATGACGCCGTAGCCCTGCACCTCCAGCCACTCTTGCAGCATTTCGAGATGCGTGGACCGGCCGACGCCGTCGGTGCCTTCGATGGCAATGAGTTTCCCTTTCAGGTCACTCGGATTTAGGTATGTCAAACCGTCGCCAAAATAGCGTGCGTCGGCCATAGGTGCCTCGTCTGGGTTTGTAGCCACGGAGCGCATCTTCCACCAGCGCCCGCATGTGTTCTTGTTGCGCTTCGATATCCTGAGTTGCATCCATCGTCAGCAGGCCGAACTCATCGACGATCTTGTCATATTCGGCCAGGATCTGAGACTGAAACATTCTGAAACTTTCCGTCACATCAGGGCTGAGATTCATGTCCATGCCGGCTTCGTAGTATTTGAATTGTCCGCGTGTTCCCCGCAAGAGCCGGGAGATGGCCGTTTCGATGGGTATTTTGTAATAGAAGGCCATGTCGGGCTTGATCGCGAACGCATACAGTTTGCGCACCCAATCCCGGGAGACGCCTCGCACGACGTCGCGTGCAAACGCTGTGTACATATAGCGGTCGGCCAAGACGAGCATGCCGGCTTTCAGGGGAGGAAGAATGTGATGATAGAGCCGGCTGGCGAAATCCGTCGCATGGAGCAAACTGAACGTTGTCGGCGTGAGGCTTTTGGTTTTCTTGCCCCGTTTTGTAGTGTCTTTGACCAGATCTGATGAATTCCACTCCGTAAAAAATACCTTGTGGCCTTTGGACTCCAGCCACTTGTGCAGGAGCAGCAGCTGCGTGCTCTTCCCGGACCCGTCGATGCCTTCGACGATGATCAGTTTTCCGGGGTAGGGGTGGGACGGGGATTTGGCATACCCATGGTCGGTCATGATTGAGCAGCCTCCTGCGGCACTTCGCAGAACCGGACACGCCGGCGGAAGGCCTGTTCAAATAAGTCGGCGCGATTCTTCGCCGCCCAGAGTTCCATTTCAGCATCGCCCGACACCGTCGCTTCGATGCTCACGGTCGTACCGATCTTTACGTTCACGGTCTGAACGGTTGAGAAATGGGTGCGATCGAGTGCATCCGCAATCCGCAACAAGGCGGACAGGATTTTCACGATGCGCTTCAAGCGGGGAGCCAACTCTCCAAATCCCTGATGCTTCAGCGTCGGCATCGCCCGGCGGTGATAGCGGGCGACGTTGGCTACTACCTCGATTTCATCCGCCGTCAAACCGCCCAGATCGCTGTGTTTGATCAGGTAGTATGCGTGCTTATGATGCTGCCGGGGATTAATCAGATAGCCGATATCGTGCAGCAGCGCGGCATACTCAAGCCAGGTACGCTCCTGCTGCCCCAGTCCATGCAGCCGCTTGGTTTGATCGAATAAGCGGAGTGCCAGCGCGGCCACATGCAGCGAATGTACTTCCGGCGTCTGGCAGCGGCGAGCCAGTCCGATCACATTTCGCCGGCGCACATCGGGAATCTCGTTTTCGGCTTTCAAACCTTCCCGGTGCCGCGCGATAAAGTCATAGATCATGCCCTCGCGAATAGCCTTATCGCACAGCGTCATCTCAGTGAGGCCAGCGAGTTCCAGCAGGCGTCGGAGTACGACGGCGGCAGGCAGCAGGGTATCGACACGCTTCGGGTCTAGACCGGGAATCGCTAATCGCGTCTTCAGTGGAGATTGAGCCAATTCCAATTCCAGCAGGCGGAGGTCTTTCAGCGAAACCGTGGCCAGATTGTGTTGCGGCAACGGCCGTCCGGTCTGCTTGATATGGATTATTTGGGCCAGATTGCCGGCCATGCCGGAGGTGGCTATCAGCGAGTCGAACTTTTTCACGGCACACGACTCGATGGCCGTCTTCAGCTGGCCGGTTACGGCGTCTTCGAGCGCGCGCATCATCGGGGCCGACGGCGGGGTGTTCGGGAGATATTGCTCCGCGAGGCGAATCGCCCCCAGTTTGAGGCTCTTGGCGTGAATCATCCGGTCTCGATTCCCCAGGATCAGTTCGACAGACCCGCCGCCGACATCGACGACCAGGGTCGGTTTGTCCGCAAGCGCGATGCTGTTCTTCACACCCAGAAAAATCAGCCGGGCTTCCTCGGTTCCGCTGATCACCCGCACCCGCACTCCCGCCTGTTCCTCAACCAGGTTGATAAAGTCGCCGCCGTTCCGCGCCTCACGCACGGCGCTCGTGGCGACCGCTATGGTCCGATCGAAACCCTTGTTGCGGGCCAGCGTCGCCAATGTTTTGAGCACCTCAATGGCGCGAGTGATCGCCTCATCGGAAAGCCGCCGCGTGGCGAAGGTTCCGTTACCGAGGCGCGTGACATCTTTGAAGCGGTCGAGGATTTTATAGCTGGCATCCGGAAGGATTTCAGCCAGCACCATATGGATGGAATTGGTCCCGATATCGATGACGGCGAGTTTAGCCACCGGAGAATACCTTGCTCATGATCGATTGCCGTCACATCACAGTCACAAGAGCCAATGGCGTATGGCTTATGGCACAAGCAAAGCTGAGATCTGAGTGCTGCGTTTTAAGTTGTTAGTTGTTCGCTCAAAACTTACAAATCAAAAATGTCCGGTACGTCTTGTGCTATACGCCATCAGCTATACGCGCTTCTCCTCTGCCGACCGCCGCTACTCTTTCACCGTAAAGTGGACGCTCCGGTTTTTCTGCATGCACTCGTTCGTATGTTCGAAACACAGCGGACGATCCTTCCCGTAGCTCGTCGTCTTGAGGTCTACGGACAACCCCAGGTGTTGGAGGTAGGTCTTCACATTTCTGGCCCGGCGTTCGCCCAAGACAAGATTGTAGGCGGATGTTCCGATTTCATCGCCGCGGCCTTCGAGCACGATGCGCGCGATACCACTGCTCTTCAACTGCTTCGCATTCGCTTCCAATACCGGTAACGCGTCGGCGCGGAGGCTGTCCTGGTCGAAATCGAACAGCACATCCATCAGCAAGTCCTTGCCCGATTCAACCTCGTGTTTGGCTGACGATTCAGAGCGGTCAGGGTTGACGCTGCGAGCCGGCGCCTCCTTGATGGCCTGTTCCTTGATTCGTTCTTCTCCAGCCCTCCCTTCCTGACCGGTTCCCGATCCGGATAGGGCTGAGCAGCCTTGCATCACGAGCACGGCCATAATCGGTGCGCCGACAACCCATAACGTTCGATCTTGTCGCATATGTCCCCTCTCTCCTTCAGATATTAAAGTGCGCACGGATTCTATAACGATGCGGCCAAGGCGGTCATCCGGTTGTATGCCTGGATGACATCCTTGAGCGGTTCCCACCTGAGTATTGCCAATGTATCATCGACATAGTGTGGCGTTCGCATACCGTTCAGCACGCAGGTGACGCCGGGCGTCCAGGCAAGAATCCAGAGCGCTTTGCGAGAAAGAGTACTCTGGCGGCGTGCGTCCGGCAAGAGCGGGTCGAGTGCCTGCGCTATTGCAGTTGTGCGCGCGCGGCTGCGGTCGGTCGCTTCACGCCGCATCCCATGGAGGAGGGCCAGCAGTTCAGGTACATACCGCTCGCGCCAGGCCTCCCATCGTTCCGATGGTTCTCCGGTCAAGTGGCGTGAAAGGGTTTGTATCGCCTGGTTGACTTGTGGGGCAATCATCTGGCGCTCAAGTTGTTCCCAATGCTCCAGCCCCTGGATCTGTGGACGCACCCGCTGTAACTCTTGAGACCAATTAAAAAACTCGTCCGGCGCCGTTCCTTGCTTGGCTTGCTGCATAGCCGGCGCAATCGAATCCCGGTATTCTTGTTCAAGTTTGCCGACGGCGTCAAGTTGCCGGACGACATCGATCGGCCCATCTTCGAGAGGCAGGTTTGCCAGGCGCACGATGCCACTGTGTGGAGCGGGCATGGCGTTTAAGGGGCGATTCACCAACACAGCGACACCAGCCTGTTGTGCATACTCCAGCACCGTCTGCCGGCCGGCGGCGCCCGTGTTGGCCGTCAATGCGGCTCCGGACTCAAACAGATTCATCGGCAGTTGCAGGACGCGGAAGTGGTGGGTTTCCAAGCCCACCGATGCGGCAGCGGCTTGCGCTGCTTCAACCATGGAGGCGAGTGAGGTGGCTTCCGGACTTTCGGCCGGAGCGGTCACGGTATTCGATGAGATACCGTAGTACTGGATTCGACCCGCCGCCACTTGCGATTCGAAATAGGTGAAGGCCTGCTCAAGCCGGCTATAGAATTGCGCGCGAAGCGCAGCCAGGTCCTGCTTGCCGCGGTGCGTGGCTTCCGATAAAAAGTACTCCGGATTGTGCAGAAGACAGACGTCCAACGTGAGCAGACCGAGGCGATCTAAGGATAGCGCCAATTGATCCGCCAAGAATTCAGGATGGATGCAGTGCCAGATGCCGTCTCCGTACTTGACCATGTCAGGATAGGGACGTCCGGAGTGTTCCCTGGCTTCGGCCAGTTTCAAATTCTCCCCCTGCACGTAGCCGATCTTGGAGACGACGACGACTTCTTCGCGACGGAGTTCGCCCGAGGCGATCAGTTCTGCGAGCACAGTCCCGACGGCCCGTTCGCTGTCACCATCCATGTAATTCGTTGAGGTATCGAGCACGTTGCAAGAGGCCCGTAAGGCTTTCTTGAGCGCGTCTCGATGTTCGGCCTCTTGAGTATGTACACGATAGGTGCCGAATCCCACGCGCGTTGTTGTGAGTCCAGTGGTGCCGAACGAGGTGAACCCGCTTGCCAGCGCGGCATCGCCGGCCAGGCCAATCATGCGCGCCGCATAGGCGGCCGTTCCTTGGACCGTTGCGCGGCCTGGAATCTGCGCGCCTCGGAGCAGCTTCGGTTCGCCGCCCTGCCGCGCGGCGCGCGGCGTGCCTGTCTGCAATGCGTTCGATATCGCGCGTGGGTCGGTAATCGGCTGCCGGCAGCTGAAGTTTCGACAGATGTAAAGCGCCGGTTGCCCGTCAACCGGTTGCTTTCCTTCCAGGAGAGGCGAGGATGAGGGTGTGCCTGGCGCGGCAGTTGCTATGATGCGATTGGGAAGGTACTGGTCCGCGACTGCTCGACGAAGGGCGCGGAGTCCTTCCTGTGTCTCGTCGCCGACAAAGGCCAGTTCAAGCGGCCCCTCCGTCAGAAAGTCTACCAGCGCCAGGGTTTTGGCAAAGGCCCTCGGGTAACGGGCGATCTGCCGACCGTAGGCCCGTACTGCAGCGACAGCCGCTTCACGCCAGGTTTGCCGGTCGAAGTGAAAAGACAGCCGGGCCAAGGCCGATGCGGCCACGGCGTTGGCGCTGGGGGTGGCGCCATCGGCGCCCTCGCGAGCCCGAAGAATGAGGGATTCATGGTGTTTCGCCGTGGTAAAGAAGCCGCCCTGCGCCTCATCCAAAAAGTCGGTCATCAGGAAGTCGGCCAGCCGCGCTGCCGCATGGAGGTACGCCTCGGAGGCCCCAGCCTCGTAGAGATCCAGCAGTCCCTCTGCCAGGAAGGCGTAGTCTTCGAGGTAGGCCGCAAGATGCGCGCGTCCGGCCCGCGATGTCCGCAATAACCGGCCGTCGGGCCGCGCATGGGTCTGAAGCAGGAAGTCGGCGGTTCGTTGAGCCGCCTCGCGGTAGCGATCTTCTCCGAACACCCTGGCGGCTTCGGCCA
>MSXM01000046.1:0-16519 GCA_002083565.1 Nitrospira sp. ST-bin4 | reverse complement strand
GGGATTCGCTGCTGCCGCGCCCGATACAGCGCGGGTTTTGCGCGGGCGGCTGTTTCCAGGAGTTCATCGGTCGTCAGATCGATGTGTCGGGCGACTTCTTCGATGGGGCGCAGGCGATTTGGAATATTCGTATGTTCCCAGTTACCGGCATCGGTGATGTCATAGAGTGCGCAGAACCGCCGGGCTGTTTCCTCGTCGTTCAGCGCGGCTCGCACGTCGGCCGGTGTCCAGACAAAGAATTTTCCCTCGACGCCTTCGGAGTCGGCATCCGTCGCGGAATGAAATCCGCCTGCCGGTCCGGTCATTTCCCGGAGCACATAATCCAGCGTTTCGGTTGCCACCTGCCGGTAGAGGGGGTTCTTCGTGACCTGATAGGCTTCGACGTAGACGCGGGCCAGTAGCGCATTATCGTAGAGCATCTTCTCGAAATGCGGCACAAGCCAGCGGGCATCGGTCGAATAGCGGGCGAATCCTCCGCCGATATGGTCGTAGATTCCACCCGCCGCCATCATGTCGAGGGTCTTGGTGACCATGGCGAGGGCCTGTTTGTCTCCCGATCGCCGGTGACAGCGAAGCAGTAACGACAGCCCGGCTGCCGGCGGAAACTTGGGCGCGGTGCCGAAGCCGCCGTGGGTCTTATCGAATTCGCCGTTGAACTGCGCGACAGCCTCATCCAGCGCCGATTCGCTGACCGAGATCGGGGACGGGATACGGCCGGCATCTTTCAGCCGCGCCGTCATGTCCTTCGCCTGGGCGTGAACGCCTGCCGCGTCGGTTCGCCAATAGTCGGCGATTTTCTTCAGCAGTGTACCGAACCCCGGTCTGCCCCAGCGGTCTTCAGGGGGAAAGTAGGTGCCGGCGAAAAACGGTTTTTGCTCCGGTGTCAGGAAGACGGTCATGGGCCAGCCGCCCTGGCCGTGGTTCATGGCGACGGTAGCTTGCATGTAGATTTCATCCAGGTCAGGCCGTTCTTCCCGATCGACCTTGATGCAGACGAAGTCACGGTTCATCAATTCGGCGGTCGCGTCATTCTCGAACGATTCCCGCTCCATGACGTGGCACCAGTGGCAGGCTGAATAGCCTATCGAAAGCAGAATAGGCCGGTTCTTGTCCTTCGCCGCCTGCAAGGCCTCCGGTCCCCAGGGATACCAATCGACAGGGTTATAGGCGTGTTGAAGCAGATAGGGGCTGGTTTCGTGGATCAGCCGGTTCGGGGGCCTTGTATGTGTCGATGATGACATACGGGGGCACCCTAGCATCGGAGCCGGAACAGCGTCAACGGAGCGTACTTCGTGAAACGTGAGTGGTCAGTGGTGAGTGGCAAGTGGTGAGTAGTGAGGAGGAGTCCTCTGGAAGGAGGGTTCCTTCTATGTTTGTGGCAACTATTGCGAGAGCCGATGACGTGGACGTGTGGGGTGTTCTTCGCCACTGACCACTCGCCACTAGCTACTCACGACTGGCCACTGACTACTTACCACTTTACCAATGTGGTAGGCTTGGCCATAGGAGACGCCGCGAGCACATATGAACGATACCGGCCCCTATTCCAATTACCGTCTGACTGTCCGGCTGGAACTTGCGAATAAGCCGGGCGTCTTTGCCCGCGTGGCGGCGCTGCTGGCCGAAGAACAAGCCAATCTCGGCGCGGTCGACATCGTCTCGGCAACGAAAACTTGCATGATCCGGGACGTGACCTTCGACGCGCAGAGCGAGGCGCATGGCAAGAAGGTGTTGGCTAGGCTTGCCGCGCTGTCTGATGTCACGGTACTCTCGGCCTCCGATCGTATTTTTCTGCTGCATCTCGGCGGCAAGATTCGGGTGGAGGGGAAGATTGCGATCAGTACGCGGAATGTCCTCTCGATGGTCTACACGCCCGGCGTCGGCCGTGTCGCCCAAGCTATCGCGCAGGATAAGTCCAAAGCCTATGTGTTCACCAGTAAAAGCAACAGTGTGGCGATCGTCACGGACGGGTCGGCAGTGTTGGGACTGGGGAATCTCGGTCCGGAAGCAGCGCTGCCGGTAATGGAAGGCAAAGCGATGCTGTTCAAAGAGCTGGCCGGTATCGATGCCTGGCCGCTGTGCCTCAATACGCAGGACCCGGATGCGATCGTGCAGATCGTGCAAGGGATCGCGCCGGGATTCGGCGCCATCAATCTGGAAGATATCGGCGCGCCCCGCTGTTTTGAGATCGAGCGACGGCTGAAACAATTGCTCGATGTGCCGGTCATGCATGATGATCAACATGGGACGGCTGTGGTCATCCTGGCGGCCCTCACGAACGCGCTACGGGTAGTGGGAAAGCGGATGGAGGAGGTGCGTGTTGTCGTCAACGGGCTCGGCGCAGCGGGCACGGCCTGCTGCCGAATGTTGCTGGCGGCCGGCGTGTCGCATCTGCTGGGCTGCGATAAGGAAGGCATCATCCTGTACGGTGAGGCTGAGCAATTGCGGGCCTGCCGGGCCGATCTGGCTGCTTGTCGTACTCCGGATAATCCGAGGGGGACGCTGCGGGATGCGCTGAAAGGCGCCGATGTGTTCATCGGCCTGTCAGTCGGGAATATTCTGAGCGCGGAGGATCTCGACGCGATGGCCACGGACCGGATCGTCTTCGCGATGGCGAATCCGGACCCGGAGGTCTCGCCGGATCTGGCCGCGTCGCACTGCCGTGTCTTTGCCACCGGACGATCGGATTATCCCAACCAGATCAACAATGCGCTCGCATTTCCAGGCATCTTCCGAGGAGCACTCGACGTGCAGGCCGTTGAGATCAATGAGGCAATGAAGTTGGCTGCTGCCAATGCCCTGGCTCATACGATTCCTGAAGGCGCGGTGAGTGAGGATTACATTATTCCCAGCCTCTTCGACAAAACAGTCGTTCCAAACGTGGCCCGCGCTGTCGCAGCTGCTGCCCGTGAGACAGGCGTAGCGCGTCGGCGGAACAAAGCGAAGAGTGAAATGTGAGGGGTGAGTAGTCAGTGGTCAGTGGCCAGTAGTGAGTAGCTAGTGGCGAGTGGTCAGTGGCGAAGAACTCCCAGCACGTCCGGGGCATCGGCTCTTGCTGTGGCCGTCATAATCGGAGAGGGAGTCTCCCTTCCGGAAGACTCCCTCTCTGATCACAGCTTACTCTTCACCACCTACCACTTGCTACTTGCCACTCACCCCTTACCCCCTCACGTCAGGCGGGTGCCGAAGCCCCTTCTGGCGCTAAATCCCACTGTGGTACAATGCGCGCGTCTTATCAGCGGATGAGCTATGCCTTTTTCTACGAGCAAGTACATCAAGTTCCGCCAGGGGATGCAGACGCGCATCGGGTCGCTGCGGTCCAAGACGGAGGTCAGTCTGGAGCTTGCCGTTGACGTGATGATGGAAGAGCGGGTGGACAGTTTCTTTCGCGTCGAACAGGGGCTTGAAGAGGTGATCCGATCACTGATCGAGATTGAAGAGGAGTTGGAAGTCATTCGCGATTTGTCCGGCGCGATGCGTCTCGAATCGCGGCTGGAGTTTGTCGAAGATCGCTGGGATGAGTTCGATAGCGAGATCCGTGAACGGCCCAGACGGCGACGCAAGAAGATCAGTCTTGCCGACATGCTGAAAGCTGCCAGCGGGGGAGGCGGGGCCCTCTCGGAGAATCCCGGCGGGGTCAACAACGCCATGGACGCCTATGCCATCATGGGTGTGGAGTTCGGCAGTTCCCTGGCCGATGTGACGGGCGCCTTTCGGATCAAGGCCAAACAGCTGCATCCCGACGCCAACAACGGCGACCGCAGCGCTGAGCCGGAACTCCGGCGCATGCTGGAGGCGTATCAGTTTCTGAAAGAATATCTCAGTTTGAGCAATACCGAACCGATGCGCCCGCCTGACCGACCCTACAGTCCTGCAGAGTAAATCCGGAGATTTATGACGACACCGCTGCACTACATTACGAGTCCCACGGCGCTCGGTGAATTCTGCGAGCGGCTCAAAGATAGCCCGCGTTTGGCGATCGACACCGAGTTCGTCGGCGAAGACAGCTTTGTCCCTAAACTCGAACTCATTCAGGTCGCCACAGACAATGCGGCGGCGGTCATCGATTTCCCCGCGGTGCAGGCCGCCGGCTCGCTGGATGCCTTCTGGGAGGTGGTGTGCAACCCGGCGATTCAAAAAATCGTGCATGCCGGCCGGCAGGATTTGGATCTTTGTGCGGTTCACGCCGGGCGAATTCCTAAGCCGTTTTTCGATACGCAGATCGCCGCGGCTATGGTCGGATATGGGCCGCAAGTAGCCTATGCCAACCTGGTTTTGCGGGTCCATGGCATGCGGTTGGACAAGGCCCATACCTTCACCAACTGGAGTGCCCGTCCGCTGTCGCAGGAGCAATTGGCGTACGCACTCGAAGACGTGACCTTTCTGCTCGCCATTCATGACCATCTGCATGCGCGTCTGTCAAAGTTCGGCCGGCTTGATTGGGTCGATGAGGAGTTCGCTCGTTTAGAAGACGCCGTGGGGGATACACGCCGGGAGCCCCAGGAACGCTACCAGCGTGTGCGAGGGTGGGACCAGCTCAAGCCAAAGTCAGCCGCCGTCCTTCGGGAGTTGGCTTCCTGGCGTGAAGGGGAGGCCAAGCGCCGGAATGTTCCGCGAGGCCGGGTGATGCGGGACGAAGTGTTGCTTCAGTTGGCACGGCATCCTCCCCGCCACATCCAAGAGTTGCGCGCGGTGCGCGGTCTGCATGGAGCGGAAGCGGATCGCAACGGTGAAACGCTGCTGGAAATTATCCGCACTGCGCTCGCGCTCCCTCCATCGGCCTGGCCCGAGGTTCCGAAAGACCGGAAGCCTGAACCGGAGTCCGTCGGTTTGGTCGAACTGCTGCAGGCGGTACTGAAGGCGCGCGCCACAGAAGCGGAGATTGCGCCGACCTTGTTGGCGACTACGGCGGATCTGCAGGCACTGGTCGATGCCAAGGCGAATCGTGAGATGCTCGATCTTCCGATTTTGAAAGGCTGGCGGCGTCTGTTGCTGGGAGAAGTGCTCCTCAATGTGCTGGATGGAAAACTTGCCCTCATGGTCGATCCTGAGTTCGGGACCATTACCTGGTCGCCACCCTCGATGCGGACAGATATCTAACAGGATGCTGAAAAAGTCCGCCAGCGGCGTTCTCGCATCGCTCAGAGGCTCAACGTACCGAAGCGTACGCCTCGCCCCCTCGCTCGCTGCGGCCTTGCTGGACGGTCATTTTGAGCATCCTGGATGACACATTGATATCGTCTCAACCTTCGATGCCTATAATGACCCCCAGGGGTTAAGACGAGTTCTTTCGTAACCTGCTAGAGCTTCTATCGGTATGTCGGTGCGCGGACTTAAGAGTTGAGTCGGTGACCAGGGGTAAGGCCACGTTCTTGAACGAGGATTGCCGAGGGAGGGGATACGTATCGTTACTTCTTAATATCCAGGATTGCCCCCAACATGGCGTCCGCCGTTTTGAGCGTTCTCAGGTTTGCTTCAAAACCGCGTTGCGCAATAATCTGGCTCACAGCTTCCTCTCCCAGATCGACGTTCGAGAGCTCAACCTGTACAGGTCCTTGCGCGGTATCTTTCAGCACGGCCGGCCCGGCGGAATTATCCTTCTGGACGACGGGGAGCACGCCTCCTGCGTCGGCTTCGACGAACTCGGTTCTGGATTTCTTAAATTCATCGGTGTTGACGTTCGCCACGTTATGGGCTGAGACTTCCATCTGTTTTGCATAGGCGGTCAGCCCCGATAAGGCGGTATGGATTGCAGAGACCATAGCGCACCCCCATGTGTAACGGTTGTCTGTTCAATCTCAACTCAATGCAAAGCAAAACCCTTACCGTCGCTAGCAGGGAAGGATCGGCAGGAACCGGCAACAGCGAGCAAGGATAGAGACCGGCCTGGCCAAAATTTGTGGCTTCTGACGGAAAATTTCGGTACAGTGCCGGCCTATGAATCGTGGACTGGGCTATCAACTCTACAGCGATTTCAACTGTCCTTTTTGCTATGCGTTGCATGAGCGATTGCACGACCTGAATGTGATCGAGCGTTGCGAATGGCGCGGGGTGCAGCATGCCCCGCATTTGCCCCGTCCCATGAAACCCTGGAGCGGATCGTTGGGTGCGGAACTCCGGCATGAGGTGTCGGTCGTGCAGCGGTTGGCGCCGGAAGTGCCGATTGCATTGCCGCCCGGGAAGCCGAATACGTTGCCGGCTATCGTGCAGGCAGTCGAATTACTGCAGGCGGATCATGCGCAAGGAATGGCGTTCGTTCGCGCAGTGTATCGCGCCTTCTGGCGAGATGGGCAGGATATTTCCGATCCGTCGGTCTTGGGCCGGCTGTCAGGCGTCACGCTTCCCGGCGATCAGGATGAGACGAGCCATAGGATTTCCCAAGAGTGGGAGGCGGCGTGGCACAGAACAGGCCAGGCCGGCGTTCCATTGATTGTCTCGCCGCAGGGCGATCTTCTTGTCGGCTGTGTGCCGCTGGAACGGGTTCGACGGTTTTTCGACTGACCGGACCCGCCGATACCAGATCGCGATGCCGCGGGGCACTCGGTTTCGACGGACAGGCCGGTTACCGCCCCAGTCGGTCTTTGAACGTCAGTTCCGCCACTGCCGATTTATCCAACTCACCCTTCCCTGCTTCGATCAAGCGCCGATACTGGCTGAGCGTTGCCTGAGCGACCGGGAGCGACAGTCCGGTCTCCTTCGCCAGGTCGAGCGCGATGGCGGAGTCCTTTGCGGCGTGCGCAGCTGAAAAATAACACTCGTGCGCCCGGTGCTGCATGTCTTCTCCGTCGGTCTCCAGTACCCGGGACGCGGCACCTGTTTGGCTGAACACTTCCCGCAGCAGGGTCAGGTCGATTTCCAAGGCCTCGCCCAGTCCCAACCCTTCGGCCAACGCGGCGGTGTTGCTGTTCATTACCATGTTGACGAGGGCCTTTACTGCCGCGGCTTTTCCTGCGGGACCGATATAGCGGACGGTTGTGCCCATGGCGTCGAGGACCGGTCTGGCCCGGTCGAAAGCGTTCCGTGTGCCGCCGCACATGAGGTAGAGCGTACCTTGACGCGCTTGGGTGATGCTGCCGGCCATACAGGCTTCTATGCTGGCTCCACCGCGTACGGTAACCAGCTGTTCAATGTCACAATGAACGTTCGGTGAGAGCGTTGCGCAATTGATGAATAAGCGGTCGTGCGCATGGGTGAGCAGCGAGGTTTCGTCTTGCTCGGCGAAGATTGCACGCATGGCCTGATCGTCCGACACGGCGGTGATGATGACGGAGGAGGTTTGGGCGACCGCTGCGGGGGTGTGTGCGCGTGTGATGTGGAGTTGTTCAGCCAGGTCCGCCGCTGCCGAGGAATGAAGATCAAAGATCGACGTCAGCTGAAAGCCCGTCTCGCTCAGGCGGCGCGCCATATTGGCACCCATGCGCCCCACGCCGATAAATCCGATACGAAACTGGTTTTGCATGCGGGATCACCCTCAGAGGTCGCACGGGTAAGGTGCCCTGTCGGGGAGATTGTACACAGATACGATGGCTGGCGCATCTGCCATGAGGATGGAATGAATTTCAGCGCCGCGTTACATAATGCGGCACACAGGAAAGGCCGATGGCATCGTGCCAGTGCGCAGGGATGCCGTCTTATCCCATTGCAGCCCAGATCTTTTGTGCGTTTTCACCTGTAAAGGTGACATCGTCCTGCGCTGAAGAGCTGCGTTCAAAATAGAGCCGGAGCATGCCTGCGCCGAAATGAGCCTCCCGGACCAGATCGAGGTTGATCGCCATTTCACCGGGACGTTCTTCGTTCTTCACTTTGACAAACCGCATGATTCAGCCCTCCTTTGAACATGTCATGGCCCATATCAGTGCAAGGCCGGTCCGCATCCCGTTCTCTGTGTTGTGCAATCTAAAATAGACAGCCTGCCGAATCCCGTCAACTGAAACGCAAGTTCTGTTTCGAGATCCAAGACAGGCCGAATGCGGAGTCTTTCAACTCAACGTCGCCCATCGTACCAAACGGATAGGTGCTTCTTATCCGTCAAGGTTCGGCGCCGGTTGAGCAACATCCGCAGAATCTGTCCGGCGATTTCACGCGCGGAGTAGAGGGATATCTTACGTGGCGAGGTGTCGAGCGGGTGTGTCGTTAGAATAGTGAATTCCAGATTGCGCTGGCGCCCCCATTTTCGTATTCGTTTACTGAGGTCGATTTCTTCCAGTGCGTAGAGTTCTTGGCTGAATCCGCCGACCTCCACAAAGGCATCCCGGCGGCAGACAAACAGGGCGCCGGCGGCCCAGTGAAGCAGGATTGACGTTTGTGTCCAGAATCGCAAGATTCCATATGCCCACCAGGGCAATCCCGGCATGGAGAGCGTGCTGCCGCAGCCCACATGGGTCTTGGACTTTATGACATGTAGGATGTCGCCCAGTAATTCAGGACTGAGCACACTATCGGCATCCAGAAACAGCAGCCAGTCACCGGTTGCCACAGCCGCTCCGGCATTGCGCGCCCGGCCGATCTGATTGACCGGTTCAAACACCACCTGTGCCCCTGCTTGTTTGGCGAGGCAGGCGGTGCTGTCGGTGGAATTATTGTCGGCCACAATAAGTTCCCCTGTGACGCCGGAAGCGGAGTGCGCAGTCAGTGCGTCGGTTATGGATCGAAGACAGCGTTCTATCAGCTGTGCTTCATTGAATGCTGGAATGATGATGGAGAGACGCATGGTGCAATGGAGCCCGGTGATCCTTCCCAGTATAGCGTTTCTGACAGTTTCCTGATGATGCCATAGTTGCCATGGACAGGGCTATTGAGACAGGATATACCATGGGCTATTCTCCAAGACATCACCAGGAGGGACTTCATGCCGAAACGAGTGCGGACCGGACTGACACGTAGCGATATCCTCGACCGGTACATCGAGCGGTTTAAGCAGATGCTGGTGAAGTTTCAGCCGTTTTTGTCCCGCAAACGCGGCGGTGTGTCGCTGGAGGACTTCGACGAGGCTGCAGAGGAATTGATCGGACAAGTGTTCGGTGCGGCGTCGAACGAGGCGGAGGCGTACGTGTATGCGAAGACCGGCGAGTCAGCCCTATTACCGGAAGAGGCGCAGGAGAGCGGGACGCACAATGTCGAGCGCGAAAGCCTTCACCAGCGCCGGCAGGTGCTTGAAAGTTGCCTGGCCGATCTGGAGATGCGCCGACGTGTGCACGTGTCCCGGGAAGGTAAGCAAGGACTCAAGGCAATGGTCGAGCACTATATGTCGCGGGACGTGCGAAGCATCCATCAAGCTGCGACAATCAAGGAGGCCGGTCGACTGCTGTTGAAATACAAGGTGGGCTCATTGATGGTGGACGATGGCTCCCGCTACATCGGGATCGTCACCGATTCCGATCTCAGCCGGAAAGCTGTGGCCAAAGGGCTGGACCCCAACAACACCACAGTCATGACGTGCATGAGCAAGGCGGTGACGACGATTGAGGAAGACGAGCCGGTCTCAGAGGCCATGGCCCTTATGAAGAAACTGGGTATCCGGCATCTCCCTGTCACCGCGGACGGCACCATCATCGGCGTGCTGTCCGTGGCGGACCTGCTTCGGGCGCTTACGGAATAGCCAGTGGTTCAGGCTTATCCCGGGCGGGGGGTAGGATAAGCCCATCCGAAGAGGCGTCGAGACAGGCGACACAGGCAGCTGACTGCCTGTGTCGCCTGTCTTTTTGTGCGTTACCTCCCGGTTCTAATGTCCGCCTCCGGGGCCCTCGACATGGGTAAACTCTGGAGCGTCTTCATAGGGATGTTCTACAGTACCAGTGGCTTTGAGCACTGTGCCGACGACCAACCCACCGACTATCGCAATGGCCAGAGAGATGCCGATGCCTGCAATTTGTGCGCCGGCGACGCCGGGAACAATGACGATCGCGCTGAGTCCGCCCAATAGTCCAGGCATCCCATGGAGATTGTGGACGCCGCAGGTGTCGACCAGCTTGATCTTGGATTCCAGCATGGGCTGAATAAACACATATCCGATAACCGAGAGGATGCCGGCGAGTACCCCGATCGTGAATGCGCCGGTTGGCCCCACGACATTACAGGTCGAGCCAATAGAGACTCCGCCTGCCAGAGCGGCATTGGCCATATCCATCATTGACGTTTTTCCTTTATGCAGATACGTGCTCAGGAAATAGGTGGCGAGCGTGGCGCCGCTTAAGGACAAGAGCGTATTCACAATGGTTTGCGGCATTTCTTCAAACGGCACAATCGCGGTGGCAAAACTCGGCCAGAACAGCCACAGCACCATCGAGCCGAGCATCGAGAAGCGGTCGGACGTCGGATCGGATTCGATCGGCCGGCTGCGTTGCTGCGCGGTGGTCAGGACGAGGGACGCCGCAAGTCCGAAATAGGCGCCGAATGCGTGAATGACGATCGAGCCGGCGGAATCCTGGAAGCCTTTGGTAAGCCCTGATCCATTGTCCAGGACCAGCCACTCGTTGAGCGCATACAGAGGCACCAGCAAGAGTGTGAGGAGGGCGTACTGAAAGACACGCAACCGCCCAAGCACCGCGCCCATTGCGATCAAGGTCGTCGCGACGGAAAATTCAGCCAGCATCAGTGTTTCCACCGAATGTGGTTTCAGCGCATGGCCGACCATTCCATTGGCTCGTAAAGATATATAGAGGGGCAGACCGGTTGCGACCACCAGGTATGTGCCGGTGGTTGCGCCGAAGCCGTAGCGCCGGACGAATACCATCAAAAATCCGAATCCCACCACCAGCATGGCCAGGATGTGGATCGAGTAGTTATATTGTGCGACCAGGCGTGCTTCGTTGATGCCGCCCGTAGGTTCTGAAGCGCTCGCCCAACTGCTGAAGCATAAAACCAGCAGACTGACCACACCGAGTGCCTTTACACAGACGGCATGCTTCATGTCGATCCTCCTTATATAGGCTAGGCGCGGGTGGGGATGCCAAATGGACGGGAGTGTACTCCACTGTTTGTGAATATGAAATGGGCAATCAAATGGGAATTGAAAAAGTCAGAGAAAGGGACGAGGAATGAATCGATACCGATCCACAAACGCCGCGGTCGGCGTCCAATCGGGATCATGTGACTAAGGACCGTCAGGCATTACCTGGGTAATGCCTGGTGATCACTTTTGCGTCTGCGGTTCTGGCTTCCTACGCGGTTGCGCTCTTGGTCGTAGCCGACGGCGGCGTAGTATAGCGCACGATCGAAGAAGTGATCGAGCATCTGGAGCAACTCCAGCTTCCCGTTTAACTCCATAGCATTATCGGCGAGACCTTCGCGATCGATAAAAGCACGCACATGCTCCTTGGTGGCGGTAATGGCCCAGAGGAAGTGGCTATAGCCGACGCCCTGTTGGACACGTGTTGCTCCCAGCTCAGTATAACGCCGGGCCAACTGGTCCTCGGTCTTGTGCAGCAGCCAGTCGCTCAGATTGCGGTAGATCTCGCGGGTGCGGGCTTCAAGTTCGTCCGAAGGGACTTTGCGCAAATCGCTACATTGGGGGGCGCTCCATACTTTCTCGCTAAGCTCGCGGGAAAGGTCTTCAGCGTGTTTCTCGATGAGCTGAATGAGTCGGACAGCCAATGCCGGCATGGGGTACCTCCAGCTAGGGGTGAGCGGTGGGCGATTTTAGCTCTCCCCTCTGGTAGAACGCAAGCCGATCGATCTCTATTTATTGGGAGAGCCGTAAGATCTCACTAGGGGGAGTTACCGCTGGAATTGCGAATTTACCGGAGTTATTGATAGGTTATAGATGCAATTGAAATGTCGAGAGTAACTGGCATGACAGGAGGTGGAATATGGTGTATCCAACCAATTCCGTCATGGCGCGGATTCTGTGGTGTCGAAGGCAGAAAAGGCGGGCGAGTGGGCAGCTTGATTTAGAAGAATGGGCTGCTGAAGAAGAGGGCCTCCGAGACGCGCTTCGCAATCAAGATCACTCCCATCAATATCGAGGTGGTCCGCCTGAGGTGTTCATGCGGTATGCGATCGGGCTTCAGGATGGGCGGGTGTTGCTTCGCACCGGCGCCGTCGGACTCCAGTTCAGATTGCCCGGAAGATCGCACTAGCCGGCACGACGTGCGTTCCTTGTGAAGCGTATCACGTCCTTCGGCTCTGCTCAGGACGGTGAGCCTATCAAACCGTATCTCGCAAGCGAGAATCAGACGTGCTCTTTCCGTCCTGAGGTTCGCGCTTCACAAACAACAAAATTCCATGTGATGTGTGATGTGGTAGTTGTCCATGTTTTTGTGGCAGTGCGTGTTGCCACGCGCAGGGGTGCATTCACCAAGTCGGTTGCCGGTTAATCGGGTGGTCTCGCTCAAAACGGGTCCTCACGCCCGCTTCTTATTCCTTTGTGGGGTGACGTTCCCCTCACACGGGGTATGGTCGTGATTGGGGTTGCTCCTGTAATCTTCCGGGAGGGAACCAGAATGTTGAATTGATTCGAAAAAAGTGGAGCGGAACACTATGCTGAAACCCACTATGAACAGTCGAAAATCTTACGAACCCATTGATAACCGGTTCGCTGAACGTGTGGTTGTTACGTGCCGAGTACGTTATACGGGTGAAATCTCGACGCAGCCTCACCAGGGAGAAGGACTGACCAAGAATTTGTCCGTGTCCGGATGCAAAATCATCAGCGACAGTCCCGTGACGCGTGGGACATTGTTAACTCTCACGATCGCACTTCCCGACGAATTGCCACCGCTCGTTTTGAGTTCTGCACATGTTGTCTGGGTGTCTGGCTGTCAGTCATCCATTCGATTTATGCGTCTGAGCCAGGAGCACCGGAAGCGGATTCAGTCTTTCATTTGGAAGAGTATCTCTCGTGATTCCCTCAGTGATACACGGACTCGATTTCGGCTTGCATAGTCATTCCGGCAGTGCCTCTACAACAGGATTACCCCTCTCTGGAATATCTTCCTCTCCGTAAGTCACTCAGTAGCGCCCCGTCACAGTGTTGATCATCCGTCCTGCGTCTGTTTTGACTGAATTGTCGAGACAAGTATGAGCAGTTGTCCCATGATAAGTCGTGATTACTTTTTCTGAACCGGACACGCTTCCCATTACTGCGTACTGCCTTCCTGCACTGGTTCCCTCTGCATAGGCGCTGGTCGTTCCGCTGTCCACAACTTCAGATGCTATTCCTGCCATAGATCGGGTAGAGTAAACAGCGCATTCTTCGTTGTCTGATGATTTGGGAGGGATCATGGCAGTATTTCGACGTCCGGAACTGGAAAAGGATAATCCCATCGCTCCGCAGATGTACGTGGGGCCTCGGAGGAGGTATGCGCTGAAGAGAGCGGCCGCAACGCTGCAGGGTGTTCGGCAGGAGAGTGTGACTGAGGTGATGCAAAGGTTGACGGCGGCGGCGGAGCGGTTTGTGGCGACTGTGCCGCCAGCCAGGCAATCGACTCAGGAACGAAAGGCGTTGCTGGAGGCAATCGCGCTGGCGCACAAGAGCTTGGCCGAAGCATCACGCGAGCAGTCGTGAGCGTTGAGAAAACTCTATTCTAGGATTGAAAAGTTGAAACTCAGTAGGGTTCGTGGTATCCGCCATCATTGTAAGCTGTTGTCTCACAGCGTGCGCGCATTATAAGGCACCATGCAGTACATCCATCTCGGCCGTTCGGGCGTGAAGGTCAGCCGGCTTTGTCTCGGCACGATGAACTTCGGGCCGGAGACAAGCGAGGCTGACAGTTTTGCGATCATGGACCGCGCGCTGGACCTCGGCATCAATTTTTTTGACACGGCGAATGTGTATGGCTGGAAGGTGGGGGAAGGGTGGACGGAACAAATCGTCGGGCGTTGGCTCCATCAAGGCGGGCGGCGTGAGAAAATTGTCCTGGCGACGAAAGTCTTCGGTCGCATGGGTAACTGGCCGAATCAGTCGCGGCTCTCGGCCTTGCACATTAGGCGAGCCTGTGAGGAGAGTTTGCGGCGGTTGGGCACCGACTACATCGATCTGTATCAGATGCATCATATTGACCGGGAGTCACCGTGGGAGGAAATCTGGCAGGCGATGGAGCAGCTGGTCCGCGAGGGGAAAATTCTCTATGTCGGCAGCAGTAATTTCGCGGGGTGGCATCTGGCCCAGGCGCAAGAGCTGGCCAGGAACCGCCATTTTCTCGGGCTGATCTCCGAACAGAGCCTTTATAATCTGGTCGAGCGGACGATTGAGCTGGAGGTGATTCCGGCCTGCACCGCGTATGGCATCGGCGTGATACCCTGGAGTCCGCTGGCGCGCGGGTTGCTGGCAGGAGCGCTGAAGCCGGTGACGGTTGGACGGCGGGCGGATGAGGATTTGAAGAAGGAAATAGAAAAGTATCGCCCAAAGCTCGAAGCGTATGAGACGTTCTGTCAGAGCACGGGCGAGCAACCTGCCGATGTGGCACTCGCATGGCTGCTTCATCAGCCGGCGGTGACGTCGCCCATCATTGGACCGCGTACGATAGATCAGTTGAATGGCGCCATGCGGGCCTTAGCGCTGACATTGAGCGCCGACCAGCTGAAGCGATTAGACGAGATCTTTCCGGGGCCGGGCGGGACAGCGCCGGAAGCCTATGCCTGGTAGGACCTGAGGCGCATTTCCTCGAAAGAGTCGATGGCGTATGGCATGAAATCCGAGAATGAATCAAAAGCAAACCCAGGCTCTGATCTGATTACGTGCCATATGCCATCAGTTCTACGCCCCGGTCCTCAGTCCTTCCTTCTTTTATTCCTTCTGCGCATCTATTAAGATAACCCGGTCTGATCCCTTCTATTCCTTCGCATGAGGGGCTTCCGTTGAAAGCCAAAACCAGTTTCTCTTGCCAATCCTGCGGGCATCAATCGCTACGATGGCTCGGCCGTTGTCCTGACTGTGGCGGCTGGAACACGATGAAAGAAGAGCGGCAGGCTGCTACCGGGAAGGGCCGTCCCATGGCGATGAAGACGGTCTCAGCGCCGGCCACGCCGATCGGCGAGATCGAGGTTGTGGGTGAGGATCGCCGGCTGACCCGCATCGGTGAATTCGACCGGGTGCTGGGTGGCGGTGTGATCCCAGGCTCCATGATCTTGATCGGCGGCGATCCCGGAATCGGCAAGACGACGTTGCTGCTTCAGGCGCTGCCTCGTTTGGCTTCACCCGCGCAACCTGTCCTCTATGTGTCCGGAGAAGAATCGCCTCGCCAGATCAAAATGCGGGGGCAACGGTTGGGCATCGACCATCCCAATCTGCTGATTCTTGCGGAGACCTCTCTCGAACAGATTTTGAAAGCCATCCAAGAGATTCAACCGGCGGCCGTGGTGGTGGATTCCATTCAAACGGTATACACGGAGCAGATCACGTCCGCGCCAGGCAGCATCAGCCAGGTGCAGGAAGTCGCCGGCCAGCTCATGTGGTTTGCCAAGCGCGCGGGAGTGCCGGTCTTCATCATCGGCCATGTGACGAAGGAAGGGGCGATCGCCGGGCCGCGATTGCTGGAGCATATCGTCGATACCGTGCTCTACTTTGAAGGAGACAAAGGGCACAGCTATCGCATTCTCCGCGCCGTGAAGAACCGCTTCGGTTCGACAAATGAAATCGGCGTGTTCGAAATGAAAGACGGGGGGCTGGAGGAAGTCAGCAATCCCTCGGAGCTGTTTTTAGCCGAGCGGCCGCAGCGCAGCACGGGTTCGGTCGTGGTATCGAGCCTCGAAGGTACCAGGCCGATTCTAGTCGAGCTGCAAGCGCTGGTGTCCTCGACGAGTTATGCCATGCCGAAACGAATGGCCAATGGGGTGGAGCTCAACCGGGTGTCGTTGTTGCTTGCAGTGATGGAGAAACGGCTGGGGCTGCATCTCTCCGGGCAGGATGTCTACGTGAACGTGGTTGGCGGTATGCATATCGATGAACCTGCGATCGACCTGGGGCTCGTTGCGGCGGTCACGTCGAGTCTGCGCGAGACGCCGATTGAACCGGGTCTCCTGATTCTCGGTGAAGTGGGACTCGGCGGGGAAGTGCGCGCGGTGAGTCAGGCGGAGTTGCGCATCCGGGAGGCGGCGAAGATGGGATTCAAGCGCTGTCTGCTGCCTGAGCGGAATCTTGCGAAGCTCGATCCGATCGACGGTATGGAGTTGGTCGGAATCCAGGATGTGCGAGAGGCGCTGGATGTGGTGTTGGCGTAAGAAAGCGAGGGAGGGATGCGTCCCGGTGCTCGCGCAACGCGCGGTCTCGGAAGACCCTCGCTGGGGAAACGGCGCGTCTCGGCGCGTCGTGAGGTGGGTGGGTGAAATGTCGCGCGCAGTGGAGACGCATCCCTCCCTGCTTCCCTTTGGAGGGGATGGGAACAGGATGAGAAGCACGCCTCGTTGCTCGCTGAATGCGCGTCCTCAGAAGGGCTTCATTCAATGCGCGCATGAGAAGCATGCCTCTCACCCTGTTCAGAAGGGATGGGCGAAAGGTATCGGAATCGGGGTGATTCGATCCACTGTCGGGTTGTCTCTTGCGGCAGTACTACTGACTGGCATGGGCTGCGCATTGTTTCGA
>MSXM01000045.1:69790-76742 GCA_002083565.1 Nitrospira sp. ST-bin4 | reverse complement strand
CTCAACGTACCGAAGCGTACGCTTCACCTCTTCACTCGCTACGGCCTTGCCCGTGGAATAGGGCGTCTCGGCGCACCGGGGCGGGCGGGTGCAAACAGCGGCCATTTTGAGCATCCTGCGTGGTTACTTGATGTGCCTCACACATCGAGGATTGTGAAGACTTCAGGGATCATCAGGAGTTTTCCTGCAGCCTGCCAGACATATGATTCTTGGGTACAGGCCCTGAATTCTCCGCCTGTGTGTGTCGAAACACACCCGGTCCGTTGTGCCGATTTTTGTCCCTCACCCTCGATCGTGCCCGAAACAAGCCATCATGCATAGTGTGGGCTAAGTAGGCTCCTGCTCAGGGATTATTGCGAGTTTTCATCCCATCGACCTCCTTGTTGCGTATCCAGTCTCCTATCCGACGGGTTGCGCTTCGGGCAGTTTGCGCTAGAGTTATCCCTTGAAATAGATCACCGGAGCGAATGGAACACACGCTCGATCTGATTTGAAATGAAGAGGAGCAGAAATTGCCTATGACCATTGCCTGTCCGGCGTGCTCACATGAAAACCGCGTCCTTCCTGAGTCGCCCTCGCTCGATTGGCAGGTTGCCGCCTGTGCCGCCTGCGAAGCCAACCTTGTTTTGGTCAAATCGCATGCCGCGCAGAGCCGCCCATCGTCCCCCGTCGCCGCGACGAAATCCGGAGCCAGCCGCTCTTCTTCCAAGAAGACTTCATGGTGGAGCCGCTTTCGCCCGCGCATGCTCGGGTCACTCCTCGTTATAGCGGGCACCGAGCGTCATATTACAACTGGGATGCTGTCGTGACGGCGACAGCGGCAGTGGACCGGTCAGTGCGGCTGTCCTGTGAGCGCTGTGCCACCGTTCACAGAGTCCGGGATATTCAGGCGTTGAAACCCGGCATGAGCGCCTCCTGTATCACATGCGCCGCTCCCTTTCTCGTCGTGGCGATGCCGGCGCTATTGCCTGACGGAACGCCTCATACAGAGGTGAACGAACCGGTTGGCCTGGATCAGCCGCACCACCTCGCAGAGCAGCAGACGGCCATCCAGACGGATGGCGGTTGCGCACACACCTATACGGCAACCTTTTATGGGACGGGAGGCTCGCTCTTCGGCATTCACCTCGTCAATACCTTGCTGACCCTCGTCACCCTTGGGTTCTACTATTATTGGGCGAAGGTCAAGGTGCGGTGCTATCTCTTCAACCAAACGGAATTTGCCGGCGACCGGTTCTCGTATCATGGCAACGCGCGAGAACTCATGAACGGCGCCTTGAAGGCGACCCTGGTGTTTGCTCTCCCGTATTACGGCCTGTCCCACGTCGGACCGTTCATTGAGAGCAGCGTGGCGGTCAATATCGGTCTCCAGATTGCGGCTTCGCTGCTCCTGCTGTTCTTCATTCCCGTTGCCATTGTCGGCGCGCGGCGGTATCGCTTGACCCGTACCGCGTGGCGCGGCATCCGGTTTTCATTCCAGGGCAAGGCGTGGGACTTCATCAAGCTCTGGCTGTCCGGCTATGCTCTGACCGGTCTCAGCCTTGGCCTGTACTATCCGTATTTCTCAACGAAGAAACAGGCCTTCCTCACTGCGCACAGCTATTTTGGAAACGAGCCATTCAGATTTTCCGGCAACGGCGCGGAGCTGTTTCGTCCGTTTCTCACAATGTATCTCATCGCAACCGGTTCGTCCGCGCTGGCGGCGGCGGGAGCCTATGTTGCGGTTCAATCCCTGATACCGGGATCGTGGGAAAGTGCCGGTGTCACATCTGTGATCGCAGTCGTGATTGCTGTGATGGTCAGTCTGGTTGTCGGTGTAGTCGTCTTCCGGTTCCTCTGGTTTCCCTACTCCGTCAGGGAGCAACGGTATTTTTGGGAGCAGACCTCGATCGGCGCTGCGCGCTTCAGTTTGCCGATCACTACATGGCCCTATGTCAAACTCAAGCTGGTCAATCTCCTGCTCGCAATCGGCACATTGGGGTTGGCGTGGCCTTGGATCACGATCCGCAACCTCCGGTTCATCACCGACCGATTGACCCTGACGGGAGTCGACAACTTTGACGAGGTTGTTCAAGCGTACGATGCAGCGCCTCCGATGGGAGAAGGGCTTGATGGTTTTCTCGACACGGGATTCGATCTAGGCTGACTGCCATGCAGAGGTTGTGGCAAGGGTTCTATCTGGACGGCCGGACTGCAACGCGGCACCCCACTACAATTCAACTGACCGGGACGGCCCTTCGTTTCCAGACATCGGCCGGTCGATCGCTGGCCTGGCCCTATCACCAGATCAAACAAACCCAAGGCTTGTACGAAGGCGAACCGGTCAGGCTGGAGTTCGGTGCCCCTCTCGCCCAGGCCATCGTCGTACAGGATACCGGGTTTCTCGTGGCGTTGCAGGAAGCCTCCTCGGCGAAGGTCGGCCATCTGCATGATCCGAGGCGAAGAGGGCTGCGCGTTCGACTGACGCTGCTGGCCTCCCTGGCCCTCATGGTCCTTCTCGCGGGACTCTATGTGTGGGGCATCCCGGCCGCGGCAACATTCCTCGCTCCCCACGTCCCGCTTTCATGGGAAGAACGTCTGGGCGACTCGGCGTTGGAGCATATGGCGCCGGCCGGCCTGCGCTGCACCGACCCCGGCCGATTGGCCGCCATCGAACAGATTCTCAATCAATTGTCCGCTGCGGTTCCCGATTCTCCCTATCGCCTTCAGGTGACGATTGTGGATCGGCCCGTCATCAACGCCTTTGCCTTACCCGCCGGCCGGATCGTCCTGTTCCGGGGCCTCCTAGAGGCCACCGACACTCCCGAACAGCTCGCCGGCGTCCTCGCCCATGAGGTCCAGCATATTTACAAGCGGCATTCGATCCGGGCTCTGCTTGAACAAGGCTCTACCAGTCTCCTGATCGCGGCCGTGACCGGAGATTTCACAGGAGCGTTGGCGTACGGCATCGAAGGTGCGCGTGTGCTGGGCATGCTGCGCTATAGCCGGCTCCACGAGGATGAGGCGGACCGCGAGGGGCTTCGCCTGCTTCAAGCCATGGGCGTCGATCCCGGAGAGATGATTGCCTTCTATCGTACAATCGAGTCGAAGGAGCGCCATCGGGTCGAATCTGCGTCCTCTCTGTCGACGCATCCCGATACGGGAGACCGCATCGCCACTTTGACCAGGCTTGCCGGTCCGCTCCCGCTTCATCCGGTCGCGCTCTTGCCCGGAGAGGATTGGAAACGAGTCCGCTCCATCTGCGATCATCGTGTGACGTCGCTTGCTCCCGAGCACAAGTCCGGTGAGGCTCACTGAGATATCACGGACTCGCCCGCTTTGGTATAATCGCTCATCTCCGCAGATGAACGATGCTGCGAGGGTTCCACCATACGGTACGGAGTATCCATGCGCGTGCTCGTTATCGAAGACGAAACCAAAGTCGGATGTTTTATCAAGCGAGCGCTTGAAGAAGAAAGCTATGCCGTCGATCTGTGCGAGGACGGAGCCAAGGGTCTTGAGATGGCGCTGGCGACCAACTATGACCTGCTTGTGGTCGATCTGATGTTGCCGTCGATGTCCGGCATGGACATTCTCAAAACCGTCCGCCGGGAGCGGATTCAAACTCCCGTACTGATCCTGTCGGCGCAATCGCAGATCGATCAGCGGGTGAAAGGGCTCGACGCCGGCGCCGACGATTATCTGACCAAGCCGTTTGCCATTGATGAGCTGTTGGCCCGTGTCCGTGCCCTCATTCGCCGCGGTGCGACCGAAACTCCCGGCATTCTCCAGGTCGATGATCTTATCTTCAACCCGGCTACGCGCGAGGTGACCCGCGGCGGGCAACGGATCGATCTCACGCTCAAAGAATACGCCCTGCTCGAATATCTCATGCGCCATACGGGGCGCGTCCTGACGCGGCCCATGATCTCCGAGCATGTGTGGAATCAGGACTTCGATACTTTTACCAACGTCATTGACGTCTATGTGAACTACCTCCGAAACAAGATCGACCGGGGCCGGGTCAAGAAACTGATCCATACCATACGGGGCAGCGGGTACATGCTGAAGGCCGACTGATGCCACTACGTGTCAGGCTGACGCTCTGGTACGGAAGCGCGCTGGCGATGGTCTTGATTACGTTTTCCGTGGTTCTGTACGTCCTCACGGCCCGGAATCTTCGCGACGATGTCGATCAGTCTCTTGAAGAAACCGCCACCGCTGCTGTGCGTTCCCTCCAAGAACGGGGTTTTCTTCCGCTCATCGACGAAGAAGAATTGCTCTCCCAATTTCCTGAGCTGGCCCGCATCGACAAATTCTTTCAGATTTTCAGCCCCTCCGGTACCATCACGATCCGCTCCCCGAATATCAGGCAACACGAGGTTCCGCTCAGCCGGACGGCTCTCGAAGCCACATTCAACGGGCAGACGATTCTGGAATCGGCCAGATATCCCCATGAGCCCCCCTTGCGGCTTATCTCCGTGCCGATCATCCATCGGGGCAATCTCCTCTACATCGTGCAGGTCGGCACGTCGATGGAATCGATCGAGGACACGTTGCGTCGTTTCCTCATCCTGCTGATCGTGGCCATGCCGATCGCGCTGGCCGTCTCGCTGGCTGCAGGGTGGTTTCTGGCGGGGCGCGCCTTGCGCCCGGTCGATGCCATCACGCTCGCTGCGCAACGTATCGCTGCGGGAGATCTCAGTCAGCGCCTGACCATGCCCACTGCGCCGGATGAAATCGGCCGGCTGGCCGGGACATTCAACAATATGATCGGCCGGCTGGATACCTCGTTCCGGCAGATCCGCCAATTCACGAGCGATGCGTCACACGAACTGCGAACGCCGTTGACCGTGATGAAAGGCGAAACGGAATTGGTACTGCGGCGGCCTCGGGCGCTTGAAGATTATCAGGCAGTGCTCGAGAGTAATCTGGAAGAGATCGACCGGATGACCCGCATCGTGGAGGAGCTGTTGTTCTTGTCACGCGCCGACATGGGCGAGGTGAAGATGGAGTCGAAGCCGGTCCTGCTGGAGACGCTTGTCGAGGATATCCACCGCCAGGCCCCGTTGCTCGGACAGGATCGGAATATCGAGGTCGTGCTGGGAACCGTCATGCCGGCATTGGTACAGGGAGACGAATTACGGCTTCGGGAGCTGCTGCTCAACTTGGTTGAAAACGCCATCAAGTATTCTCATCCGGGCGGGAAGGTCGAGATCGGCTTGGTGACAGTCGGACAAGAGGCCATTCTGTCCGTGACTGATCAGGGTATCGGCATCGGACCGGAAGATCACACGAAAATATTCAACCGCTTTTTCCGTACCGACGGCGCGCGTAACCATACCAAAAAAGGCACCGGTCTGGGTCTTGCCATCTGTGCATGGATCGTCGAATTCCACAAGGGCCGGATCAGCGTGAAAAGCAGTGTGGGTCAGGGCTCCACCTTTACGGTCACGTTGCCGCTCGCGCCTCAGGCGGTGTAAGTGGCTCGCTGGCAGACTCAGTCGAACACTACCGTCTTTCTTCCGTAGACCAAGACCCGCCGTTCGATATGGCGGCGGACGGCCCGGGCCAGCACAATTTCCTCCAAATCCCGACCTTTTCGAACGAGATCATCCACAGTATCCCGGTGGCCTACGCGGATCACGTCTTGTTCGATGATCGGCCCTTCGTCGAGGTCCTGTGTGGCATAGTGCGCCGTCGCCCCGATAATTTTGACTCCTCGATCATAAGCCTGCCGATAGGGGTTTGCGCCGATGAAGGCGGGAAGGAAGGAATGGTGAATGTTGATCACGGGACAGCCGACCTGGGCAAGAAACTCGGCGCTGAGAATCTGCATGTACCGGGCCATCACGACGAGTTCGGTGTGCTGCTCCCGCAAGAGTGAGACCACGTGCCGTTCTTGTTCCGGTTTCGTCTCTTTCGTGACAGGACAGACAGCGAAGGGGATCTTGAACAGTTCAGCCCAGTTGGCGCAGGTGTCATGATTGGAAATAATGAGGGGAATGTCGATGCGCAGCTCGTCACGGCGATGACGTTGGAGTAAATCCGCCAAACAGTGATCCTGCTTCGAGACCATCATTCCGACACGGGTGCGCCGGCTGGTCTGATGGACTTCGTAGCGCATCTCGAACACTTTGGCGATGGGAGCGAACGCCTCTGAAATCTGATCGGGTGCGATCTGCAACCCCTCCGTCGAGCACTCCATCCGCATGAGAAAATCGTTCGTCTCTTCGTCCGTGTGATGATCGGAGTCGAGGATGTTGCCCCCGAAATCATGGATGAATCCTGAGACACGGGCGACGATGCCCCTTCGGTCCTTGCACTGGATCAGGAGTACGACCGATTCTTTTCTCTGTGAGGTCATGTGCGATATCTCCTTGATACGGGTCCTTCAAGTGTAGCAGAACGGAAGCGCCCGGGAGGTGTAGGATTATGTGACGATGTGCCCGACGAGGTCGTAGGTAGCGGCTTCGGTGATCTCGACCTTGACGAGATCCCCCGGGTTTGTCGTGCCGTCATTGATATAGACGACGCCGTCGATCTCCGGCGCCAGCCCTTCATGGCGGCCTTCCAGCAGCAGCGGCGTTTCCTCCGATGGGCCTTCGACCAGGACGTCTATGACTGAGCCTATGCGAGCCTGGCCCTGCGTAGCGGCGATGTTTTCCTGTATCGCCAGCAGTTCGTTCCGCCGTTCGTCCATGACGGCCCGTTCAATCTTCTCATCGAGCGCAAGCGCCGTCGTGTCCTCTTCGTCGGAGTAGAGGAAGACTGCCACTCGGTCGAATTCGCGCTCCGTCACATAGGTCTTCAGTTCCTGGTAGGCCTTCTCTGTTTCACCGGGGAAGCCGACGATGAAGGCGGTACGAAAGGCGACGCCGGGAATGCGGGTGCGAATGCGGTCCACCAGCTTGTCGATAGCGGCGCGATTCCCTAATCGATGCATGCGCTTCAACATCCGGTCGTTGATGTG
>MSXM01000045.1:64186-69734 GCA_002083565.1 Nitrospira sp. ST-bin4 | reverse complement strand
TTGTCCGTGATCTGCTGCGGGTAGAGGTAAAAGGGTCTGATCCAGTGAATGTCCTTCACCTTCACAAGCGCGCTCAGCAGCGTGGTTAATCCATCTCGAATCCCCA
Source organism: Nitrospira sp. ST-bin4 (assembly GCA_002083565.1). Lineage (GTDB taxonomy): Bacteria > Nitrospirota > Nitrospiria > Nitrospirales > Nitrospiraceae > Nitrospira_D. The sequence continues at coordinate 69,628 of MSXM01000045.1, read as the reverse complement.
GATCCACGCCGTAGTTGATTGTATCCTGGGAGATGAGGTTGAGTTCTTTCACGCCTTCCGCGGCGAGGCGTTCGGCTTCAGCCACGATCGATTCCACCGGGCGGCTGCGTTGCTTGCCCCGCATGATAGGAATAGCACAGAAGGCACAGTTGCGGTTGCAGCCTTCGGCGATTTTCACATAGGCGCTATGCGCCTTTCCGAGCCGCAGGCGCGGGGCGTCCGCGTCGTAGAGATAGGGCGGCTCGCTGATCCAGAGCCGCTGCTGCCGCTTTTGGGGAGCCAGGAGATCCCGGCAGATGCTGGCGATGTTCCCGAATTCGCCGGTTCCTACCACGCCGTCCAGTTCCGGCAGTTCTTTCAGAAGATCGCCTTGATAGCGTTGCGCCAGGCAGCCGGCGGCAATGAGGACGCGGCAGACTCCGTTCTTTTTGAGCTTGCTATGTTCGAGAATCGTGTTGATGGATTCCTGTTTCGCTTCTTCAATGAAGCCGCAGGTATTGATGATGACGACCTCGGCTTTCTTGGGATTGTCGGTTAAAGCGAAGCCGTCGTGTACGAGTGTACCGAGCATCACCTCCGAGTCTACCTGGTTTTTCGAGCACCCCAGGTTGACGAAGCCGATAGTCGTTGGTTTAGCAGCCGTGGTCTTCCGGGGAAGCGCCGCTTTCTTGGTGGTGTTCTTCCGGCCGAGCTGGATCAAAGGCGTAGACATTCGAGCAGTCTACGGGAGGCTTGAAAAGCCTGTCAACGAATGCTCAAGAGGGCTGTCTTGATATTCCGGAAGCCGTTCCCCTAAAGTGCCTCAATGATTCGCACCTTTCAAGGCATCAAACCGACGGTTCCATCCTCCTGTTTTGTCGAAGACACGGGGGTGGTCATCGGCGACGTGGTTATGGGTGAGGAGTGTAGCGTCTGGTTCCACGCCGTCATCCGTGGCGATGTGAACTATATCCGGATCGGCAATCGGACCAACATCCAAGACCTCTGCATGTTACACGTCACCCACGATACCCATCCTCTCGTCATCGGGAACGATGTGACAGTCGGCCACAGCGTGGTTCTCCATGGCTGTACGATTCACGATCGCGTGTTAGTCGGGATGGGCGCCATCATCATGGACGGGGCTGTTATTGGAGAGGATTCAGTAGTGGGAGCCGGGGCGCTGGTAGTGGAAGGTACCGTTGTCCCGCCGAAGAGCCTCATCCTGGGCTCACCCGCACGGGTCCGACGGTCCGTGACAGGCGAAGAATTGGCCTGGATCAAGAAATCCGCTGAGAACTATGTGAAGTACGCCGGGCTGTATCTGGGCGGTTCCGCCAAACCGAAGACCGGCTTTCAGACTTGACCGATCTCAGAGTTGTACCCCTTACGCCTCACCCCTCACTCCTTACCAACTTTAATAAAACAGATTGGGTCACCGACGAGCGCCGTGAGATACTGTTTCCGCTCCACGCGATAGGGAATCCCGTGTCGGTGGCACCAGTCGGCGATCCACACGACTTCTTCCGTCGAGGTTGTCACGAGGCCGGGTAGACCGAGCTTGGGCATACACTGATCGACAATCGACTGGACAATCCGACGCTGCTGTTCGAACCTTCTGGGATTGAAGGTGACGGGGTTCGCATTCCCATAGGACAGCGGCGAGAGATCGGGAAATCGCTCAGGATCGTTCAAGACACTGACCATCCAGAGATGATCGAACTTCCCGCTCGCCTCTGCGGCGGTTCTCGCGTGAAACCTTACAGGCGTTCCACGGCAAGCTCGGTTGAGCACCGTGACTTCGGATCGGCGGAGATTATACGGCTCAACGTGGCGATGAAGATCGATGGCTTCAGCCAGGAGGACCGGCAGTTCCGCCACGCCGGCTCCCACGTACAGACTTCGCCCGCCACGCGGCAACTTTTTCAGCAGTGCCTGGGAAAGGTTGATGCCTAGTCGCTCGCAGGGTTTTCGCTTCGCCCGCCAGAACTCGTCGCCCCCTTCGTAACAGTAGATCGGCTCTAAGCTTTTGTAGTCGAGGTGATCGAACACGCGGCGGACAGCTTTTAGGGTTTGAGTGTGAAGTCTGTATTTCATGGGGGATCGCAGTGAAGCATGGAATGGGATAGGTTATCCAATCGGCGGCGGGCGGCGGCTTGCCGCGAGTTCATCGCCTCTGATCGCGGCGACAAACGTTGACGTGTCTAGCGTTGCCGTTTCGCGATCAGCTCACGGACAGCAGGAACCAACTCGGTGGGGACTTCCATAACCGTCTGGGTTCTATCTTCGGCCGCAGCCTCGTCCTCGGCAACCGCCTCTGCTTCAGTTTGTGTTTCATAGTGAGCGAGGACTCGACGGACACGTGCTTCGTCCCAGCCTGGAGGAAACTTGCTTTGTATGGTCATAATTTCTTTCTTCTCCGCCTCCGGTAGGCCAGCAGTGGCTTGCCGATCAACTGATAGGCTGGGATGACAAATATACCATCAGGTTCAGGATCGGGTACATAGATCACTTTCAGATAGCGACCGGCTCGCGTTTGCCCAATCGCTACTCGAGACCCTTCCCGACCTGGGCGATCTTCCCCAGGTGCTCGCAAGACCTCTTCAACTTCTTCCTCATCCACCGCATGGCCATGAATGTGCGGCAAGCCGGTTTCCGGGTCAATGTAGAACCGGATGGTCATCTGTCACAGTTCTCCTTGGAATGCGCGGTGGAGCAGGGACTGAAAGTCTGTTCTTTTATGGTTTCGCAATAAATTGTTCAAAATTCACTGATTCTGAACCATGGGCGGTTATGTTTCTCCTTGCGTGTCAGTTGGTTTAAAAGGCTCTGCTAAGGGGCGTCCGTTAGCCTCTAACCGTTGCCAAATCTGCTGCCAATGCGTGTCCGAGAAGAACGAGCCATCCAGACATTCATCAAATATGCGCAAGATACTGGCATGAATGCCAACGAGTGTAATCAGTTCGCGCTCAATTGTTCTTTGGTCGGATNNAAATAGCGAAGTTCGACCATCTTTTCGCTTTTGATCCAGTGTTGTGAGCCAAAGTATTCCGGAGTGAAATGAACAGATGAGTCAGACAGAATACCAAGGTGTTTCTCCAGTTCGCTCAATATTGGATGGTCGGGTGGTAAATCGAGCTTCGGTGATAATACCTTTGGTTTTTCACCTTTATTCCTGGCTTGCCAACGTTCCATTCTCCGGTCATAGGCCATCCAGTCCACAGCATTCTTGGGATTTGTTTTGACAGCTAAGGCGAGGCGAGCCGCTTCTATAGCATTTCGGCTAATTGGTCCAGCATCGTATGGCTGAGCCTGACCGATCAAAGTTAGTGCGGACAAGAAAGCTCTATGGCATATCAAAAGTAGTAGACCGAATGGCGGGGGAGAGGATTTAGGCACAACAGTAATAGCGCGTTCATAGAGCTTATCAGTGAGACCGCCTAGTATGGAAAAATGAGGCAGTTGACTGATCGATGTGATGTTGAGCCTTTGGTTAGCGATGTAATCCTCAATGCTCATATAGCTGATATTCGTCTTGGAGAAACTGTTGGTGTTCCTTGCCCGGAAGATTTGCTCATGAACCTACTTTAGGATAGGTCAAAATCTCTGAGAAATCGACCAGCTTTTTTCGCAATTCAGGTGAGGTTTTTGAACCAGGAGAGGCGGAATACTCAGAAAAGAGAAAGTCTCAGAAAGATGCGCAGGTGGGTCTCACGATTTCCCCTTCGACTGGAAACCGATGCAAGGTTTGGGTGGGTCGGGAAGCGGTTGCAATAGCGGAAGGAGTTTCTCGTACAGGTCTAATAAGGCCGTGTCGTGCTCAAGCAATGTGCGATCGATTTCAGCCAGTCGTTTTAGAATCGCCGCGTTGGCGGCGACATGTTCGTGCAAGCGCACAAAGGCCCGGACCACAAAGACACTCATATGGATGGCCCGCTCGCTACGCAGCAATATTGGCTGCCATGATGGCACCATGCTCAGTGAATGCCCAGGGGCTATATCGGCGGCCACCTCTTGAACTGGTCACAATTTGTGACCAGTTGTCCGTACCTTCCTGATTTCCAATGGCTTTTCGACTTGAGGTCACAGTTTGTGACCTCAAACGTCCCAGTTCCGCTGAAGTCAGTTGAAACGCAAAGTCCTCGGGGAACCGTTCGACATTGCGTTTGACAGCTTGGTTGAAGGCCTTCGTTGTGACTCCATAGAGCCTGGCCAAGTCCGCATCTAGGATGACGCGTTGGTTCCGAATGACCAGGATCAGCGGCTCCAAAGGGCCATGAACAGGTTTGTGTTTTCGCGAAGACATGAATCAGCAGGTCTTGATTGTATAGAATGAACTTCTGGTTACAATCCGCTCTGCTCACAATTCCACGCCACTGAGTCTAACCAAGTCGGAGAATGAGAGCTACGCTGAAGGCCGACCAGCCAGATCAATGACCGCTGCCGTGACCCCATCTGCAACGGTGGACATGAAGTCCAGGTTCAATGTGTCGATCGTATCGGTCGGTCGATGGTAGTGGGGATTACGGAAGTTGGCCGTGTCGGTGAGCATCACTGCCGGAAATCCAGCCTCCCAGAATGGTGTATGGTCGCTCCGTCTCGTGTCCGGCAAGAGTTCGCCGTTTCCCGGCACGATCAACGGCACGACCGGCAGGTGAGGCCTCATCGCTTGTTCAACGGCCATGGTCAGGAAACTTGATGACTGATTGCCGATGACGGCCAGAAAGTTCCCAACCGTCGGAACGGCGATCGGGACTCCTGGGGGAATCTCTTGAGACCCTTCTTCATCACGCGCGTAGCCCACACATTCCAGTATGATCGCACCATCCAGGGGCTTGCGTGTCTCCGTGAGATGGGCGACGTAAGCCCGACTCCCCACGAGTCCCTCCTCCTCAAGACAGAACGCGATGAAGTGGACGGGTCGGCGGAGCGAGGTCTGCTTGATTCGTTGCGCCACGTCGAGCAAGACCGCCAATGCGCTGGCATTGTCATCGGCTCCCGGTGAGCCCAACACGGTGTCATAGTGTGCGGCGACAATTAAAGGAGGCAGAACCGGTTGGTCCAGTTCTGATGGCGGATGGGCGACTCCGATCACGTTTCGATAGCTGCCGCCCAAGGCCTCGAAGTCGTGCGTCGTGACAGCGAGACCAATGTTGGAAAACTGCTCACCGATATAGTGTGCTGTCTGCTGGAGATGGGCCGGTGAGGACCACGGATGACGTTCTCCGATCAAGGCCTGCAGATGAGCCCTCAGTCGGAATTTAACAGCCATCGGGGGTTATGCGTTTCACGGTCTGATTAGGCGACGATCTCGGTCCCGATCCCCTTCCTGGTGAAGATCTCGAGAAGAATCGCATGAGGGATCCGGCCGTCAATAATATGCGCTTTTCCGACACCGGCGTCGATGGCATCCAGGCAGGCATGTACTTTCGGCAGCATGCCTTCCGTGATCGTCCCCTTCTT
>MSXM01000045.1:53456-64127 GCA_002083565.1 Nitrospira sp. ST-bin4 | reverse complement strand
TTGATGTCCGTCATCATGACGAGCTTTTCCGCGCGCAGGGCGCCCGCGATAGCGCCTGCGACCAGATCGGCATTGATGTTGTAAGTATTTCCCTCGCGATCGGTTCCGATCGGAGCGATGATGGGGATATAGTGATCGCCTTGAAGTTTATGCAGCAGGCTCGGATCGACCCGTTCAATATCGCCGACGAGCCCGAAATCCCCGTCGTCGTCCTTGTCGTCCCAGTCGCGGTCCAGACTTTCTGCCCATGCCTTGGCTGTCAGCGGCTTGCTTAAAATCAGTCCTCCGTCTTTTCCGCTCAGGCCGACCGCGCTGCCGCCGTGCCGGTTGATGAGATCGGTGATCTCCATGTTGATTTGTCCGGCCAAGACCATTTCGACGATTTCCATCGTCGCTTCATCGGTGATACGGACGCCGTGGCGGAACTTTGCTTCGATCCCGAGCCGATCCAGCATCTTGTCGATCTGAGGGCCTCCGCCGTGGATGATGACCGGATTGATCCCGACGTATTTCAACAGCACGACATTCTGTGCGAACCTTTCTTTTAAGGAGGTATCTGTCATCGCATGGCCGCCGTACTTCACCACGACGGTCTTTCCGCGGAATGCCCGAATGTAGGGCAGGGATTCGATCAGGACGTTGGCTTTTTTGATGAGTCTGTTCATGAACTACTCCATCAGCAAGCAATGCGCGAGTTGCGTCTCGCCTAGAGAATATACCGGCTCAGATCCTGATCCTTTACCACGTCTTTGAGCCGGTCACGGACATACTCAGCGGTGATGTTCACGGCTTTATCCGGCCACTCCGCTCCCGCGAATGAAATGTGTTCGAGCAGTCGCTCCATAATAGTAAAGAGACGGCGTGCGCCGATGTTCTCCGTTCGTTCGTTGACCTGGACCGCAATATCGGCGATCGCCTCCAGCCCGTCCTCGGTGAACTCGACGGCGAGACCTTCCGTCGCCAACAGGGCTTGATACTGCCGGACCAGCGCCCCTTTCGGTTCCGTGAGAATACGCACAAAATCATCTTTCGACAAGGGGCTCAGTTCGACTCGTATTGGAAAGCGCCCTTGGAGCTCCGGAATCAGGTCGGATGGCTTGGCCACGTGAAAGGCTCCCGCGGCGATAAAGAGAATGTGATCAGTCAGGACCGGTCCATGCTTGGTCGTCACCGTGCAGCCTTCGACGATCGGGAGCAAATCGCGCTGTACGCCTTCCCGCGAAACATCGGGCCCCGCAGTCCGTTCCCGTCCGGCGATTTTGTCGATTTCGTCGAGGAACACGATCCCGGTTTGCTCGACCTTGGCGATGGCCTCACGTACGGCGTCGTCCATGTCGATGAGCTTCTGCGCTTCCTCCTGGGCGAGGTGTTTCAGCGCCTCCGGCACTTTCATCAGCCGTTTCTTTTTCTTACCCTGGAACATCCCGCCCAACATGTCTCGCAAATTGCCTTCCAGTTCATCAAGCCCGCCGGCATTGGAGATGACACCGACCGGCAGGCGTCGCTCCTGGGTCTCCATCTCGACTGTCCGTTCGTCGAGTTTGCCTTCTCGAAGTTGGAGACGAAGTTTCGATCTGGTGGTCTCGTGTGAATCATGGGGAATCGATGTGGCGGTCTCACCGGTACCTTCCGTAAATCCTGGTCGAGCCGGAGAGGGCGGCAACAGGAGATCCAGCAGGCGCTCTTCCCCATGTTGCTCGGCCTTATGCTGAACCGCTTCAAGGCGGTGGGTTTTCACCATGTTGATGGCCAGTTCGGTCAGATCGCGAATGATGGATTCCACATCCCGACCGACATAGCCGACCTCGGTGAATTTCGAAGCTTCAACCTTGATGAACGGGGCTTGAGCCAGCTTGGCCAGCCGTCTGGCGATCTCTGTTTTTCCCACTCCGGTCGGGCCGATCATGATGATGTTTTTCGGCATCACCTCGTCGCGTAAATCAGGAGACAGCTGTTGGCGGCGCCAACGATTGCGGAGCGCGATCGCCACCATCCGTTTCGCGTCCTTTTGACCGATCACGTAGCGATTGAGCTCCTCCACGATCTGGCGGGGTGTGAGGCTATTGAGATTGAGCGGCTCTGGGTCGATTGCCGGGTGTTTCATGTTCCTTGTTTACCCTTGGAGTTCCTCGACGGTGATCTGTTGGTTGGTATAGATATCGATGGCGCCGGCAATTTTCATCGCTTCAGTAACGATGGCTGTAGCGTCCAGTTGAGACTGCCCGAGGAGCGCCCTGGCTGCAGCCAGGGCATAGGGCCCGCCGGAACCGATTGCCAGGATGCCGTCTTCCGGGTCTACAACATCGCCGGTTCCGGAAATCAGGAAAGACTGTTCCCGGCCGGCCACGGCAAGCAGCGCTTCCAAACGGCGCAGGACGCGGTCGGTCCGCCAGTCCTTGGCAAGTTCGACCGCCGCCCTTGTCAGGTTGCCCCGGTGCTCTTCCAGCTTGGCCTCGAACTTTTCGAAGAGCGTGAATGCATCCGCGGTGGCCCCGGCAAAGCCGGCGAGTATCTGCTCGTGATGGAGACGCCGCAGCTTTTTGGCATTGTGCTTCATCACCGTTGTGCCGACGGTCACTTGGCCGTCGCAGCCCATGGCGACTCGTCCGGCCCGGCGGACGCACAGAACAGTGGTGGATCGAATGATCATGACGGCTTCTGATCCTTTCGCGGCAGAGCGGTTGTGACCGAACGGGCCCGCGGGTGGGCATGGTCGTAGACGGCAGCCAGGCGATCGCCGGCCAGATGCGTATATTTCTGCGTGGTGCTGAGCGATGCATGTCCGAGCATCTCCTGAATCGATCTGAGGTCTGCGCCCTCATCGAGCAGGTGGGTTGCGTAGGAATGCCGCAGGGCATGCGGACTGACGGCTCCACCGGCAAGGCGACTGGAATATCGAGAAACGATTCGGGCCACGCTCCGTGTGGTGAGTCTGCCTCCGCGATGATTCAAGAACAGAGGAGCGGCCGGGCGCCGCTCGAGGGATTCAGACCCCAGTGATTGACGATACGCGCGGATGGCTCGGGTTGCGACATCACCGATCGGGATTACTCGTTCCTTCCGGCCCTTGCCTCTCAGGCGGACAAGCCCCTCACCTTCATCGAGATCACCGATGTTGATCCCGACCGCTTCACTGACACGAGCGCCGGTGGAATACAATGTTTCAAGCAGGGCGCGATCCCGCAAGGAAAGAGAGGAACGGCCATCAGGAAAGTCCATCAAGGCTCCGGCGTCGTCCTTGGCTAGAACGCGTGGCAGCGGTTTGGGCAGTTTAGGGCTCCGGATATCATCCGCCGGATTCTTCTGTACTGATTCTTCACGCAGAAGAAAGCGGTAGAAACTCCGTATGGCAGCCAGCTTTCTCGCCAGGGACGAGGCTTTCTCACCCTTTCGATCCAACTGGTGGAGATACGCCCGGATATCTTCAGCTGTAACATGGTCTACTTGAATCAGACGGGATGCGTGGCCTGTTCCAGCAAGAAACGATGTCAACTGCCGGAGATCCGACCGGTAATTGCGAATAGTCTCGGCGGATGCATTACGCTCGACGTCAAGAAAGCTCATGAAAGCCCGGATTGCGTCTTCCATGATGCGAAGTCCTCAAGAGCCCGTTGGGCGATCATACGCCGTTTCATTTCTTTGTCCCTCGGCGTGCTGGACAAGGGAGGAAACAGGCCAAAATTCGTGTTCATCGGCTGAAAGTGCCGGGGATCGGATAGCGCCACGTGAGCGACCAGGCATCCATGCGCCGTCGTCGGCGGAGGTGTCACCGTCGGCTCCCCGTTCAATACCCGCACCGCATTGATGCCGGCCAGGCCGCCCATCGCCGCTGATTCGGTATAGCCCTCCACGCCGACCAATTGCCCGGCAAAGAACAAGGTGTTGCGGGCTTTGAATTGTAGCGTGGATGTGAGCAACTGGGGCGAGTTGATAAAGGTGTTGCGATGCAAGCTCCCATAACGCAGAAACTCCGCACGCTCCAAGCCTGGAATCAGGCGGAAGACGCGTTTTTGTTCCGGATACGTGAGCTTGGTCTGAAATCCAACCAGGTTGTAACAGGTGCGATGTACATTCTCAGTCCGCAGTTGTACGACGGCGGCGGGCCGCCGGCCGGTTCTGGGATCTTCCAAGCCGACCGGTTTGAGCGGCCCGAATTGCATGGTGTGACGGCCGCGCTCCGCCATGACCTCGATCGGGATGCAGGCTTCAAAATAGGGCGTTTTCTCGAAATCCTTGGGCTGCACCTTTTCGGCTGCGAGCAGCGCGTCATAGAAGGCGTTGTACTGTTCGTCCGTCATGGGACAGTTAAGATAATCGTCTGTGCCTTTATCGTAGCGGGAGGCACGAAAGACGATATCCATGTCGATCGAGTCTGCGTCGATGATCGGCGAGATGGCATCGAAGAAATAGAGATGCTGCGATTGGGTCACGGCGCGAATGGCCTGGGAAAGTGTGTCGGAGGTCAACGGACCGGTTGCCACGATGCAGACACACTCGGTGGGGATGTCGGCGATCTCCTCGTGAAGAATTCTGATATTCGGATGGCTTTCCAATGTCCGGGTAATGGTCGAAGAGAATTGATCACGATCGACTGCCAGTGCCGATCCGGCCGGGACTTTGGATTGTTCGGCTGAGGCGATAATCAGGGAGCCCAGCCGGCGCATTTCTTCCTTGAGCACGCCGGGAGCGTTGTGCGGATCGATCGACCCCAGCGAATTTGAGCAGACGAGTTCGGCCAAGCCGCCGGTTTTGTGCGCCTTCGTCATTTCCTTCGGGCGCATTTCGTAGAGCGTGACTCTGGCGCCACGGTTTGCCGCTTGCCAGGCCGCTTCCGATCCAGCCAGACCACCACCCACGATGACGATGTCATCTCTCATGCGAACAACAATCCTTACCGGGGAAAGGAGCCCATTCTAGAAACCGTGTTTTAGTGAAGTCAAGGCAGCTGGCATACAAACCCAGGTTGATGACGGAGCACCTGCACAAGGTTCGCATTGAACCCTGCCGAAAGCCCATGCTAGACTCCACACGATGGGCGATTAGCTCAGTGGTAGAGCGCTTCCTTCACACGGAAGAGGCCACAGGTTCGATACCTGTATCGCCCACCATGCGTTCTCTGCCGTTGCCACATTCCTTGTCCTCTCAAAGCAGCAATTTTCATAGGAATCTCGAATCTCCCTGAATTCTGGACAGAACGGGAGATGTCGGCTACACTTCCCCTATCGTTTTACAAGACTGAATCGGTGGTCTGGATGTGGACCAAACCAAGCGAGGTAATACCATGAGAGCGATGTCGTGGGCTGTCGGTATTGCGATGGTGACGATGGTTGCAACTGGTTGTGCAACCACCGGTCAACAGAGCGCGGATAACAAGGAATACACTCCTCCTACAAGCATTTACAACATTCTGGATAGCACCGCGTTGGTTTATTCGAACCCAGTTGCCGGATCGGCCATCAATGACCATCCGCTCCGTTGGGTAGGATTCATTTCACACCCGATCGGTCATGCCTTCGATTATGGGGTCAATCGTCCGATGTATACTCTTGGCGGCAGTATCCCCTATATCTTCGGTTATACAGCGGAAGATAGCATGCTGGACGCACAGCGCCACTAGTTTGCGTTAGACGAGTTGTCTTACGATGGGCCTGCTTCTCTTTGAGGAGCAGGCCCATGTTTTTACTCTTCGCCAAGCATCCCCTAAATCGTGTATCGTCTAGACAGAGCTGTCTTTCCCTTGAGGAGTTCCTAATGGATATCTCCGGTTGGCAGATACGTCTGGCGAGTGTTCTTTTGGTTGTCCTTGTCATGGTTGGCTGTAGCCAGAAGACATCCGTGCGCTCAAACCCCCCCCCTTCTGCAACCGATCTGGTTCTTCTCAAATCGACGGCACTCTGTGAACGCAAACCAGAATTTTTAAAGAAGCACGCTTCGACGGTGCCCAAGGCGAATGCCTGGGGCAGTGGACAGGAGATCGTAATTTCGCAGGCAAAAAGCGCGTCGAAGGGAGATGAGTCGTATTTTCTCGATGAGGACGGACTCCTCGTCGGAGCCCTCTTCACCTTTCCGAAGGGACTGAATCTTGACCGCTACCCTGTGCTTCGAGACACGCTGTCCCGGCTGAAGCCTGCGCTGGAGTTCTATTTGAATGTGTCGCAACTAGAGACGAAAGCGAACATGGAGGCCAGCAGCATCTTTGAAACGGGAGACGAGAAGAGCACCACACAATATCTGGTCACCGGTTCACGGGATCACCCGATTCTTCTTCAGGCGTCATTTACCATCGATCCCTATGTGCGGCTGTTCTCTCCCTATCGCCGGGAATTTCTAGATCGACTCAGAAACCCCAAAGGAGGGAAAGGCGGCCTCGCCATCGAGAGCCAGGGCAGCGAGGACAAGGAGCCCTTTCTCTCACTCCAGCAATTCGCCCGCGGACAAACCGCGCAGCTGGCCTACTGTGGCGACAAGAATTATGACATCGCAGGGGATGCGTATCAAAAAGCCATCGCCGGCGGGTTTACGAACAAGGTCTGGCTTGCCGAAGCGCATCATAAGCTCGGTCTGGCCTTGTCGGCTAAAGGCCAATTTGACAAGGCGAAAACAGAGATGGTGCAATCGCTCGCGATCAGACCCAACATTCCGGAGGTCTTGAACAACCTCGGCACGGTCCATGTCAAGCTTGGTGAGAGAACGGAAGCACTAGGCCTGTTTGAAAAGGCTGTGACCCTGCGTCCCAACTATGCCGTGGCCCGGTATAATCTTGCGGAGGCCTCCGAACAGACCAACCCCAAGCGCGCATTGGCGGAATATGAAACATTCCTCGCCCTGGTCGAAGGGATTCCCGAAGAAGAAGCTCGAGCGGCTCACGCGAACGAACGAATCAAAGTCTTGAAACAGTAACTCCTCCCCGCTACTCGCAGCAGGTCGCAGTGGCGACGAAAATCAATTAGTTCTAGGCTGGTTTCGAACTACACGATAGGATAGCAAACCTGTAGGGACTCAAAACCTGGAGGATTGCGATGCGCCGAATATTTATGCTGCTGGCCGGGGTCGGCCTTTTGGCCCACGCCGCGACTGTCTCGGCCGAACAGAACTGGGAATTTTCAGTCGGGGGGTTTGGCGGATGGGCGGTTCATGGCGACACCACGGTTCAATTCAATCAAGCAACAAACCTTTCCACGGGGTTGGTGGAACCGGTCGATGCCAAAGCAACGAATCTCCGTTTTGAAGATTCTGGTACATTCGGTGCCAAACTCTCCGCCTGGCATTTGCCCAGGAAATACAGTTGGCAACCGCAAATCGGATTTGAAATCGATTGGACTAGGTTCACTGCAGATGTTCCGAACGGCCAGGTGCTCCCCGGAATTGGGACATTTCAAACCACTGGTACGCCGCTCGGAGTCGTATTCTTTGGCGTGGGGCCGCAGTTCGCGGTCGATAATATGGCCTTGAATCTGTTGTTCCGGTATCCAATCTGGACGACACCGGATATGCCGCAGGGGCGATGGCATCCCTATATCGGCGTTGGAGGGGGTGCCCAACGGGCTCGCCTATCTACACTGGGCTATGAAGAAACCAGTACGTCCCCTTCCGTCCAGGCATTGGGAGGTATCAAGTTCTTTGTGGTCAAGTACTTGGCCCTGTTTGGCGAGGCAAAGTGGACACAGGGTTGGCATACCTTCAAATATGAGACAGATTCTTATTGGGAACGGTATAGCATTTCAACGATCCACCTGGTCGGCGGAGTGGCGCTGCATTTTTAGCAGGGTGGAGCGCAGGGAAGGGCTAACGGTTGGCCCGTTCTTCCTGCTCTTGGAGGGTCTTGCACTCGATACAGAGAGTCGTGACCGGACGGGCCTTGAGGCGTTTGTAAGGAATGTCTCCGTCGCAGCGCTCGCAGATCCCATAGGTGCCGCCGCTCATTCGATCCAGCGCCTCTTCGATCTTCTTGAGCAACTTCCGCTCGCGATCACGGATCCGCATCGAAAAGTTCTGGTCGACTTCGGCCGATGCCTGATCGCTGACATCGGGAAACGCTTCCAGGTCAGGCCGGTTCGTCAGCACTTCCTCAACCTCTTCGAGAATTGCCGCGCGCTGGCGTTCGAGGTCACGGCGAATATCAGGGTACTTGGCCGACGCCGAGCCTGATTTCTTCTTATTCTTGCGAGCCGGGGGTGTGGAGGCTGCTGTTGTCGATGATTTTGCCGAGGACGCGCGTTTAGCGGTAGAACGGACCTTCATGGCCCTCCCCAAGTCTTGAGAGTGGACAGTACGGGCGAACTATAGCAGGCCGATTGAGAAGGGGTCAACGGGGCAACACCGCGGGTTTACAGATCTCGGCGTCCCTCGATGGATTTCAGCAACGTCACTTCATCCGCATACTCAATATCCATTCCAACAGGAATCCCGTAAGCGATGCGAGAGACCCGTACTCCGAACGGCTTGAGGAGCCTGGTGAGATAGATCGCGGTGGCTTCCCCCTCGATGGTCGGGTTCGTAGCGAGAATGACTTCCTCCACACCGCCCAGTTTGATACGGTCGGCTAGTTCTTCAGCCCGGATGTCTCCGGGGCCGATGCCGTCAAGCGGGGAGAGTGCCCCTAACAGGACATGGTACAGTCCCCGATGGACACCGGCCCGCTCGATCGCATAGAGCGTGCTTGGTTCTTCAACCACGAGGATCTTCGTACGGTCCCGCTTCGGGTCCAGACAGAATTCGCACAGGTCTCCCTCGGCAATGTTGCGGCATTGAGTGCAGAAGGCCAACCCGTCCTTCACCGCTCGAATCGCATCGGCCAAACGCAATGCATCTTCCCGCTCGGCCTTCATGAGGTAAAAGGCCAACCGTTGCGCGCTCTTTTGACCGACCCCGGGGAGGCGAACAAGTTCCTTGATCAGCCGTGCCAGCAACCCCTGTTGGTCGACGGCCATCGTTAAAACAGGCCCGGGATTTTCATCCCGCCGGTTAAGGCCTTCATCTCACTCTCCATCAGTTCCTTGGCCTTTCGTAGCGCCTCATTGGTCGCTGCCACGACGAGATCTTGCAGCATATCCACATCGCCGCTCTTGACGATCTCGGGATCGATCGCCACGCTGACAATCTGCATGGCGCCGTTTGCGGTCACTGTGACGATTCCACCGCCGGCTGTCCCGTTGGCGGTCTTCGACGCCGCCTGTTCCTGGAGTTTAGCCATCTGTTCCTGCATGGCCTGGGCTTGCTTGAGGATGTTGTTCATATTGCCGAAAGGACTTTTCATTCGGTGGCCTCCTTCTGGGCGACTCGTCGGACCTCGGTCAGTTCTGCGCCGAAGATCTCGATCGCTTGTTTCACTGTAGGATTGGCCCGTGCTCGTTCGAACAGCACAAGCCGCTGGTCCTGTTCTTTGGCTGCCCGCACTTGTGCCATCGTCGGTCCCGGAGGGTCCGTCTCGGCGAGCTCAATGATGCGGATCCGCACCGGAGTACCGGACTGCTCCTGGCACAGCGTCGCCAGCGCCCGGAGATGTTCTTCTTTTTCCAATCTGGTCCGTGCCAAGGTTGCGTGCTTGGCAAACCCGATTGTCACAAGACCTCCCTCTATGCCTAGAAACCTGCCGGCTTCCAGGAACGGGGCGATGTTGGGAAACGAAGCGGCGATCTCGTTCTGGATGCTTTCCCAATTCAGTGTGGTTTGTCCGGCCTCCGGTTGGGAAGTGGCTGTGGCCGGGGCGATCCCTGTGTTCTTGGGTGCAGTGTCATCGGGCGGCCGCTGTGGGATCAGCCTTTCCTCTCGTGTCGGTTGTGACAGGGGGACGGGTTTGGATTGCGGCTGGGAGGAGGCCGGATCAGTGCGTCCGGACGGAGCGGAAGTGGTGACAGATGGAGCCGTGGAAGAGGCAGCTGATCGTGAACCAATGCCTTCTGAACGGACGGGAGATTTTTGTCCTGTGGGTGCCGGCGTTGTTTGAAGGAGGCGGGGATCGCCGGTGTCTCGCCGGCGTAACAACCGCGTTGCCCGAATTGCCGCGGTTTCCAGCACGAAACGCGGATGAGCGCTGAGCCGGAGCGAATCTTCTGCCTGAATAAAGAGGGTCAGCAGTTCCTGAAGCTGTTCCGGAGTCAGGATCTTGGCATCCGTCGCAAGCTGTTTGATGTCCTCCTCGGAGGCTTCAATCAAGCTGCGCAACTCGGCCGTCGCAGGAACGACGGACGCTACGAGAAGATTACGGATCTGTTCCACGACCTCGTCACAAAACGCACGCAAGTCATGCCCCTGGTCCATGAGGTTCGCCAGCACGGTGAGTGCTGCAGAACTATCTTGGATCATCACGGCCCTGACGATGCCTTGCACCAGTTCGTGAGGCACGGCTCCGAGGATCGCTTCGAGATCCGGATGATGGATCGTCTTACCCCCGAACGCAATGGCCTGATCGAGGAGACTCAGAGCGTCACGCATACTGCCTTCACTCGCCCGTGCCAGGGCGAGGAAGCTACGCTCCTCAATGGTCAGTTGATCCTGCTTGGCCACGTGGCGAAGCCGTTCGATGATCTCAGTCCGTGCAATCCGGCGAAAATTGTAATGCTGGCAGCGCGAAAGAATGGTTGCGGGGATTTTGTGAATTTCCGTCGTCGCGAAAATGAAGACGACGTGTGCCGGAGGCTCTTCAAGGGTTTTCAGCAACGCGTTGAACGC
>MSXM01000045.1:29622-53397 GCA_002083565.1 Nitrospira sp. ST-bin4 | reverse complement strand
GTGAATTTGATGTTTTCACGAATCTCGCGCACATCGTCCACGCTGGTATTGGAGGCGCCGTCGATCTCTACCACATCGACTGAGCTGCCCTGCGCGATCTCCAGGCAGTTCGCGCAACGATCGCACGGGCGGCCCGTGGGGCCTTGCTCGCAGTTCAGCGCCTTCGCGAGAATGCGCGCGACGGTTGTTTTTCCCACTCCGCGGGTACCGGAAAACAGGTAGGCATGTGCAATGCGTTTCGTCGAGACCGCATTCATCAAGGTCTGCACGACGTGCGGCTGACCGATCACATCATCGAATGTGCCGGGACGGTATTTGCGGGCGGAAACTTGGTAGTCCATACATCCGTTAGGGGTTAGGGGTTAGGCGTGAGGGGATAGGCTGAAGGACAACAGAAGAAAGAATCGCCTTACGCCTCACGTTTCACGCCTTACGCCTTCTACAGCGGGGCCAGGTGATCCTGCGGCACACAGAACTGACCGCTTACCGTTGCTTCCTTCCGGACCTGGCGGGGTTCACAGGGTTCTGTCGCACAGGGCCCAGCCCCTTGTTCACATACAGCATTCACTCAAGGCCCGAGACACTTGCGGTGTGTCTCCGCCCTCGATCAATCTCGAGACGCCCAAAAGAGCGGGAGGGTCACACGAAGTGCGGTATGGCGGAGAGGGTGGGATTCGAACCCACGGTCGAGTTACCCCGACGCATGCTTTCCAAGCATGTCGATTCGGCCACTCTCGCACCTCTCCACGGCCGGGACAGTCAAAGAGGCGGCATCTTAACATGGGCTCTCACGAGCGGCAAGGTGAACAGGGGCTTTTCCGCTTGATTCAACGAGGAATCTGCTGGGTCGGTGGATTGCGACAATATTTTGCCCCCTACCCAATTCCTCGATCGTATGGGTTGACACTTGGATACATCCAACGGTACAAACGCTGTACGGCATCACGTGTTTTTTCGGTTCGAGATATCGCGGTAGCAGCTCCGCGGACAGGCGCACTTGTGCGAGAGTGGCGGAACTGGCAGACGCGCGAGACTTAGGATCTCGTGGGTAACCGTGGGGGTTCAAGTCCCCCCTCTCGCACCATAAACAGTCGATGTTGATCGCTAGAGAGTATCTGACGCTGAAGAGAAGGATTCCCACCCGATGAAAATGGAAATGACAGAATTGGGCCCCATGAAACGCGCGTTGAAAATCGAGGTGCCCGCCGACGAAGTAACGCAGCGATTTTCCCGGGCCTACGTTGAATTGAACCGCCAGGTTCGGATTCCCGGGTTTCGACCAGGGAAAGCTCCGTTAGCCATCTTGGAAAAACGTTATGCCAAAGCCATAGAAGAGGACGTTATCCGAAGTCTTATCCCGGATTATTATGATCAAGCCGTCAAGCAGGCGGGGATCAGCCCTGTGGTCGTAGAAATTCCGCCGCTGGATCGCGTCAAAATTAAGAAGGATTCGCCATTTACGTTCACCGCGACCGTTGAGATCAAACCCAAGATCGAATTGCGTGATTATAAGGCGCCCAGTCCCATTTCTCTCAAACCGGACAAACGCACGGTGACAGATGAGCAGGTGGACCGCGGACTGGAAGTATTGCGCGAACAACAGGCGCGATTAGATGCTGCGCCGGCCGGAACGGCCTTGGCCGAAGGCGACTATGCCGTGCTCTCCCTCGAAGGGTTCTTGGACGGCGTGCCGCTCGATGGCACGAAGAAAGAGGGCCATCTCCACAAAGTCGGCTCGAAGGCCGCCTTGCTTGGAATTGAAGTCGATGCTCACCTGGTCGGCAAGATGGAAGGGAGCGTCATCGAGATTGCTCAACCGTATCCGGCCAGCCACCCCGATCTTCGGGTCGCGGGCAAGACCGTCCAGTTCCGTTTGAGCATCACGGGAGTGAAGCATAAGCAGCTCCCTGCCCTTGACGACGAGTTTGCCAAGGACTGCGGTCCATACGCTTCGATTCAGGAACTGAAAGATACGGTACGCGGTGAAATGGAAAAAGCGCTCAAGAAAGACATCGAACAGTCGTACAAAGATACGATCCTCTCGCGCCTGGCCGACACCTATCATTTCGATCTGCCCGAGACCCTCGTCGAGCGGGAGCTCGATACCATTGTTCGGCAGAAACTTCAGGAACGGCACCGAAGCAAGGACGCGGACCCGCTTCCTCCCGCAGACGCGGAGGAAAACCGGAGGATTCGCGAGGAGCATCGGGAGGCCGCGAATCGCCGCGTGAAGGTGGGATTGGTCCTCGAAGCCGTTGCGGAAAAAGAAGGGTTGTCCGTCAGCGAGGCAGACTTAAACGATGAAGTGACCCGATTGGCCTCGGAACTGCGGGTGCCGCTGGCCGACCTGGTGAAAATGATTCAGGCCGGCGGACAGGATTCCATCGAGAAGTTGCGTACGAAGATCTTGGCGGATCAGGCGCTGGATTTCGTCTACCGACACGCGGTGATTCAAGGATAACGACGGTGCCGGCGCATCCTGGCCTCAATGCAGAGGAAGGCTGTCGCGGAAAGGATTTGACGACATGTTGGTTCCCATCGTGGTCGAACAAACCAATCGAGGCGAACGCGCCTACGACATTTACTCACGGCTCCTCAAAGACCGCATTATTTTCCTCGGAGCTCCGATCGATGACGTGTTCGCCAATTTGGTGATCGCGCAGCTCCTTTTTCTGGAAGCGGAAGATCCTGAAAAAGACATCAATCTCTACGTCAATTCTCCCGGCGGTAGTGTCACGGCCGGATTGGGCATCTACGATACCATGCAGTATGTGAAGCCGCCGATCAACACGATTTGTCTGGGCCAAGCGGCCAGCATGGGCGCGTTGTTGTTGACCGCCGGCACGAAAGGCAAACGGTTCGCGCTGCCCAATGCGCGCGTGATGATTCACCAGCCGCTGGGGGGATTCCAAGGGCAGGCCACGGAAATCGACATCCATGCCAGGGAAATTCTGAAGATCCGGGATCGCCTGAACGAGATCATGGCCAAGCATACCGGGCAGACCATCGAAAAAATCTCCCACGATACCGAGCGGGATTATTTCATGTCCGGTGAAGAAGCCAAACGGTACGGGCTTATCGATGAGGTCATCACGCGGCCGCCCAAAGTCATCAAGGCGGCGGAATCCGGTGACAGCGGCAAGGACGAGGCCAAGAGCAAGTAACACAGGAGGGCACATGGCCAAGCAAGAGAAGATGGATCGACACTTGCGGTGTTCTTTTTGTGGAAAGAGCCGCGATGAAGTGCGGAAGCTGATCGCCGGGCCGACCGTCTATATCTGCGACGAATGCGTTAATCTGTGCAACGACATCATTGCCGAAGACTGGGAAGAAGCGAAGGAGGAAATCTCCTCCAAGCTTAAGAAGCCGGCGGAAATCAAACATCACTTGGATCAGTACGTCGTTGGGCAGGAGCGCGCCAAACGGATTCTGTCCGTTGCGGTGCACAATCATTACAAGCGCATTTCGTCTAAGGAGAAGGAAGTCGACGATATCGAGCTCCAGAAGGGCAATATTCTGATGGTGGGCCCGACAGGCACGGGGAAGACCCTTCTGGCTCAAACTCTGGCCAAGTACCTGGACGTGCCGTTTACCCTTGCTGATGCAACGACACTCACAGAAGCGGGGTATGTGGGCGAAGATGTCGAGAATATCATTCTGAAGCTGCTTCAAGCGGCCGACTACGATGTGGAGCGGGCCGAACGCGGCATTGTCTACATCGACGAGATCGACAAGATCAGCCGGAAAAGTGATAGCCCGTCGATCACACGGGACGTGTCCGGCGAAGGGGTGCAGCAAGCGCTGCTGAAATTGATTGAGGGCACCGTTGCCAATGTTCCGCCGCAAGGCGGGCGAAAGCATCCTCATCAGGAGTTCATCCAGGTCAACACCAGCAACATCCTCTTCATCTGCGGTGGAGCCTTTGTCGGCTTGGAGCAACTCATCGAGCAGCGGATCAATCGGAAATCCATGGGATTCGGAGCCGAGATTCGAGGGCGAAGCGAGATCCGTTTGGGCGATCTTCTCGCCAAAGTGCAGCCCGAAGATTTCCTCAAATACGGGCTGATCCCTGAATTTGTCGGACGTCTGCCGGTCGTGGCGACTCTGGAAGAATTGGACGAGCGGGCGCTTATCCGAATCCTCACAGAGCCTCGAAACGCGCTTACGAAGCAGTATGAGAAGTTATTGTCGTTTGAAAAAGTGAAGTTGAGATTTACCGAAGGGGCGTTGGGCGCCGTCGCGCGGAAAGCCTACGCGCAAAAAACCGGTGCGCGCGGGCTTCGGGCTATCTTGGAAGAGGTCATGCTGGACATCATGTACGATGCTCCGTCCCAGAAACAGATCAAAGAAGTCGTCATTACCGAAGATGCGATTACGGGGAAAAACCCGCCAATCCGCATATTTGAGCAGGAGATCGACGCAAAAAGCGCGTAACGGCACGCACCTGCGCGGGGCAATGTGTCTGTAGCCCCGCGCGATTGCCGCCTCCTGTTCCCTGTGGGTCTCTGCCTGTCCCGCCCTCTCTATCAGCCAAGTCCGCATTTCCTGTGCTGTAGAACTCTCAGCTTTTTCTCGACAAGCTGGAACGCTGCGCTATACTTGCGACGTACGACTCTGCCACGAGCAAGAAGAAGAGGATCGCCTGTGAAATACCCTGTTGCATCCAGCCTTCGTCATCGAGGGAAAACGCTAGAGCTTGATGAGACACGCGAACTGGTTACGTTATTGGGGATCAACGGAGAACAGATCGGCAGTTTGTCGTGGGACTTCGTGATCGACCAGATCATGGCGTATCGCAAATTGCCTGTTCAGAAAGAAATCCGATCCGAGCCGCGGATCTCGCTGGCGTTTCGGGTTCGCTACAATACTCCGGATGGACAGAAATTCGAGAGTCGGGCAGGAGGTATTGGTGGTGGCGGCATGTTTATCGAAAGCCACGCGCCCCTTCCCGTGGGAACCAAGCTGTCCATGGAGTTCTCACTTCCGGAAAAGCCGGACGAATGGCTTCCGACGAAAGGCGTCGTGGCATGGGTGTGTCCCAAAGCCGATCAATATACGTTTAGTCCCGGGATGGGAGTGCAGTTCACAGAAGTCGCGCAGAATATTCGCGACCGGATTCTCGAGTTGGTGAAAGCGACGCAGGTGAAAATCCAAGCGGCCTAGAATGCTGTCCTGTTCCCTCGTGCGCGAGGTCGAATCACAACCATGAAATTTCCAGTCATCTCTACTGCGGGCCATCAGGGCAAGACCATCATCGTCGATGCCGATCTCGAAACAGTCGCTGTGCAAGATCCGTCGGGGAAGCTGCTTGGCGATATGCCTTGGGGCGAGATCATCGAACGAGTGGTTGCCGGCGACGATACCGCTTTCGCCCATTGCCGCGCATACCCGCGTGCCCCGCTTGCCATCAAGGTGCAGTGTTCGACGCCTGATGGGAAGAAATTCGAGAGTCTCACCGCAGGCATCGGAGGAGGCGGGTTGTTTATCGAGAGTAGTTCCCCGGTGGCGATGGGAACGGAATTGTCTCTCGAATTCTCGCTGCCCGATCGGCCCCTGGAGAAACTGAGAGCCAAAGCGAAGGTAGCCTGGGTTCGAAACAAACCGGAGCGGTATCTCCTGTTTCCAGGAATGGGTGTGCAATTCGTGGATATCGACAGCAAGGTGCAAAATCTTCTCGTAGGGCTGGTCGAGGCATTGAATCGGAGCCGAACTCGCGCTCAGACCTGAATCGCAGGGGGCGTGGTTCATCCACTGATTGAGCCGGTGCACGGTCTCCCGCACGACCGATTCCAGCGTTGCGGTGATTGATGTAGTCTCAAGAATCGGATCTGATACACAGCTTCCTTACGAAGGCCCACCATAAAGACCCGTGCCATAGACGATCCAAAGAGCCGGAACGGCTTGAACGCCATCCATTTCTCTTAGCCCACTGAACAGTCTGTGAAAACGATACGTGCTTGATGAGAGAGCTACGCGGGCTTCGGGGGATCTTCTTGAACTGCCGCCGGTTCTGCTGCGGCGTCAAGAGATTGTTGAAGTTCTTTGTGTGCGGCATCCATTTCAGCCTGAAGCGTACGCATCTCAGGGGCGATGCTGTTGCGGACATCGGTTGCCGCTTGCCGGAATGTGCGCAAGACATCGCCCATGCCTTCACCGAGGCTCTGCATGTCTTCGGGAGAAACCCCTGACGGAGCAGGCGCGGCCTTGGCCTTTAGTGCGGCTTGCTGGGCTTGCACACGGGCGACCGCGTCCTTGTTCACAATTGCTGAGGGGCGCTTGCCGGATGGCTTTGTTTGGACCCCCGGTGGCAAAGGGGGATATTGACCGCGGGCTATCGGAGCAGGCGCAGCCGCGCGCTCTTCCATCGTAACCACATGTTGGGCCGGTGTCTCGGCAGCTTGTGGCGCTCGCTCTGAGGCGGTCTTCGGCATATTATGAGGGGATTGCGGCCCAGTATTGTAGAGTAATGACGCGGTGGTCCCGGGCGTCATTTCAGGACCAGGGGCATAGGGGAGTTTGGGTTTTATGGCTGTGGCTGCGGTGGTCGACGGCCCAGGAGCCTGAATCGGCGCAGAAGCGATCGGCTGAGGGTGCTCAGCCCGCGCAGAGGGTGTTTCTTGTTGAGACTGTGTCTCGACTGGAGGCGGGGCGTCGTGAACTTCCTTTTTGAAACCTTTCAAGGCCTTGCCGACACCTTCGCCGATCTGGGGTAAACGGCCTGCCCCGAAAATGATCAAGATAATGGCCAGAATGATGAGGAGCTCAGAAATTCCCATTGTTCCGAACATGGCTGCTCCGCTTGATGCAATGCCACACACGAGATCTGGCCGACCCGCGATACAGAGTGAATCTAGCTGCCTTCTCCGCAGAGTGTCAAGAAAGGGAGGGCATGGAGCGATCCGGAGAGAGCGGAACGGTCGTGAAGGTCAGAGAATGGGAACGATGTCGGTTTGGAGCGGTTCGCCATACACCAATGCTTCCCGTTCCGATACATAGACATCGAGTTCGCTGCGGATGCCAAACTCCCCAGGCAGATAAATACCCGGCTCGATGGAAAAACAGGTTCGAGGCATGAGCCGACGGCCGTCCTGTGTTTCCAAATTATCGATGTTGGCGCCGTTGCCGTGGACTTCTTCACCGATGGAATGGCCGGTCCGATGGACGAAGAAGTCGCCATAGCCCGCATCTCGAATGACGTTCCGGCACACATCATCGACTTCCCATCCGAAGGGAAAGTGACCGGAAGCGACGCGTTCCCGAACAAACGACAACGCCGCATCGCGCCCTTGCCGGACATAGTTGAAGATCATGCGCTGTTTTGCCGGTACTTGCTTGTCTGTGTACCCGGTCCAGGTAATGTCGCCGTAGACTGAGCCGGGCTCGGTCTGTTTGGCCCACAGATCGATCAGGAGCAAGTTTTCCCGGGTGATGGGAGAAGAATCGGACTCCACCGGCCCATAATGGGGGTCGGCGCTATGGGCATCAACCGCCGCGATGGGAGCGCTGGAGGTTGTCATCCCTGCGTCGTGAATGCGTGCGAGAATGAATTGCTGCAGGCCGTATTCGGTGAGCACTCGTCCTTTGGCAAGCGATGCGCCGACATGTGCGAATGCGTCATCAACGATCCGCCGGAGCGCTTCGGTGGCATACCGATGCGACTCCAGTTGACGGTCCGTCCATACCGCTTCAAATCGCTGCACCAGATCGGCGGATGTGACGACGTCGAGCCCGAAACTTCGGATCAAATCAATGGTGCCGGCATCGACCCGAGCCAGATAGGGAACGGCATTGAGGGGCGAATACTGCATGGCGATACGGCGTCGGTTGCGTAACAACGATGAGAGTAAGGCGCGTTGTTGCTCCCACGACACATACCGTTGAGCCTCGCCGGGCAATTCGTCCAAGACATGCGGCTCGATCCGGTGGAGCAGCTTGACCGGCTCTCCTGTCGCAGGAATCCAATAGTACCATCGCCGTGTGACATGCCGTCCGGGATCCAGGAGCAGAACCCGATAGGCTAACGGGTCGCTTCCACGAAAATCGTAGAAGAGCCATCCGTCAAGCCCATCCATTTCTTGAAGGGCGCGCTGGATCGCTGCCACCCGCTCACCATGCAAGGTCATACTCATACGAGAGCATCTTATCGTCGAGTCCGAAGGGCGTCAATCAAACGCTGGCCCTCAGAGCGCATCATGATACAATAGTGCCACTTATGGATCAGACATCATTACCTGAACTTTCATCCTACCGGGTTACGTTATTCTTTGGGCCGGAGCCGGTGGAGAAGGAGGCCGGTGTCCAGGCCTGCACATTCAACGTCAAGAAACGGAGTTGGAAGGCTGGCGTGCAAGTGTCCGTAGAAATTGGATCTGAACAGCTGGCGAACCTTCGTCACAAAGTGCGGCTTGTCGATCGTCTGGCCGAAGTCTTGATGATGCTTTCGCCGGACGAGCGCCCCGCGTATCAAGAACGCGCGGAGGAGTTGTTCGTCCAGTCCGTGACGTGGTGCAAACTCGATCTCGGCTTGCGAGCCGGCCTGACTCAGGAAAACCAGCGAATCTCAGCGGTCGATTTTGTGTCCGAGCTGGATCGGTCCGTCGTTGCCCGCACGGAGTACGTGATTGCCTACATTATGACGGAGCTTGATATTGTGCCCGATCACCCATCGCCTTCATCCCGTTAGATGTTTGAACCGGCAGGGGGTATGCATTCGTTGAGGAATTTGTTATAAGGCCTATGGGTATTGTGCATGGAGTTTCCATGGTTCTTGGTTTCGCGCAGCAGCGGAAGGAGGCAGTTCAATGAATAAGTCCGGAGATAATCGTCGACTCCCGCTCGTCACATGTGTCGTAGCGGTGTTGTGTTTTTCCCTGATTACAGCGTTCACCACACCGGCCTGGAGTCAGGCCTCGGCTTCGGACCAGCAGCAAGGAACGGCCGCCGGCGCCGGCATGCAAGCTGCGGCGGCGGTGAGCACGATCCTGTATTTCCCGTTCAAGGGCGCGTTTGCGATCGGCGGCGGAATCGTCGGCGGCCTCGCCTATCTGTTCTCAGGCGGCAGCGAACAAACAGCCAAAAGTATCTGGATCCCCAGCATGTACGGCACCTACGTCATCGTGCCCGAACACCTCACCGGTGACCGTCCGGTACGATTCTTAGGGGTCGCTGCCGAGAGTGAGCGTGCGACCGCCGATCCAGTCCAGTAGTATGAAGCCTGTGATCGGCGTGACGCCGGACTTCAATGCCGGTGACAGGAAGGATATGGGCGGGCGGGAACCCACCTATTTTCTCCGAGCTCGCTACATACGGGCTATCGAAGAACTCGGCGGCGTTCCGCTCATTCTGCCTCTCGTGGCCGCGCCGGCTGCCAGACGGAGGCTTCTCGACGGGGTTGACGGGCTTCTTCTCACCGGCAGCGGTCCGGATCTTCCTCCCCGTTTCTACGGGGAACGCCAACGGTACAAATTTCCGCTCGTGAGTGAGCGACGCGCCGATTTCGAACTCGATCTGGTCTCCCAGGCTCGAGCTCGCGATCTTCCGCTGTTAGGAATTTGCGGAGGCATGCAGACGGTCAATGTCGCGTGCGGTGGCAGCCTCTTCCAGGACATTCCGTCGCAGGTTCAGCATGCGCTGGACCATCGCCAGCAGAAAAAAGCGATCCATGTGTCTCATCCGGTGGCGGTGACACCCAAGAGCCTGCTCCGGAAAATTGTCGATCGGGCAACCCTGATGGTGAACAGCTCCCATCATCAATCCGTCAAACGGGTGGCGCCGTCGCTGGTTGCGAGCGCCGTCGCTCCCGACGGAATCGTCGAAGCGATCGAGTCGCCCCAACACCGGTTTTTGCTGGCTATCCAATGGCACCCGGAATTTCTCTTCGAGCGCCACGCAGCCCATCGGCGGCTGTTCGAGGCGCTGCTGCGGGCTGCGCGGCGGCCTCGCGCGTGATTCGCACACAATCCATCACACGGCCGGCACGCCATCCTCATTGCTGTCCGCCTGCTATACTTGATTCCACATGGAGCCCTGGCCGCGGATCCCACTACAGCCGATCCCATCACGCCTGACGCAGGTAACTTTGTGATCAGCCGCTTCTTTCGAACAAAATCGATCGAACAGTGCCTTGCCGATGCGGATGGTCCCGAGCATCGCCTCAAGAAATCACTGACAGTTTGGAACCTTACGGCTCTCGGCATCGGCGCGATTATCGGAACCGGCATCTTCGTCTTGGTCGGCACCGCCATTGTGGGCGATGCGCATCGGCCTGGGGCCGGGCCAGGCATCGTGCTCTCATTTGTTCTCTCGGGACTCACGTGCGCCTTAGCGGCCCTGTGCTATGCGGAATTTGCGGCGATGATTCCGGTAGCCGGCTCTGCCTATACCTATTCCTATGCCACGCTCGGTGAATTTCTTGCCTGGCTGACCGGATGGAATTTGATTTTGGAATACGGAGTCGCCTGCGTTGCCGTGGCCATCGGCTGGTCAGGGTACTTCAATAATTTGCTCAAGCTGGCAGGGTTGGACCTACCCTATTGGGCGACGAATCCTCCGCATTGGGCCGGAGGACCGGAAGGAAGCATCGCCAATTTTCCGGCTGCCATCATCGTT
Source organism: Nitrospira sp. ST-bin4 (assembly GCA_002083565.1). Classification (GTDB taxonomy): domain Bacteria; phylum Nitrospirota; class Nitrospiria; order Nitrospirales; family Nitrospiraceae; genus Nitrospira_D. Next base: position 42,789 of record MSXM01000045.1, on the reverse strand, counting down.
CTGCTGGTCACGATCATTCTGGTCATCGGAATCAAAGAAAGCGCCCGTGCCACCGGCTACATCGTCGCATTGAAGCTGGCGGTCATTCTGTTCTTCCTTGCTGTCGGGGCCCCCGCCGTGAACCCTGAGAACTGGACTCCGTTCATGCCGCAGGGGTTTGAGGGGGTACGGTCTGCAGCGGCGGTGATTTTCTTTGCCTACATTGGATTTGATGCCGTGTCCACTGCTGCGGAAGAGGCCCGCAATCCTCAACGGGATGTGCCATTGGGCATCATCGGCTCTCTCGCGGTCTGTACCGTGCTGTATGTGTCTGTGGCAGCAGTGCTGACCGGACTCGTGCCCGTAAGCCAGATCGATATTCATGCTCCGGTAGCGGAGGCGCTGAGCTTGGTCGGGTACAAATGGGGCGCGGCGCTTGTGGCGATCGGCGCTGTCGCCGGGATCACCAGCGTCCTGGTGGTGATGATGCTTGGACAGATCCGCGTGTTTTTTGCCATGTCGCGCGACCGGCTGCTGAGTCCGTCACTCTCGGTTGTGCATCCGCGGTTCGGCACGCCCCATCGAGCGACGATTCTGACCGGGGTCGCCGTCGCCATCCTGGCCTCGCTGTTTCAGATCGGCGATGCAGCCGATATGACGAACATCGGCACCTTCTTTGCCTTCGTGCTGGTGTGCGTGGGTGTGATGCTGCTCCGGTACACGCGTCCGAATCAGCCCCGCCCGTTCCGCCTTCCCCTGATGCCGCTCGTCCCGCTTCTCGGTATGGGGGCGTGTCTCTATCTCATGGCCGGACTTCCGCAAGTGACCTGGATCCGGTTCGTTGTCTGGACGATCATCGGCATCGTGGTCTATTTGGTATACGGCATGAAGCACAGCAGACTTGCCGCACAGAACAGTCAACTGTGATCTCTCGATAACGGATGATTCTCCCTCGCCCCGCAAGTGGATACTGAACGGTCTATTGGCTGAATCTGCGGACTAGTTCGACTGTCCTGAAGGTTGTGGTGTGGAGACGGGTGTGGTGGCCTGTTGGCCATTTGCAACAGAGGCGGCGGTCCCCTGTTCAGGAGCCGCGTTCGATGGAGGGGTGGGCTGATTGGGTTGAGTTGGCACAGCGGCCGGCTGTCCATCCGTTACTGCGGGGGCGGCTGCTCGTTCAGGGGTAGCCTGAGGCTGAGGTGTCGGTGGACTTGCAGGCGCAGGGCTGGCTGCTGCCGAGGCGGCAGGCTTCGGGGGGGCGGCCGGTTTCGGAGGCGCCGGTTTCTCAGGTTTGATGCCTCCTTCCCAGGCCGGGCCCGAATACATCTCTGCCGTGAGGCCTCTGGCTTTCCACTTTTCTTCAAAGTCAGCAGCGGCCTTGTTCGGCGTGTCGCCCAAACCGATGACGTCATTCCAGGGATAGACCTTCGGCCCGATCTGGCACCCGCTCTCCGTCCGCTTGAGATAGAGGGCGATAGGATTCCCTCGATAGGGGCCGAGGTAAATATGCACAGAGCCGACATATTCGAGCAATGAAGCCATCGCGCCTCCAGGAACAGGCATGATGCCACAAGCAGGAAGAAGAGGGCAAGACGGGTTTAGATGGCTACTTGGCTCCGGGACATCTGCTCGCTCGTATCTGGTGAAGCGTATCTCGCAAGCACAGCCGAGGCACGCCCTCTTTCCATTCTGCGCTTCACGAGGCACGGAGAATCAGGCGGGTTAGGCTGTTCGAGCACGGGTCTGGTGAATCGATCGCAACAAGGCCCGGTGGGTTCGGCAGCCCACGATCAGCCTTGCATCAGATACCGAGACGGGTTTGTAGGGAACGAGGAACCGTTGCTTCAAGCGGGCGATGCGCGCGAGGGACACCTCCACCCGTTGGGTTGAAATCGTGCCGTCCGCGACGGCTTTGTCCAATGAACTGATCGCCGCCGCTTCACGGTTGCGATCCTTACAGATCAGTGGCATATCGCAGCCGGCGAGAATCGACTGGACCGTGGCCTCTTCAATGCCGTAGTGATCGATAATCGCGTGCATCTCAAGATCGTCGGTCAGGACAACGCCGTCGTATTGCAACTCCTTCCGGAGGAGGGATCCGATGATCGCCGGAGACAGCGTCGCAGGGCGCTGATCATCCAATGCACTGTACAACACATGGGCCGTCATCATCGTGGCGACACCACGCGCGACGGCATGCCGGAATGGAGGAAGCTCGATCCGTTCCAACCGCTCACGCGGCGCCGCCACGAGCGGCAATTCCTTGTGCGAATCCACGGTCGTGTCGCCATGGCCTGGAAAATGTTTGCCGCAGGCCACGACGCCGTTGTCTTGCAAGCCTCCCACCGTGGGCACGGCCAATTCGCAGACCACCGCCGGATCGGAGCCGAAAGCGCGATCCCCGATCACGGGATTCGCCGGGTTGCTGTTCACGTCGAGCACCGGCGCCATGTTCATATTGATGCCGACCGCTCGCAGCTCTTTTGCCGTCGTGGCCGCGGCGGCATAGGCTAGCTCCAACGAGTTGCACCGGCCCAACACCTCGCACGGAGGGAAAATTGTGAACTCTTTCGGCAATCGCGAGACCCGCCCGCCCTCCTGGTCGATCGAGATCAGCAGCGGAGAATGGGGACTGCATCGTTGCAGCTCGTTCGTGAGATCCACGATCTGTTCGGTCGATTCGAGATTCCGCGAGAATAAGATGACTCCGCCGGGTTTATATTCTTTGATGAAAGCGGCGAGATCCGCCGAGACGGTGGTCCCGTCGAATCCCACCATGAAGAGCTGCCCGATCTTGTCACGCGACATGAGCATAGGTGTTTCCCGTTCTACAGCGTTCGATCGATAAGGTATTGAATCAAGAGCCTCGTGCCGATCCCGGTTGGTCCTTTCGGAATATAGGCCCGTTCACGCTCGCTCCAATCGGTGCTGGCGATGTCGAGATGCACCCAAGGCCAGTCGCCGGCAAACTTGCTGAGGAACAAGGCGGCCGTAATCATGCCGCCCCCGCGTCCGCCGATGTTCCGCATGTCGGCTACATCGCTTTTCAGCTGCTCAAAATACTCATCCCACAGCGGCATTTCCCACACACGCTCGCCGGCCCGCAATCCAGCCGTGCGCACCGATTCCTTGAGGGTCGCGTCCGTGCCGAACATGCCGATGGCAAACTGGCCCAGCGCGACGACGCAGGCGCCGGTCAGCGTGGCGATGTCGATCAACACGGCCGGTTTGTAGCGGCCGGCGTAGGCCAGTCCGTCGGAGAGAATCAGCCGGCCTTCGGCGTCGGTATTCTGGACCTCCACGGTTTTTCCGGAGAGTGTCGTGACGATGTCGCCAGGCTTCATCGCCCGGCCACCAGGCATGTTTTCGGTCACCGGTAGAATACTGACCAGATTGAGCGGCAATTTGAGGCGGGCCGCGGCTCGTATGGCTGCCAGGACTTCGGCGCCGCCCGTCATGTCCGCCTTCATATGTTCCATGTTTTCTGCCGGCTTGAGCGAGATGCCGCCGGTATCGAACGTGACGGTTTTGCCGACCAGCACCACGGGACGGTCTTCTTTCTTTCGAGCGCCGTGATATTCAAGGATGATGAATTTCGGCGGTTCATGGCTGCCTCGGGCCACTCCCAGGAGCGCGCCCATGCCCAATTTCTCCATGTCTTTCTGCTCGAGGATCTTGAGGGTGACGCCGGTTTCTTTCGCAATGGCTTTCGCTTCTTGCGCGATCCTGGTCGGCGTCATCACATTGGAAGGATGGTTGCATAGGTCCCGGACGAACACGGCCGCTTCTGCCGAGGCTGCTCCGCGCCGGATGCCCTCGGACAGGTCGTGCAAGGATGATTTATCCGGAGCCAGCAGGGTCATCTGCGCCACGTCTTTGCCCGGCGCCAGGTCGCTTCGATACAGGTTGAACTGATAACTGCCCAGGATGGCGCCTTCGGCCATCGCTTGCGCGACTTCGATGACGGAGGAATCGCGCGGAACGAAAGCAGGGACCGACACGGTGAAGGATGTGGCTTTGGCCTGACGGACGCGCTTGGCTGCATAGCCCATCGCTTGACGGATCGTATCCAGCCCGGCGGACGCCTTTTTCCCGACTCCGACGAGCAACACACGCTTCGCAGGAATTGTCTTCTGGGCGTGGAGCAGCACCAGCTCTCCGGGTTTCCCTTCGAACTCTTTGGATTTGAGCAGATCCGTAAGCGCTCCCCCCATAGCCTTGTCGATCGATGCGGCGCTCTGTTCTGAGAAGTTGTCACCCTCACAGAGCATCAGGACGAGCGCTTCGGCCGCTTCTGTTTCTACCCGCTCCGCTTTCACTCCGACTTGCATAATTTTCATTCCCTCATGCTCCTTTGTCATCGGTCCTTCGTTATCGATCAGTGGATACAGGAACTGGACGAAATGTCGTGAATGACCAGCACCGCATGATCTCAGACCCCTCTCATATCCGGGGCCCAAATGTACTTGTGCATCTGAATCTGATACCGCACCGGCAACCGATCGGCAAGCACCCATTCGGCCAGTTGCCGCGGGTCCAGCGTCCCAAACACCGGGCTGAACAGCACCGTGCATCGATGGTCGATCCCATACCGCGCGACCGTCTCTCTGGCCCATTCGTAGTCGGGACGATCCTGAATGACGAACTTGGCTTCATCGTGCTGCTTGAGGCGCGTGATATTGGCCCAGTGCATTCGATCCGTCATGCCGCTGCCCGGGCATTTGACGTCCAGGATGACATGCACCCTCGCATCAACCGCTGTGGTATCGATAGTTCCACTGGTTTCGAGCAGGACCGTGAGTCCCTCATCGCACAGCCGGGTAAGCAGCGCGAGGCATTCCGATTGCGCGAGCGGTTCTCCGCCCGTCACCTCCACCAGAGGGCAGCCATATGCGCGAACGGTCTCGACGATCTGATCAATCGACTGCTCGGCGCCGCCGTAAAAGGCATAGTCCGTATCGCACCAGGTACAGCGGAGCGGGCAACCGGTCAGGCGCACGAAGACGCAGGGCCGTCCGGCAAACGTCGACTCACCCTGAATGCTATGGAAAATTTCCGTGATGCGCATATTCCTGCTCGCGTCACGCGCGCTGTATTAGTGCCATCGCGCAACCGGCCACTTCTGCTGCTTGGCCACGCGAGCCATGCCCCGGATGGGATTGACCACTGTGGGGTAGCCGACCGCGCGCAAGAGATCGAGGTCGCCGGGGCTATCGCCGTAGGCATAGCACAGGGAGAGGTCCAGCGTCAGGTCCTGCGCCAGCTGCTCGATCAGCCGGCGCTTTCCTGCGCCGTAGGGCAAGGGTGGGACAAGATGGCCCGTATAGACGCCGTCGACTTGTTCCAGGCGATTGGCGAAGCAACGATCGACCTGTAACGCAGTGGCAATGGGGTCGATCAGGAAATCGAGGGAGCCTGTCAGCAGCACGATCAGGTGACCGGCACTCCGATGTTCCTCAATCGTTCGCATTGCCGTGGGGGACACGCAGGGGCAGAGTTGTTCGCGGCAAAACTCTTCTCCCAGCGGTTCGATCACCTGGGCCGGTTTTCCTGCCATGTACAGCTTGCGTTCACGAAGCGGGTGCAGGGAGAGTGACGGCAGGTGCCGCATGAGCCACGCGAGACTCGCCTGAGCCTCGGGCCATCCCACCACCCCGCGCTGCCAGAGCCATCGGAAAAACCGGACTTCGCTGGCTTCGCCGGGCAGGATGGTGTTATCCAGATCAAAAAAGGCCGCAACCTGGCTGTTGAGACGGCAGGGAGCGGTCGATGTAATGAATGGCATCATGGGAGAGTCCGCTTCGTGCAGCGCCCTATGCGCCTGTATCTCAAATAGCGAGCCGATTCTACCGGAGGGCTCCTTCATTGACAAGAATTTTGCCCTACTTCTATAATGCGCCTCCCTCGGGCGTCGATCGTCGTTCGTAATGGATACGGCGAGCACAGGGTTCACGACGCATTCCGACGAACGACACGTTTTTTGCCGAAGTGGTGGAATGGCAGACACGCACGTTTGAGGGGCGTGTGGCGCAAGCCGTGCGGGTTCAAGTCCCGCCTTCGGCACCAATTGTTCCTCAACAGATACTGACTCGCCGAAGCGAACGCGCACCGTCCTCGCCGCTGCATGAGCACGGTACGTTTTGATGAAGGTGCGTCCTGCCACATTTTCTACGACCATCGTTCTTACCTCGCTGGTTTTCCTCTGACGAACGAGAGATCTGTCCGGATAAGACCGCTACTCCATAGAGTTTCCTTGAGAAGGAGTCTCCATGACTACGCCAACGACGTTGCCTGAGGCACTCACTGAGATCGAAGGGCTGCGCGGCCAGGTCCGTGAGCTGCTCCGGCTGTTGGGACAGGAAGCGCCGCTGAACACGGGAGCCGCCGGTCTCTCGACATCCGAGATCGCGGGACTCAACGGTATGCCGGAGATTTCCCTCGCACAGGTGTCGCTCGAGCGGCAACAGACCGGGCGCGAACGGACTCAGATCGTGGCTGAATGGCGCAACGTGATCGAGATTGCTCCGGATATCATCTTCAAACTGGACCTGCACGGCAATCTAGCGGGGTGGAATAAACGTTTGGAGACCGTCACCGGCTTCGTTCCCGAAGAGCTCAACAGCAGGCCTGCCGTCTCATTTGCGCCGGAGTGTGAGCGCGAACAGACGGCTGCCGCCATCCGGCAGGCGTTTGAGCAGGGATACACCGAGTTGGAAGGCCATCTGCTGACAAAGGCCGGCCGAATGATTCCCTATCACTGGACCGGAGCCACGTTAGAGAATCACCTCGGTCATGTAATCGGATTGATAGGCGTGGGGCGCGACCGCACAGTGCTAAAGCATGCCGAAGAAGCCCTGCGAACCAGCGAAGCGCGATTTCGGGAACTGGTGGAAACGACGACCGACTGGATGTGGGAAATCAATGAACTTGGCGCCTATACCTACTGTAGCCCTAAGATCCGCGAATTCTTAGGCTACGAACCGGATGAAGCGATCGGCAAGACCCCGTTTGATTTCATGCCTCCAGAAGAAGCCCATCGCGTTGCAGCCCTGTTCGGCCCGATTGCCGCCGCACGAAAGCCGTTTGCCGGCATTGAAAACATCAATCGCCGCAAGGACGGGCAACTGGTGACCTTCGAATGCAGGGGTATACCGATCTTTGGCGCCGACGGATCGTTCAGAGGTTATCGCGGATTTGACCAGGACGTCACCCGACGCAAATTGTTTGAACTACAGAACCGAGAACGTCTCGACAGCATGATTCGATTCCAAGAGATCCAGTTACATCTGCATCGCCGGCCGTTCCAAGATCTCACGGAGGGTTTGCGAACGATCCTACGAATGGCTGCGAATGCGTTGAGTATCGAACGGGTTGGCATCTGGTTGTTCAACGATGATCATTCCTCACTTATTTGTCGCGAGCTGTATCAATTGAGCCTCAATAAATACGAATCTGGTGCGGTGCTGGACGCGTCCCGTTATCCGCGTTATTTCGATGCGCTCGACCAGAGCTTGCCTTTAGCGGTCAATGATGTCCTCACGGACCCACGGACCAGCGAGTTTATCGAGGACTACTTCATCCCGCTAGGGATCAGCTCCGTGATGGATATGGCCGTGCGTCGAGACGGCACCATCATTGGAGTTGTGTGGTTTGAACATATCGGTCTGAAAACGGAATGGTCCGAAGAAGAACAAGCGTTCGCCAGATCCATTGGCGACCACGTGGCGCTGTGCCTTTTGGATGCTGAGCGGCAACAAACGGAAATGACATTGCGTGAGAGCGAAGAACGGTTCGCTGCGGCTGTAGAGGGGGCGACCGATGTACTCTGGGATGCGCAGCGCATTCCGGGGGTTCCCTGGCATGCACCGGAAACGCCGATCTGGTGGTCCCCGCGTGTGCGACAGCTCCTGGGGCTGGAGGACGGGGAATCATTTGACACGCTCGGGCAGTGGGTGGCGAGACTGCATCCTGAGGATATGGATCGCGTACTGAGCCAGCTCACGGCACACATTGAACATCGAGTTTCCTACGACGTGGAATATCGGCTCAGGACCAACCACGGCGAGTATCGATGGATGCGGGGAAAAGGACAGGCCATCTGGGATGAACAGGGCGAGCCGCGCCGGATGTCCGGCTCTTGCCAGGACATTTCCGAGCGCAAGCGCGCGGAATCGGCGCTGCAGGAGAGTGAGTCGCACTTCCGTGCCATGATCGAGAATTCCTCGGACATCATCACCGTGCTGGACCTTGATGGCACGATCCGGTTTGAAAGCCCGTCGTTCGAACGGCTCCTCGGGTATGCCCAGCATGAGATCGACGGCCGGATCGCCTTCGACTTCATTCATCCGGACGATCTTCCGGCCGTCATCGAGAAGTTTCAGCGGATCGTCCAGCAGCCGGGCGAGACGCAAACCGCCGAATTCCGCTTCCGTCATCAAGATGGCTCCTGGCTAAGCTTAGAAGGCGTCGGCCGGGCGACCTGTGATGCGCGGAGCCGGTCCTGCGTCATCGTGAATTCACGCGATATCACCGAGCGCAAACGTGCGGAAGCCGCGCTTCGGATCAGCCAGGAACGATACGCGCGCGCGACGGCGGTCGGAAAAGTCGGCGTCTGGGAACTGGACGTGGCCACCGGCTCATACCATGGCGATGTGAACCTTAAAGCCCTGTTCGGCTACGGGGAGGACGAGCTTTCGACCGATCCCTATGTGTGGCTCAATCTCGTCCATCCGGACGATCGCTCCATTGCGATGGCGCACTGGCAGCGGGTCGTACGAGGGGAAGCCGACGGCTACAACTATGAACTTCGTATGGTCAAGAAAGACGGGACGGTCATTTGGACGGATGTGCGAGGCCATGCCGTTCGCAGTAACGAGGGGCAGATCAAACATCTCTTCGGTGCGACAGTGGATATCACAGAGCGTAAGCGGACAGAGCAGGCTCTACGCGAGCGCGAAGGGAGCCTTGCCCGCTTCAAAGCCACGCTCGACCAGGTGCATGACTGCGTGTTCATGTTCTCTGCCGATTCGCTGCATTTTGTGTACTGCAATCGCGGAGCCGTCATGCAGGTGGGCTATACAGAAGACGAGCTCCTGACCATGACGCCTCTTGATATCAAGCCGGAGTTCACCGAACGGGCATTTCGTGAGATGCTCGAGCCGCTGCGGGATGGAAGTTGTGCCGTGCAAGTCTTCGAAACGGTTCACCGGCACAAGGATGGCCACGATGTGGCCGTGGAAGTCTCCTTGCAATTCGTGGCGGAGGCCGGCCAGGCGGGGCTTTTTGCTGCCGTCGTGCGGGACATCACCGAACGGAAGCACGCACAAGAAGCGCTTCGACTGAGCGAAGAACGTTTCCGCAGCCTGTTTGAAAATTCTCCCATCGCGTATCAATCGCTCGACCGGGAAGGGCGGTTCCTTGACGTGAATCAAAGGCTGTGTCATCTGCTCGGATATGAAAGGGAGGAGTTGCTAGGCAGCGATTTCGGGGATCTTTGGGCCGGGAATGTTGATGGCGATTTCTCTGCGACGTTCGAGGTATTCAAGAAAAGCGGCAAGGTACGCAACGAGCTTGCACTTCGTCGTCGCGACGGAACCATCGTCAATGCCGTGATAGACGGTCGGATCCAACGCGACCAGAAAGGCGAGTTCATCAGGACCCACTGCATTCTGACTGACATCACCGAGCGCGCGCAGGCGGAAGAAGCCTTGCGCCGGAGCGAGGCAAGACTCAAAGAAGCCCAACGAATCGCGCATATCGGCAGTTGGGAATTGGACCTGGTCGCGAACCGGCTGACTTGGTCCGATGAAATATATCGAATTTTCGAAATCGATGCCGAGGCGTTCGGAGCTTCCTACGAGGCGTTTCTCCAATTGGTCCATCCGGATGACAGGAGTCTTGTGGATCGGGCCTATACCGAATCCGTCACATTTAGAACGCCATATAACATCACCCATCGGCTCCTGATGGCGGACGGGCGGATCAAGTTTGTCCGGGAGCAGTGTGAGACCCAGTATGGGCGTGACGGCCTCGCGTTGCGTTCAAGCGGAACAGTCCAAGACATCACCAAACAGAAAGAAGCTGAAGAGGCGCTCGCCCAACATCATACCCTGCTGACCGCCATCATGGATGCATCGATCGACCTCATTTCCATCAAAGACCTGCAGGGACGTTACGTCCACATCAATCGCGCCGGGGCCGATGCCGTGGGTATGCCGGCTGAAGCCGTCATCGGATGGGACGATGTTGCCCTCTGGGGAGGGGGATTGGCTGCCTCCCGGTGCGCCTCAGATCGCTTCGTGACCGAATCGGGACAGACCATCACGGTTGAAGAGCAGGGGACACTATTGGGGAACATCGCCCACTACCTGACGACGAAAGCGCCCTATCGCGATTCTGAAGGGAGCATCATCGGCGTGATCGGGATAGCGCGCAACATCACTGAGTGGAAGCGAGTGGAAGAGGATCGGCAGAAGGCCCTGACACTGCTGATCAACGTCATCAACGCGACACCGGACCTGATTTTCGTGAAGGATCGGGACCTGCGGACGCTCCTGTGTAACAACGCGTTCGCTCAAGCGCTCGGCAAGACTCCGGAAGATCTGATTGGTCGCTCCGATATCGAGAACGGATGGAGCCCCGAGCTTGTGAAAGGCAACTCCGACGCGGGTTTTCTTGGTTATGAATTGGATGATCGGCAAGCCTTGGCCGGAAAGGTTGTGCACAACTCTTCTGATCCGGTGAACGTAAACGGCGAGGTTCGGATCTTTGACACGTATAAAGTGCCGCTGCGCGATGAAGCCGGGGGGGTGATCGGCATTCTCGGGGTGTCGCGCGATGTCACAGAGCGCAAACGCATGGAAGAGATACTCCGGCAGCGGGAACGGGATCTGCGCGCCGCGGTCGAGGAACGCGAGCGAATCAGCGAAGATCTGCACGACGGCATCTTGCAATCTATTTTTGCGGTCGGCCTGGGTCTCGAATCCTGCAGGACGCTCGTATCCGAGCTGCCTCTGCCGCGGAAGAAGACCACTGCGCCGCTCATGACGGCATTGAACCGCGCGATCGGGCACCTCAATCATATCATGGCCGAAGTCCGGAATTTCATTGCGGGGATCGAGTCGCACGTTTTGCAGGGAGGCGATGTCGGCTCGACCTTACGGGCCATGGTTCAGGCCATGTGCGAATCCAATGGGACGGCCTGGCGTGTGACGATTGAGGAGGCCGCGGTCCGAGAGCTCTCGACAGAACAGGCATACCATGTGATGAACATCGTGCGTGAGGCGTTGAGCAACAGCCTCCGCCACAGCGGGGCCTGGCGTATCGCCCTGTCACTCAAGCGACTGCGCCGCTCCGTGCGTCTATCGGTCACCGATAACGGAAAAGGATTTATCCCGGACTCGGTCCATGACGTTGGGCATGGACTGGCCAACATGGCGGCGAGGGCGAGGAAACTCGGTGTCCGGATCGAGGTTCACTCTCGGCCTCGGAAGGGAACGAAAGTGCTGCTTGATATACCCAGGAGGCCGGTTGATGAATAAGGCGAAACTCAAGACCGTTCGTGTCCTGCTGGTGGACGATCATGAAATCGTTCGTGTGGGTCTGCGGACGGTGCTCAGCCAGCATCGCTCCATCCAGGTGGTGGGAGAGTCGGCGACGGTTGCGGAGGCGATCCGGCAAGCGGTGAAACTGAAACCGGACGTTGTGCTCATGGACGTGCGTCTTCCGGATGGCTCGGGTGTCGATGCCTGCCGGGACATACTTGCCTCCTTTCCCGCCATCCGAGTGATCATCCTGACCTCCTATGCGGACGATGACTCGGTTCTGGCGGCCGTATTGGCCGGTGCGCATGGGTATGTGTTGAAAGAAATCGATTCCACCTCGTTGACCAGCGCGATCCGTGATGTCTCCGAGGGCCGGTCGATTCTCGATCCCGCTGTGACCGACCGGGCGCTCGGGTGGCTGCGCGGATTAGCCGCCGGCAAAGAAATCTCGGGGGTGGAAAAGCTCTCGGCGCAGGAAGAGCGGGTGCTGGCGCTCGTCGCCGAAGGAAAGACGAACAAGGAAATCGCCACGGCACTTGATCTGAGCGACAAGACCGTGAAGAATTATCTCGCCAATATCTTTCATAAGCTTCGTATCACCCGCCGTTCGCAGGCGGCGGCGCTCTTTGTCAAACGGCAGACCTAAGCTGCGGCATATAGCCCTATCACGGTAGGTACATATTTCATTTGGTTTGTTTCCCATTCCACCTATACACGTTGCTTAATCCCGTGTATCGTTCCACATACTGAAGTGAAGATATCCTTGTTCGGACTTTTGGCGGAGAGTCCGACATGAGTTGCAACGATTTAAAAAGAGGTTGCGGTGGCATTTCTCACCGGTTCCGCTCTCCTCCTTCTTGGCATCGCGGTCTGGCGTCTTGTTCGGCAACGCCGAGAGTCCCGGTTCCAGTCCAAAGTCATTGCGGCCACCGGTTGTGGCGTGGTGATGACTGATGCCAGGGCGTCCCATCATCCCGTGATCCGCGTGAATCCTGCCTTTCGGTTACTGACCGGCTATACAGACACCGAGATTGTGGGCAAGACCATGGCCATCCTGGCCGGTCCGGAGACCGATCGAGCCTCGTTGGAAAAGATTGAGTTGGCTCTCCAGCAGGGGAGGGCCTGCCGGGTCTGTCTGCTTCATTACCGTAAGGACGGCAGCCCTTTTTTGAATGAAGTGACCCTCTCTCCGGTAAAAGGGCGAACCGGCCGTCTGACCGCGATGGTGTGGGTGATGATTGACGTCACACGATGCCGGGAGGCAGAGAGCCTTCCCGTCAATGCCCCCGACCATTTGCGCCATCACGAGACAGCCGGAACCGAAGCGCATCAGGAATCAGTCCGGGCTTCCGCCTGCTTTGGAAGGTGGGAACGGGATATTCGTACCGGCGTGGAAATATGGTCCGATGAACAATGCCGCATGTTTGGCTATGAGCCGGGCACGATCCTGCCCACGTATGACACGTTCAAGGCCGCCATTCACCCTGAAGACCGTGGGCGGGTCCTCGACGCCGGTGAACGCTCGCTCGCCCTGGATGAGCCCTTTGATGTGGAATGTCGAATCGTTCAGCCCGGCGGGAACGTTCGCAGCGTCCATTTTCGAGGACTGGTCATTCGCAACCTCGCCGGCGAACCCATTCGCTTC
>MSXM01000045.1:13093-29510 GCA_002083565.1 Nitrospira sp. ST-bin4 | reverse complement strand
CAGGACGGCGTCATTTCGATGGCCAATACGCAGATTGAACATATGTTCGGCTATTCTCACGACGAATTGCTGGGCAGGCCGGTGGCTACGCTCTTTCCAGCGCGCGACCGCACGGCTCTTGAAATGGCGAGGGCAGAGTCGTTGTCAACCTCCGGTGCCCGTCCCATGGGGCACGGGATGGAGTTGCGCGGGCTGCGTCACGATGGTTCCGAGTTTCCTGTCGAGATCGGTCTAAACCCCGTCGTCATGGCTTCGGGGACCTCGCTGCTGGTCGCGGTCATTGATATCACAGCCCGACGTGAGGCGGAACGTCAGCTCCGGGACAGCGAAGAACGACTCGATTTCGCTGTTCGTACCGCGCAGGTCGGTATCTTTGAGCATGATCACCAAGCTGACAGGCTCTATTGGTCGCCGGTTCTGCGGTCAATCTACGGTGTGAGGGCGGATGAGCCCGGCCTTCTTCAACGCCATGTCGAACTCGTCCATGAAAACGATCGAGAGAAAGTATTTTCTGCGGTCAAGGAAGCCCATGACCCGGCGGGCAATGGGCAGTTCCAGATCGAACACCGGATTGTCAGACCGGACGGGGAAGTTCGGCATGTCAGCCTGAATGTCCGCACCTGGTTTGAGAGAGAAGGGACTGCGCCTGTGCCCAGCCGCACGATCGGGATCGTCATCGATATCACCGATCGCAAGAAGGTCGAAGCGTCTCTGCGCATTGCGTCGAAGATGACGGCGATCAGCACACTCTCAGGCGGCATTGCGCATGAGTTCAACAACAGCCTGACGGCGGTGCTCGGTTTCAGCCATCTGGCACTTCCATTGATCCCCAAAGACAACAAGGCGCATCACTATATCCAACAAGTGCTGTCCGCCGGAATGGAATCGCGTGAGCTGGTCCATCAGCTATTGACGTTCAGCCGGCAAAGCGAACAAGTCCGGCATCCCCTTCCTCTCCATTTGTTGGTCAAAGAAGCGATCAAGCCGCTGCGTTCAGCGATCCCCTCCTCGATCGAACTCAAAGAGCAGATCGATACATCAACCAGTCCTGTGTTGGCCGATACGGCTCAGATGCATCAGATGATCATGAATTTGGCGGACAATGCCATCCATGCCATGAGGAAGACCGGCGGAATTCTGGAATTGCATCTCCACGACAAGGAGATCGAGACCGATCAGATCACGCCGTCGGGCCGACTTCCAGCCGGACGCTACGCCTGTTTGACTGTTCGAGATTCGGGCGAAGGCATGGAACCGGCGGTTGCCGATCGAATCTTCGAGCCGTTCTTTTCCGGCAAGCCATTGGGTGAGGGCCGTGGAATGGGGTTGTCCGTCGTCCATGGAATTGTGACGGCGCATGGAGGGAGCATCGTAATTGACAGTCAGATCGATGTCGGCACAGTAGTGTCGGTCTATATTCCCGCGCTGTCTCGTCCTACCGTAGCGGTTCCTGCGCCAAATGACTCGCTCCCGCGCGGACACGAATGCGTCCTGTTCGTCGCGGCCGAAGAATCTTTTGTCCAGTCCGGACAGAGCATGCTGGAGTCGCTCGGGTACCGTCTGATCGTACTGACCAGCGGTACAGCGGCCTGGCAGGCGTTCCATCTTGCTCCGCAACGCGTGGATCTCTTGATTGCCGACCTGACCCTGCCTGATATGTCGGCGGATCGTTTGGCTCACCGGTGCCGACAACTGAGGCCGGATCTGCCGGTGATCCTCTGCGCCGGTTCGGAGCAGGCGCTGTCTGATGAAGGTGATCATGTGAATGGAATTGTCGACGTCGTTCCGAAGCCGCTCATCGTGCAGGATCTGGCGCACAGGATTCGGCGGGTCTTGGATGCTCGATCTGCGGCCTGTCCGTCATCGACGGAACCGCTGATGCAAGGTGGAGAGCGATCACAGGTGTCGCAGGAGGGGTTCGATGCCGTCAGTTCTCGTTATTGATGATGAAGATCGGATACGCAGTCTCATCCGGGAAGTCCTGGAGCCGGCCGGGTATGTCGTCGAGGAGGCACGTGGCGGGAAGGAAGGACTGGAACGATATCGGGCCCACCAGGCCGACGTGGTGATCATGGATATCTTGATGCCCGACCAAGATGGTCTGGAAAGCCTGGTGACTCTGCACCGTGAATTTCCCTCCTCTCGCGTGATCGCCATGACCGGCGGCGGCGACATGATCGGTATCCTGAACTTCTTGGATGTCGCCAAGATGCTGGGCGCCAGCCGAACCCTTCAGAAACCGTTCGACGTAAATGTCCTACTCGAGGCCGTTGCTGCCGAAGCCGGCGTGTCCTCGATCCGTACGGTTCCGTCACATCATTGACATCGCATTGGGTCCCCAGTCAGACTCAGCCTTCTACGCGGCTGTCTGACACACGATGATCATCCTGAATCTCATTCTGGGAACCCTCGTCACGACCATTGGGTTTTGGATTCTCCAGGGGGCTGCCGCTCAGGGTATCGTGGTGCTCTGGGCTTTCACGGTGGGGGGATTTCTGTGGTGGAGGGTTCGGTCCATTACGGAGCTCTGGGCCTGGGCGACTCTCTTGCTCGGTTTGGAAAGTTTTGCCTGGCCGATACAAGTGATGATTCAGCTCAAGGGTGTTTCTGAAACACCTTCCCAAGACCAGATGGAAACGATGCTCATGGCCGTCGTACTGGGCCTGTTCTCTTCCGTATTTTGGATCGCCTTTTCGTACGGTCTGTTCAAACGGACGTGGGCGGTTTCCACAGATGCGACGGACCATCCTTCGCTAACGAGGCCTGTGTCTCAACCGACCGTCCGGAAAAAGTCCCGATAACCTTATCCCATCTCAACGGGATCTATATCGACGACGAACTTGACCTGCCCCCTTCGGTAGGTGCCTTCCATTCGCTCGACCGATCCCTGTATGAGGCGGCATAAGAGCGGACGATCGGTTCCTTTCACAAGAATCTGGTGCCGATGATGCCCTTTCGGCAGCCGTCCCATGGCGGTCACAGGTCCTAATAGGGTGATCGATGCTCTTCCGTCCAGAGACCCCTCAAGACAGCTCTTCCACTCTAGCGCAGCAGATTCAACTTCTTGCTGGTTTCGTCCTGATGCTGAAAGGGCGGCCAGGTGACAGGCTGGTGGATAGTTGAGCAGACGCCTCGCCGCCAGTTCCTCATCATAAAATCGATGCGGGTCGGCGGACAGTATCGCCTGCACGGCATGGTGGGAGGGAAGCCGTGTTTGTACGATCACACGGCCTCCCTCCGTCGCCGGCTGTCCACAACTCACGGCTTTGTCCAGAAGCTGGTACGTGTGTTCTGCCGCGCGAAAGTCCGGGACATGCAATCCGGAATCAGCATGAAGGATGCCCACCAACCCTCTGCGCGGGAACGGCTCCCGCTGAAACAAGGCTTGTGTGCCGATCAGGATGTCCCATGTCCCCAACCGGACCCCTTCCCAGAGGTCGCGCGCGGCAGCCGTACGATGCAATCTGCTGCCATCCAGCCGTGCGATCTTTGCCTGGGGAAATAAACGCCTGGCATCGAGCTCGACACGCTCAGTTCCGTCTCCGACGGTATTGAATCGGGCGGCTTTACAGATCGGGCAGGATTGCGGCAAGGCATCGGTCTTCCCGCAATATCTGCAGGATAAGCTTCCCGCTTCGCGTGAGTAGGCAAGGGTGACCGCACAGGAAGGGCAGCGCGGCATCCAGCCGCAGTCTCGGCAGACCAGCGTTCTGGCGTAGCCTTTACGATTCAAGAAGAGCAGAACGCCCGCCTTGCGTGCCACGGCTTCCTGTATTGCCGCCACAAGCGTACCGCTCAACAGGGTCCCTCCCGGCTCCTGGTTGAGATCGACGAGCTCGATCGATGGTCGGCGCGCCGGCTCTGGTGAAACGGCATAGGTTTCGGCACCCGGGTCAAATGCCGATTCGAGCGACGGATGGGCGGACGCGAGTACCACCAGCGCCCCTTCTCCTTGGGCCCTCATCCAGGCGACTTCTCGGGCGTGATAACGCGGTTCTTGGGGCTCCTTGAAAGCCGGATCTTCTTCTCTGTCCACCCAAATGAGTCCGATCGATGGGAGCGGCGCAAAGACGGCTGAGCGAGTTCCAACGATGACCGATGGCGTCGTACCCTGTTTGGCTGTCCGGTTATCTGATGCCGGCGACGTGGGAACGATGGTGATCGGGAGATCTGTAAGGGTCGAGAGAAGCCGTCCGAGCCATTCTGCTCTGGCAATCTCGCCGGCCAGAATGATGGCTGACTTGCCGGCTGCGTGTGTTTGTTGGATGGCATCGGCAAGTCGGCTGACTCGATCTTCCCATGGGGCACACAAGACGATCTTCCGTGCTTGATTGGACTGAACGCAGGCGGCCACACGAGTGGTCCATGACCGATCAGGTTCCGTTCGTATCTTCTCGAGCAGAGCCCGATCGGCTTCTCCTGCTCGATCACTGTTCTGGATGATTGGTTGTGTCTGCCGTTTTGGAACCGTGGTCTTGACGACCGGTGAAGCAGTGGCAACCACCCAGGACAGTTGTTCGAGCGCCTTGACCGTTTTCCGACTGGTTTGATCGCGAGCTTTGAGCAGAGTGGATGACAGCAGGCCTCTGGCTTGCCGCGCGATACGGCTCAGCATGGGTCGTAGATGGTCTGGACAAGTTCCAGAAACCAGCACGCTGCGCCCCTGATCGGTGGCGACGTGCCGCAGAGGACTAGCCTGTTTCGCAGGAGTTTTTGACAGAACAAGCCGGAGACATTGGCCCCAGGGTGCGACATAGTACTCTGCGACGGCGCGAGACAGCTCGAGTCGCGCGGGCGAGAGATTGAGATCGTCGGTTCCGCTGGCCAGAGATCTGATTTCCTTGAGGTAGGCAGCCTTCATCCCCATAGGGGGCTGATCACTGAGTGAGATCACCGCTCCTTCGAGCATTGATGGGCCGAACGGGACGAGGACCCGTTGTCCTATCGCGAGTGTCTGCGCCAATGCCGGAGGTACGACATAGGTGAAGGCCTTGGCGATATGGCGGGGGACGATGACGTCGGCATACAGAGTTGCAGTTGCATGGGCGGCAGGAAGACTGCGTTGATCGAGAGGCATGCGGCATTGTAGCAGCGTAGGAAAAGGGAGAACAACGTGACGGGGGGCAGGCGGTTGTCGCATCCGGTTTTTCAACCAGCGACGAACCGCCGTGCGCAAGAATGAGGGCTAGAAGCTTGCCGGACCGGCCGGCTGCTGAGGATCTTGGCTCGGGTTCGGTGAGGGAGCACTGGGGCTGGAGGACGCTGTCCCATCCCCCGCCCCTGCCTGCGGCTGTTGTTGGCCGGCAGATGATGCAGCCCCACTTGTGTTCGGGCTGTTCGGCGATGTCGTCCCATCTCCGGCAGAAGCCTGCTGTTGTTGGCCGATAGAGAGAGTGCCGGCTCCCGAGTCCTGAGGGACGGCCTGAGGAGTGCTCAGTTGGCCGTTTGTCCCTCGTGCATTCAGACCGGTAGAATCGCCTCCTTGCTTCTGTGCCTGATTATGAACATCGGCCCTGGGAGTTTGAGGGTCAGTATCCGGTTCATACAGTAGAATCTCGACCCGACGGTTTTTCGTACGGCCTTCCTCATTGGCATTGGTGGCTGCGGGCTTGCTGTCGCCGTAGCCTACGGCACTGACCCGGGCCGAATCCAATCCGCCCTTCTCCACGAGATATCGGAGGACGCCGCCGGCGCGGGCGTTGGCGAGGTCTACATTGCTCGGATAGCGAGCTTTCAGCGAGGGACCGATTTCTATGTTATCGGTATGGCCTTCCACCCGAATCAGCCTGGTATCGCCGCTGCTGAGCAGATGTTCGATCACTTGGTCCAACACCGTATAGCTTTCAGGCTTGATCGCTGCTTCGCCGGATTCATAGCGGAGGAAGCTTGCCACGTCGCCCAAGTTGATGCGGCTCTGTCCGGACGCATCTTGCGTTTTTAATTTGCCGGCAACGAGATCGGACGAAACGGCATCCGGTCGTCCTTCCGTCCCGTCTAGTTTTTCTACCTTGGCCGAGGTCGGAGCGAGTTCCACCGGCTGAACGACCGGAGCCGAATATCCGACCAGCTTGAATCGGTCGCCCTTGAACACGCGGGTGTTGGCTTTGATGACTCGCGCGGTCGCTGTGTGTTCCTCGGTCGACAAGACTTTGAGCTGCCCGATCTTTCTTGCGGGGATTCCCACGCTATGGCGGTGGATATCCATCAGATCGCCGGCCTTGAGGCCGTCCACGCTTCCTCGGTCCACGTATACGATATCGAATTGCGATACCAAGGTCATCGGTTTATCCGCCTGCAGTTCGATGATCATGCCGCTGAGATCGGCGACATCCGATGTCAGACTGGCTCCTGCATCGGATGCCGGCGGCGGGATAAACCGCACCACCGGATCGCCCGGAGCGATCTGTCCATAACTCGTGATTGCCTCTACTGTTGCGATTGCACCATCGGTCTCGATCACACGCACCACTGCCAGCCGAATCACGATAAAGCCGAGGTACTCTTGTGTCATCGGGTGGAAAACTTTGCGCGCGCGCTTGTAGACGGTAAAGAGATCGCCGGCTGCCACCTCAGCCGGGTGATCGAGCTTGAGGTAGAGAATAGCCGGGCGTGCCAGGAGCATTCGATTGCCCGATGATTGGTTATCCCCGGTGATCAAATTCACGATGCCGTCACGGGGCGTCACTTTTTGGATTACACCGCTTGCGAAGGTAACCGCTGCTTCCCCATGGCGAACCATGTCGGCATGCTGGGCGCGAGCTGCTCCTTGGTCCAGGGACAGACTGATCCCCATGGATAGCAGGATAAGGACGAATGGTGTCAGAGGTTTCATAGAGAGGTTCCTTATGTAGGGCGTGTGTGTCTTTGCAAACCATAGCAAATCATGCTGTCTTGTCAAGAATTTGAGCATATGGCCCATGGTTTGACGGAGGTTTTTCTGAGTGTTATGGTGTCTCGACTTGCCGGCACCTGTCCATGGCAACGCTGTGAAGGGATAGTTTATGAACGGAGGTCGCGATCAAGACCACGCGATGCCATCTGGCGATCGTAGGAAAACCAGGATCGAAACACAGATCCATCGGCGGCGGAAGGCCAAGGCTTCCGGTCCGATGGAGTCAGAGTGGGACATTTCTCAGCCACAGCCGTCTCCCCAGTTACGGATGGTTCCTTCAGCAGGACAGCCTCGGAGCCGGGCCTAATCAACACCCTACACCCTCAGGGTCATGGGTCTGTCGAGTTCAGACAGATGCCTTTGCACACACTGTGGAGTTTGCGCATCGATCCATCCTCAATTCCTGTTTGCTTTAGCCTTCACAGAAGCGTCTGCTCCCATCTCGTCATAGCACAAATCGGAAGATCTAGGGCTTTAGGGGCTGGTTCTGTTAGGTCCTTTGTTCGCTTGCTATCCCTGGGATCAAGGCTCTAGAATTTTGATTCTTCTTTCAAGGTCAATGCCTTGTGAGGCGAACGCAATGGGCGATACTGATCAGCTTCTCGATTATTTGACCAAGTTTTTTCCGATCCTGTTCTTCATTTTCGTCGCACTTGCGTTCGGAGTGCTGACGTTGGTGATCAGCTATTTTGTTCAGCCCAGGTATCCGGAGCCTGAAAAACTATCGACTTATGAGTGTGGCGCCGAACCGTTCTCTGATTCCCGTATGCCGTTCCCGGTGCGCTACTACATTTTTGCGATGTTATTCGTCATTTTCGATATTGAAGTAATCTTTCTCTACCCGTGGGCGGTGGTGTTTACGAAAATTGGGCTGATCGGTTTGATTGAGATGATCATTTTTATCGCCCTGTTCGTTGTGGCCTATGTGTATGCCTGGCGGAAGGGTGCGCTGGAGTGGGACTGAGGTATCTATGGGATTGATTCAACTGGGACGTCAGGAAAAAGACGGTGCCCCTGATGTGTTCACGGGCACCTTGGAAAAGGCGGTGAACTGGGCGCGAAAAGGTTCGCTTTGGCCCATGACCTTTGGGCTTGCCTGTTGCGCCATCGAGATGATGGCCGCCGTCTCTTCACGGTACGACATGGACCGGTTCGGAGCCGGGGTATTTCGGGCCTCGCCTCGACAGTCGGATTTGATGATCGTCGCCGGAACAGTCTGTCGGCGGATGGCACCCGTTATCCGAAAGATCTATGACCAGATGCCGGAACCGAAATATGTCATCGCGATGGGCTCCTGTGCCACGTCCGGGAACATCTACGATAGCTATAGTGTCGTGCAAGGAGTCGATCGGTTCGTTCCTGTCGATATTTATGTGCCCGGCTGTCCGCCGACCCCTGAAGCTCTCCTGGACGGCATCTTGAAACTGCAAGAGCGGATCATGGAGAAGCGGGTGTTTGTCGCCCAGCCCAGAGAAATTAAAGCAAGCTTGAAGGTCTGACGGTACTGTATGCATCAACTGGCAACACGGATTCAGGAGTCCTTCTCGGACGGTTTCGTCGGCGCGACGGAATGGCGGGGCGATGTGGCGGTCACGGTGACCCGTGACAAGCTGCATGACGTCGCCAAATTTCTGCGTCATGAACCGGGAATGGATTTCGATTACATCGTCCATGTGAGTTCCGTGGATTGGCCCGATGATGAAGAACGATTCGAAGTCGTGTGGGAATTCTACTCGATTCGAAAACGGCATCGTATTCGACTCAAGACGCGAGTGCCCGAATCGGACTGTGTAGTCGATTCTCTGACGGATTTGTGGAAGGGCGCTGATTTCATGGAGCGTGAAGTGTACGACATGATGGGTATCCGGTTTCGCAATCACCCGGACCTGCGCCGGATTTTGATGCCGGATGATTTCACGGAAGGCTACCCGTTGCGGAAGGATTTTCCGCTTCGCGGCAAAGGTTGGCGGGACACGTTTGAATTCCTGGACGAAATTCCACGGTAGGACGCGGCAACAGCATGGCATTTGAAGATCAGAGAACCACGATCTACAAGGTCAATCCGGAGCATCCGGAAAGCGAAACGCTTCCGACTCTGCGAACCGAGGAGCTCTTGCTTAACCTGGGACCTCAGCACCCCAGCACACACGGAGTTCTCAAGGTGATTTTAGAGTTGGAGGGGGAACGGCTGGTAAAATCCACACCGGTGATGGGGTATCTCCATCGTGGAGTCGAAAAGCTGGCAGAAGACGGCACCTATCACCAGTTCATTCCCCATACGGACCGGCTCGACTATGTCTGTGCGATGTACAATAACTTCGCCTATTGCCGCGCCGTGGAGAAACTGCTGGATCTCAAGGTTCCCGAGAGAGGGGAGTATCTCAGAACGATTGTTGCGGAGGTGCAGCGCATCATCGGCCATCAATTTTGGCTGGGGGCTCAAGCGCTCGATATCGGGGCGATGACCGTCTTTTTCTATTGTTTTCGCGACCGAGAAATCCTGCTCGACTGGTTCGACGAGTTGTGCGGAGCGCGTCTCACGACGAGCTGGTATCGCATCGGCGGGGTAGAGCGAGACCTGACCCCCGGGTTGATCGATAAGCTCAAGCAGTTCATCGACTACTTTCCTCCTAAGATTCTGGAATATCAGGTCTTTCTCGAGAAGAACCGCATCTGGCTGGGACGCACCAAGGGCGTGGCGGTCATTTCCGCTGAAGACGCCGTCAATTTTGGGCTGAGCGGGCCGACTTTGCGCGGCTCCGGTGTGGACTATGACCTTCGGAAGTACGAGCCGTATAGCGCGTATCCCAAGTGCGAGTTCAGCGTACCGGTCGGAAAGAACGGCGATACGTATGACCGGTATTGGATCCGGGTGATGGAACTATACGAGAGCGTCAAGATCATTCGGCAGTGCCTCGAGCAAATGCAGGATGGTCCGGTCATGGCCGATGTCCCAAGCGTGACGCTGCCACCGAAGGAGCGGGTATTTACCAATCTGGAGTCGATGATCCAGCAGTTCAAGCTGTTTTCTCAGGGATTCCAGGCTCCTCCCGGTGAGATTTATTGCGGCACCGAAGCCCACAAGGGCGAGCTGGGTTTTTACATCGTCAGTACAGGCGGAGGAAAACCCTATCGGCTGAAGATCCGCGCCCCGTCCTTCATTCATATGGGCGCCTTCGATCATATGTCCAGAGGCTATATGATCTCCGATGCCTGTACCATTTTCGGGTCGTACGATATCGTGATGGGGGAATGCGACCGGTAAGGAAGTCGTGAATGATGACGGTTCAAGGTTGCAATGAAGAGCGGACACCTGCACCCACTATGTTCAGCGCATCATTCAACAGTGAGGCACCATGGGGCTGAAGCCAGGCACTAATCCCGACGTCGAGGCCGCGACGATTCAACTCAATATCGACGGGAAGACCGTGACGGCGAAGGACGGGATCTCGTTGTACGATGTTATCTCGATGACGGGAAAAATCATCCCGGCCATGTGCTACCACTACACCTTCGATCCATTTGGATCTTGCGGCATGTGCCTTGTGATGCAAGAGGGGAAAAAGGCTCCCGTCCGGTCCTGCACCGCGAAGGCGACGGCGGGGATGGTCATACGAACCGAGGGGGAGGATCTGTTCCTTGCCCGCAAGAAAGCCGTCGAGAAGCATCTTTCCGTGCATCCGCTCGATTGTCCGGTCTGCGATGCGGACGGCCATTGCGAACTCCAAGATATGGCGTTCGAGCACGGCGTGACCAATCTTGCCAACGCCAAGCAGAAATTCATTCCGGAAGATACCCGCAGTCCGGTTCTGGACTTCAACATGAACCGCTGCATCGCTTGCGCCGAATGTATCAACGTCTGCAAAGATGTGCTGATGATCGATGCCCTGCAATTCATGAAAAAAGGCGGATTCAATCAAGTGGTCCCGAAGGGCGATCTCGCACTCTCCTGCGAATTCTGCGGGGATTGCCTGGCGGTCTGCCCGGTCGGTGCCATTACAAACAAGTTCTCCAAGTATTTGTACAAACCCTGGCAGATGAAAAAGACGACGACGACCTGCAACTACTGCGGGGATGGCTGCCAGATGTACTTGGAAACGAAAGATGAAGAGGTGATCCGCGTTACCTCGCCCCTATCCTGGAAGAATAAGTGGGGAGACCGGTCGGAAACGGCTAAAGGCCACGGCGGCCTTTGTGTGCGTGGGCGATTCGGATTTGAGTATTTAGATGGGAAGACCCGGTTACGGCAGCCATTGGTTCGTGAGGGCAACCGGCTGGTCGAAAAGCCATGGCTTGAGGCCATGCACCTGGTCGTAGACCGATTTTCGAATATCAAGAGCAAATACGGCGCCGATGCCATTGCAGGATTAGTCACTGCACGATGCACGAACGAAGAGCTGTATTTGTTCCAGAAGCTGATGCGGATCGGCTTCGGGAGTAATCATCTCGACAGCAGCGCCCGCTACGGCCACCTGAATTTCGTGCATGCCTCGAAACATGCTCTTGGGCTAGGACGAACGCCGAATGATTGGGAAGATCTCACCAAAGCCAAAGCCATCCTCCTCATCGGCTCGAACATCACGGAAACGAATCCACTGACAGCCGTGCGGATCAAAGAAGCGCTTCGCGTCTATAAGGCACAGGTGGTGACACTGGATTCTGCCGTGACCAACATGGCCAAGCTGGCTTCCCATCCGTTTGTGATCAGGCCCGGCACGGAGGGAATGGTCATTCATGGATTAGTGAAGGCGACCATTGAGCTGGACTTGGTGGATGACGAAACAACCAGGAAACATCCCCAGGCTTTCGCGGCGCTTCAGGCCGCGGTTGCAGGCCTTTCGCTGGACGACGTCGCCTCTCAAACCGGCCTGACTACGGACAGCTTGAGGGACATTGCAACGATTTTCGCCGAAGCACCGCGCGCGATCATTATGTGCGCGGAAGGCATCGTGAGGAGAGCCGGTGGTTACGACAATGTGCTGAAACTCATCGACTTGGCCTGGATCACCGGCAAACTCGGCCGTCCCGGTTGTGGTGTGAATACCGTGACGGAGGAGCCGAATGAGCAGGGGGCCGTTGATATGGGCGTGGCGCCTGAGTTTTTGCCGGGACAAGCAAGGTTTGACGATCCGGTTGCACGCGAGCGATTCGCAAAGGCCTGGGGCGCGGCACTTCCGGTGAGTCGCGCCGGGTCGAGTCTCGTCGATATCCTCAACGGATGTAAGAACGGCAGCATCAAGGCGTTATATGTCCTCGGAGAAAATCCGCTGGAGACGTTGCCGGCTTCTATGGAAGTACGGGCTGCATTGGATCGACTGGAGTTGCTCGTTGTTCAGGACCCGTTCTTGACCCAGACGGCTCGGCAGGCGCATGTCGTGTTCCCCGCCTGTACCTACGCAGAAAAGGACGGGACCTTCACGAATCTGGAGGGCCGTGTCCTCCGGGTTCGTCAAGCGATGGATCCGATCGGGGAAAGCCTGCCGGATTGGCATATCATGACCTCCCTGGCCAATGCGTTGGGATGTCAGTGGGAGTATCAATCGGTCAATGATATTCAATCGGAAATGATGAAGCTCTTACCGGGTTATTACAACCTTGGCCAGCCGCGCAAAGTGGTGCCGGCGCCGGATCGCTACTTGGAAAATGGGTATGCCGCCGAGGTCGCCGTCCGTTACCGCACGATGCCGATTTCGCATGACAGTGCGCGTCCGTTCTCTTTGCAGATGGGCCAGCTGCTCATGCACTCGGGCAAGATGTCGACGGAAGCTCCCGGCCTCATCAAGATTGCTCCGAATACCGGCAGGCTTCGCATGAGTCCGGCGGATATGGATCGGCTTGGCCTGCAGGATGGCATGAAAGTGCGTCTGACGTCCGATCTGGGGTCGCTCCAGCTCGGGGTCCAACCCGACCAGTCTGTTGCCATCGGGACCTGTTTCTTTCCGGAACATTTTAACGAGCCGCCCGTGAAAGATTTGATGAGTGTCTCAGTGGATCCCATGACCGGTGTTCCGGCTTTCAAGCAGACATGGGTCAGTATTGAACGAGCGTAATCAGGTGTGTATGCTGCGCCCGTCGGTGGACAGGAGACTTGGATGAGCGTTTCCGCGATGACCAAAAAAATTCTCCATGCCGCGCTGTTCTATGAAATTTGGGACGCGATGAAGGTCACCTTCAAGCACATGTTCCATCAGCCGATCACGTTTCAATACCCCCGCGAACAGCGGGAGATTCCGCATGCCCATCGGGGCGCCCTGGGGTTGCTTCGATACGACGACGGCCGAGAGCGTTGCGTCGGGTGCGATCTCTGCGAGGTGGCCTGTCCCTCCCATTGCATCAAGGTGATCAGCGCCGAGGATGCGGCCCGCCCGCTTCAACGATACGCAAGCGAGTTTTACATCGATGTGACGAAGTGCGTGTTTTGCGGCTATTGTGTGGAGGCCTGCCCGGTCAATGCATTGGCGATGACGAAGATGTACGAGTATTCCACCCATGACAAGCGTACATTGCTGTTCGATAAAAAGCGGCTGTACAACATCGGTGAGCGCCACCTCAATGACGCCAAACAATATCTGTATGCCCACAATCAGGAAAAGAATGTCGAGGAGAGCCGAGAGTATCGGTACTATTTTCCGCAGTCCGTACTCAAGACCACGCAAACGCCTCCCAAGCATCTGAGCTGAGTCGAAAACATGGTTGCCGTCTTTTTTGCGTATTTCGCATTGGTGAGTATTGCCGCCGGCGTTCTGACGGTGTCGCTGAGAAACCCCGTCCACTGCGGGCTTGCGTTGCTCGCGCTGTTGATGCATGTCTCCGGTCTTTTCGTCCTGCTCAATGCCGAATTTCTCTGGGCGGTGCAGGTCATTGTCTATGCCGGCGCCATTCTGGTGCTGTACCTGTTCGTGCTCATGCTGCTCAATCTCAAGGCGGATGAGCGGTATTTTCATTCCTCGTATCCCTATTTCCTCGGCCCGGCGCTCTTGGGGGCCGGGTATGTAATTTTTCTTTTGATTCGGTCTCCCTTTGCGGGCGCCAAAGGCAATGTTCCAGATGCGGCCGTGCTGGAACACGGGGACACGTATGCCGTGGGCATCAAGATGTTCAGCGACCACCTGCTGCAGTTTGAAATCATCGGCGTCTTTCTGCTGGGCGCCATTATCGGTGCGATCGTCTTGGCGAAGACGCCGAAGTCGATCGATCCCATGAGCGGGAAGGAGTGAGGGGCGATGGTTCCGCTTAGCGCTTATGTGGCGGTCAGTGCGGTCCTGTTCATGACGGGATTGCTCGGCGTCTTGATTCGACGGAATTTCATTATCGTGCTTATGTCCGTGGAAATCATGATGAACGCCGCCAATATCAATCTGGTGGCGTTTTCGCATTACCTGGAGTCCATGGCCGGACAGCTTACCGCCCTGTTTTTTATTGCCGTCGCCGCGGGGGAAGCCGCAGTCGGACTGGCCATCATCATCGTGGTGTTTCGTGGAAAAGTTTCTACGAACGTCGACGAGATGAACGTCTTGAAATGGTAGCAGGATGGAGATGACGACCTAGCGTGTCCGACTTAACCGATCTTCTCATCAAACTGATTCCGATTCTCCCGCTTCTGGCCGTGATTTCCAACGGACTTCTGGGCAGCCGCTATTCGCACGAGATGGCCCATCGGTTGGCCTGGGGATCGGTCGGTCTCTCCTTTCTCTGTGTCATCGGTGTGTTTGCCGATATTCTGCGGACTGGAACTGCACGTGAAGTCGTCGCCTACCAATGGATCTTCGGGGGCGATCTCACGATCAATCTGGCCTATCTGGTCGATCCGTTAACCTGCGTGATGTTGCTGGTGGTGACCGGAGTGGGTTTTCTTATTCATGTTTACTCAGTCGGGTATATGCACGGTGAACCCGGCTTCACGCGCTTCTTTATCTACATGAACCTCTTCATGGTCTCCATGCTGCTTCTGGTGATGGGGAACAATTATGTGGTTCTGTTTATCGGCTGGGAAGGCGTCGGGCTCTGTTCGTATTTGCTCATCGGGTACTACTACGACAAAGTGTCGGCGGCGAAGGCGGCGACGAAGGCCTTTGTGGTCAATCGCATCGGCGATGCAGGGTTCTTGGTGGCTATCTTTCTGATCTTCGTCAATTTCAAGACCCTCGACTACACCAAGGTGTTTGCTCAGGCCGGCCAGCTTTCGCCTGAAATGGCAACCGCTATCGCGCTCTGCCTGCTGGTCGGTGCGGTCGGCAAATCAGCCCAGCTCCCTCTGTACACGTGGTTGCCCGACGCGATGGAGGGCCCGACGCCGGTCAGTGCGCTCATCCATGCCGCTACCATGGTGACGGCAGGTGTGTACATGATTGTCCGTAATCATGTCATTTTCGATCTTTCTCCCACTGCGATGGAAGTGGTTGGTTTCGTCGGCGGCGGTACGGCTCTATTCGCCGCTACGATCGGTCTGGTCCAGACTGATATCAAACGGGTGCTGGCGTATTCGACGGTCAGCCAGTTGGGGTACATGTTCCTAGGTTGCGGCATCGGCGCCTACACGGCCGCCGTATTCCACTTGATGACCCATGCGTTTTTCAAAGCTTTACTGTTTTTGTCCGCGGGGTCGGTGATTCACGCCCTGTCGGGTGAGCAGGACATCAGGAAAATGGGCGGACTGAGCAAGAAGATTCCCTGGACATACCGTCTGTTTCTGATCGGCACGATCGCAATTGCCGGGATTCCTCCTTTGGCGGGATTCTGGAGCAAAGACGAGATCATGGCCCATGCCTTTACCCATAACCACTTCCTGCTCTATGGCATCGCAGCGATCGGCGCTTTTGTCACGTCCTTTTACATGTTTCGGCTGACCTACCTGACCTTTTATGGCGAGTCCAGAATGGATCACCATACGGAAGCGCATGTCCACGAATCGCCATTGGTGATGATTGGCCCCTTGGTTGCGCTTGGTTTCTTGTCGCTTGTCGGCGGGTTGCTATTGGGGTTTCCTCCGGAACATGGCTGGTTGCATCAATTCCTGGCGCCGGTTGTGGGCTCGGGGGGTGAACACGAGGTCAGCATGGGGTTGGTGTCTGCTCTCATGGTTGTGGCAACCGGCATCGCAGTGATTGGGTGGGGGCTTGCCCACTACATGTACCAGGTGAGCACTCCGACGGCCGATGTGTGGGCCGAGAAATTCTCCGGCGTCTATAGGACGCTGTTGAACAAGTATTATGTCGATGAACTCTACGACTTCATCATTGTCGAGCCCATGAAACGGTTGGGCGAGTTGCTTGATTGGTTCGATCGCACGGTCGTCGACGGCCTTGTCCGTGGAGTCGGACAGCTGGCTGATTGGGGCTCTGCCGGGTCAACCTGGATTGAAAAGTATATTGTATATGCGGGGTTGAATGTCATCGGATACGGCAATCACCTCGCAGCGCGTGAAGGGCGGAAGATCCAGAGCGGAATGGTCCACCATTATGTCGCTCTCATTGTCGCCGGGCTCTTTCTGTTGGCGCTGGTCGTTCAATTCCTCGTTCAGATGTA
>MSXM01000045.1:6439-13081 GCA_002083565.1 Nitrospira sp. ST-bin4 | reverse complement strand
ACGGCGGTCATTATGTTGGAAGAACTCACAGCGGGATTTCCGGTCCTTTCCTGCATTCTCTTTTTGCCCGTTCTGGGAGCCATCGTGCTGTGGCTGTTCGAGGATGAGGATATGGTCCGGACGTCGGCGCTCGCCATCACGCTTCTCGAACTCGCGCTCTCGGTGTTCGTGCTGGTGCGGTTTGTGCCGGAATCGGCTGCCATGCAGTTCGCGGAGCGTGTGAGATGGATTCCCGCACTGGGCATCAGCTACCACCTGGGCGTCGACGGTATCAGCGTACTCTTCGTGGGATTGACCGCATTTCTGAGTGTGTTGGTCGTGATTTATTCCTGGGACACGATCCGCCACCAAGTGAAGCTCTACATGATGTGTCTGTTGGCGCTTGAAACGACGACGATGGGCGTGTTCGTTTCATTGGATCTGATCTTGTTCTTCGTCTTCTGGGAGCTGATGCTGATTCCCAGCTACTTTCTAATCAAACTGTGGGGCGGCGGAGCCGAGCGCCATTATGCGGCGTTGAAGTTCGTTCTCTATACCCTTTTGGGCAGTGTCTTCATGCTGGTGGGCATCGCCTTGCTCAACATCAACTTCCACCAGTGGGCGTCTTTGCATCATACGGATCAAAGCTATTCGTTCGATTTACTCGAGCTCCTCTCGGCGCCGATTCCGATGGATCAGCAGATCCTGATCTTCTGGCTCATGTTCATGGGATTTGCCTTCAAGGCCCCGATCTTCCCGTTCCACACATGGCTACCGGATGCGCTGATGGAGGGTCCGATCGGCATGGCGGTGGTGCTGGCCGGACTTAAGCTTGGCACGTTCGGCTTTATGCGCTTCAGCCTGCCGCTTCTTCCCGATGCCTCCCAAAGCGACACGGTCGTGACCGTGGTCGTCGTGCTCGGACTATGCGCCATTCTGTATGGAGCCTGGATGGCGTTGGTTCAACCGGACTTCAGGCGGCTGTTAGCCTATAGCAGCGTCAGCCATTTGGGTTTCATCGTCGTGGGACTGTTCTCGCTGAATTACCAAGGTCTGCAGGGCAGCCTACTGACCATGATCAATCTGGGATTCAGCACGGCCGGCCTCTTCTTTATTGCGGGGTTTCTCTATTCACGTCAACAGTCCACGCAGCTGTCGGCGTTCGGGGGGATGGCCAAACAAGTGCCGTTGTTGGCCACGTTCTTTCTGATTATCGGACTGGCCTCGATCGGACTTCCGGGAACGAACGGTTTCGTGGGGGAGTTTCTCATCCTCTTGGGCGCATTCAAAGCCAAGTGGTGGTTCGGAGCAGTGGCTGTGCTCGGCGTCATTTTTGGAGCGGCCTATTTTCTCTGGTACTACGAACGCGCCATGCTGGGCCCGGTCGGTAAGGCGGTGAAACAGACGATGAGCGACCTTCAATTGCGAGAGATGGTCATTGCCGTGTCGCTGTCGGTCATGATTTTGTGGATCGGGCTGTATCCGTCGCCCTTTCTTCGAATCATGAACGGATCGGTGCAGGCGCTCGTCGATCGGTTGAATCACGGGACAGTGGCTGCACTCGGATCCTCCACGGCCGAAAAAGGACGCTGAGTTCATGGGCGAATACGCACTGCTGTACATTCTCTTCGCTCCCTTCGCCGGCGCGTTGGCGCTGATTCTGGTCTCGAATCGGCAGCCGATGCTGGTCCGAGGCATCGCCGCGAGCGCGGCCTTCGTGTCCCTGGTTGCGTCGATCTATTTGTTTTATGCCTACGATCCGGTCAAAGGCGGGTTCCAATTCGTCCAGAAGTTTGAATGGTCCAGGCAACTCGGTATTTCGCTGCATCTTGGTGTGGATGGCATCGGGACCCCGCTCGTGCTGGCATCGGCGATCTTGTTGTTTACGGGCATTTTCGTGTCCTGGCACATCAGGGATCGCGCGAAAGAATTCTACATCTGGCTGCTGATTCTCGCCGCCGCCACGATCGGCGTCTTCATGTCCCTGGATCTGTTTTTCCTCTACTTCTTCTATGAGATGTCCGTGATTCCCATGTATCTCTTGCTGGGCATGTGGGGCAGCCACACCAAGCGGTATTTGGAGATGACGGATTCGGAAGGACTCAAACTGAGAGATTCCGTCGGCTACATTTTCAACTTCGGATCGAACAGCAAGGAATACGCGGCGATGAAGCTGGTGCTCTTCTTGTCGGCCTTCGCGGTTGCGGCCCTGATGGGTATCCTGCTGATTTACAAGTACGCCGGGCTCAATACGTTCGATATTCTCGTGCTTCGCGAGCAGGCTCACCTCATGAATATTCCCGTGCTCGGCACAACCCTGGACAAGATCATTTGGGTGCTGGTCTTTTTCGGCTTTGCCTCGATCGCTCCGTTATGGCCGCTCCATTCATGGTCTCCGGTCGGTCATGCCGCGGCTCCGGCTGCGACCAGCATGCTGCATGCCGGCGTGCTCATGAAACTTGGACATTTCTCTATTATTCGGGTGGCGTTTGAAATTTTGCCTGAGACGACCCGTGAGATGATGCCGATTGCGGCGGTCCTCTGCATGTTCAGCATCGTCTACGGGGGGTTTGTCGCCTTCTACGCCAAGGACACCAAATACGTCATCGGTTATTCCAGCTCGAGCCACATGGGTTATGTGTTTCTTGGGATGGCGGCATTGAATTACATCAGTTTGAGCGGCGCAGTCATTTATATGTTTGCCCATGCGATGGCCACCGGCATGCTCTTCGCCATGGCAGGGTGGGTCTACGACCAGACCCACACGAGGGATCTTCCATCATTGGGAGGCCTCTCGAACAAGATGCCGTTTATCTCCGGGTGTTTCATCGTGGGGTGTATGGCCTCGATTGGCATGCCGGGGACTGTGAATTTCATCGCTGAAATCATGATTATCGTCGGCAGCTGGGAGAAGTATCCCCTTCAAGTCATTGTCGCTGTGCTGGGGATCGTTCTCACCATGGCCTATCTCTTCAAAATGATGCGCAGCCTGTTCTATGGGCCGATGAATCAACAATACAGCCATGCGCATGATGCCGTGTCGGCCGTCGATCGGCTGCCATTGCTGGTGATGATTGCCGTCAGCGTGGGATTCGGTATTTTCCCGATGCATTTGTACGATGTGGTTCGTTCAGGCGTCGATCCGTTAATCGCCAGGATCACCCATGTGGTTCCGGTCGCGCAGAGCGGCGACGGGTTAGGGGTGAAGAGTGAGGCGACGATCCCTGTGGTCAGGGATCATGTTCCCCTTGTCGCAAAGAACCCCGTCCCTCTGACCCCTGACCCTTCACGAGGGCACGAATGACCTTCACGCTGACCCTGTCCTTCGCCGATCTTCTGTTGCTGTTGCCGGAGATTGTGCTGACCTGCTGGCTTTGCATCGTCGTGATTGTCGATTTTTCCGTTCCACGCTTGCCCAAGGAACAATTGGCCATTCTCAGTATTACCGGCCTGCTGGCCACCCTAGGCTGTTTAGTATGGTTCGATGTGACTCATGTGTCGGGCGCCCTGTTCGGCAATATGTTCGTGCTGGACCGCATGGCCATCTTTTTCAAGATATTTATCGTCGGCTCGACGGCGCTCGTCATTCTTGCGTCGATCCAGTACGTCGAGCGTTTCAGATTTTTTCGGGGAGAGTACTATGTGCTGGTCGTCATGTCTGCTCTCGGCATGATGTTCATGTCCTCGGCCAACGATCTGCTGTCCCTTTTCGTCAGCCTGGAGTTTTCGACTCTCGGGTTTTACATTCTGGTGGGCTATCTTCGTGAGGATTTGGCCTCAAATGAGGCCGGACTTAAGTTCTTCATACTGGGCGTGTTTGCTGCCGGACTGCTTGCCTACGGCATCAGTCTCGTCTACGGGGAGACGGGGAAGCTGGTGTTTTCGGAGATGAATCTATCCGCTACCCCTGGCGCGATCATCGGTTTCTTACTGATCTTCGCCGCGCTTGGATTCAAGATCGGAGCCGTTCCTTTCCATTCGTGGATTCCTGATACGTATCATGGCGCACCGACGCCTGTGACGGCGTACTTGTCGATCGCTCCGAAGGGCGCTGCGTTCGCCATCCTGCTTCGTATCTTCTTCGTGGCGTTGGCCTCCTTCAAACCGATGTGGGTCATTCTGTTGGTGGCGGTCTCTATCTTGTCGATGACCTATGCCAACATCGTGGCGATTGCCCAGCGGAACATCAAGCGTCTTCTGGCCTATTCCGGTATCGCCCAGGTCGGGAACGTCTTGATCGGCTTGGCGGCCGGGACGAAAATGGGGAATGATGCCATTTTGTTTTACCTCTTGGCCTATCTCTTTGCGAATCTCGGCGCCTTTGCCGTTGTCATTGCCGTCAGCCACGCGATCGGCAGTGATGACATCGACGACTATAATGGTTTGAACCGCCGTTCTCCCTTCCTGGCCTTCTCGATGCTGCTGTTTCTCCTGTCTCTGGCCGGTGTACCGCCGCTGGCTGGGTTTATCGGCAAACTCTACATTTTCATCGCGGCGATTAAGGAAGGACTGTATACGCTGATCACGGTTGGACTGATCAACATCGTGATTTCGATGTACTATTACTTGATCGTCGTAAAGAAAATGTATATCAATGAGCCGACCAATCCCTCGCCTGTCAGCATTTCTGGCCCGATGAAGGCCGTCGTCTATGTCGGTCTGGCAGGAACTTTGGTCATTGGCATTTATCCTCAGCCGTTCATCGATTGGGTTGGCGGTGCGACGCTGATGTTCTCGAATCTTCCCGTTCCTTCTGCCATCGTCACCCCGCCCATTCCGCCGTTTGGCGGATAGTGTTTCTGGTTTCGCCGTTCGTGAGTTCTGCTACAATTGGCCGTAAGCGCACGAGTTCTAGCGTACACGGTTGCCACCTACACAATTTTCTGGGATTCTGGCCAGCACCACTTATGTTTATGGAATCACCTGCGAAGGGCCAGCCTCAAATTGCGCTTGCACCGATCGGGGGACCTGAACCCCACAACCCCTCTCCCTCGCCTGCCGGCGACGGGTCATTCTGGCGCATTCCGATTATATGGTTCTTCTCACTTACGATCGAACAGCGGATCTTGGCCGGGTTCAGTCTCGTGTTCGCCGGCATTCTCGTGATCAGTGTAGTGTCCTATCGCAACACCAGTGCGGTGATCGCCAACAGCGGACTCGATACCCGCAGCCACGAACTCGTGCAGCTATTGACCAATATCGATATGGCAATGGACCAGACCGAGAACAATCACCGCCGGTATCTTGTTACAGGAGAAGAGCTCTATCTCGAGTCCTATCGGTCGGTTATGAAACAGAAGCCGACGTTTATCAAATACCTCGAACATCTGACGGAGGGAGTGCCCGAACAGCAGGAACGTGTCGCATTGCTCGAGCGAATGATGCATCAGCAACTGGCTGCTGAGGCCCACGCAATTACTGTCCTTACCAATAGAGGATTCGAGGCGGTCAAGAAAATGGCTCTCGAGGGAGCTGCAACACGGGAGATCAGTGAGATCCACAAGATCGTCGCGGAAATGGAGTCATACGAACGACAGGCATTGCGGCGTCGGGTCTTGGAGTCTGCAGCCACGACGACAAATACGATCGTGCTGCTGAGCATCGGCGCGCTACTTCAATTCGTACTGCTGGCGGCCGTGTACTATTTGATCCGGCACGACATCACCGAACGGCGGCGTGTGGCCGATGAACTCCAGCGGCGCGGTGAACTGTTGGAGGCTGCGAACAAGGAACTCGAATCCTTCAGTTATTCGGTTTCTCACGACTTGCGCGCTCCGCTTCGCCATATCGATGGGTATGCCTCGCTGTTGCGCAAAGCAGTGACTGAATCGTTGAACGAAAAGGCCGCCAGGTATTTGCAGACGATCTCCGACTCTGCCAAACAGATGGGCCAACTGATCGACGATTTGCTGGTATTTTCTCGGATGGGCCGTCAGGAGATGCTTCAAACAAGGGTTGATTTGAACCAGGTGATCCGAACCATCCTTTACGATTTACGACTTGACTTGCAAGGACGCGAGATATCTTGGACAATTGCCACACTTCCGGAAGTGCTGGGTGATCCGGCCATGCTCCGGCAGGTGTTTATGAATCTGATCGCGAATGCGGTGAAATTCACAAGCACCAGGCCGCGGGCACACATTGAGGTCGGTATCGACAGGCCGAATTCCGGTGAAGCCGTCATTTTTGTGCGTGACAACGGAGTGGGATTTGATATGCGGTATGCCGGCAAACTATTCGGCGTGTTTCAGCGACTCCACCGGATGGATGAATTTGAAGGAACGGGTATCGGTCTCGCCAACGTGCGTCGGATCGTGCATCGGCATGGCGGACGCACCTGGGCGGAGGGCGAGCCGGATAAAGGAGCGACCTTTTATATTACGCTCCCAACCAGGAGGCCTTGATCATGACAGGCGCAAAACCGATCGTACTCGCTGAAGATAATCCGCGAGACGCTGAACTGGCTCTGGCCGCGATGGAGGAACAGAACATTTCCGACAAAGTGGTGCTTTGCCACGACGGCGCCGAGGTATTGGATTATCTGTATTGTCGAGGGCCGTTTGCTTCCCGGATGAAAGGGAACCCTGCGGTTATCTTTCTGGATATCAAGATGCCCAAAGTAAACGGGCTTGAGGTCTTGCGGACCATCAAGGCGGATACGCA
>MSXM01000045.1:0-6377 GCA_002083565.1 Nitrospira sp. ST-bin4 | reverse complement strand
GCGCTGGGAGCCAATGCGTATGTGGTGAAGCCTGTTGAATTTCATCAGTTTGTCTCGGCCGTCAAGGAGCTGGGCACATTCTGGGGTGTGATCAATGAGCCTCCACCGCAGGGATCCGGTTCCGGCAAGTAACTTTGAATGGAACTCTGATGGCCACTCCTTTGCGAGTCCTCCAACTGGAGGATAATCAGACAGATGCCGACCTCATCGCCACGCTGTTGGCAGAAGGGGGAATTCCTTGCGCGCCGATCCGCGTGGAAAGTCGAGCGGCGTTTGTTGCCGTCCTTAAAGAAGGCCTGATTGATCTGATCCTGGCCGACTATTCTCTTCCCGGATTCGATGGTGCTGCTGCGCTTGAGCTTGCGCGCAAGCTGGCTCCTGAGATCCCGTTCATTTTCGTTTCCGGGACCCTCGGCGAGGAACTCGCCATCGATACCATGCATCGCGGCGCCACGGATTATATTTTGAAACAGCGGATCGGCCGGCTGGTTCCATCGATTCAGCGGGCGCTCCGCGAGCGGCACGATCGGATGGAGCGGAAGCGGGCCGAGGACGCCTTGCGCCAGAGCGAGTTGCAGCTTCGCCAGGCGCAAAAGCTGGAGGCCGTCGGCCGATTGGCCGGAGGGTTGGCACACGATTTTAACAATATCCTCACCGTCATCATGGGCCACAGCCAAGTGTTGCTCAATGACTTGCCGCCGGATCATCCTGAGAGGGGCAAGATCGAAGAGATGCGAAAGGCCGGCGATCGCGCCGCGGCTCTGATCAAACAATTGCTGACATTCAGCAGAAAGCAGCCGGCCGAGCCGAAAGTGCTCGATTTGAATCCGGTCATCGGCAACTTTGAGACCATGCTTCGACGCTTAATCGGGGAAGATATCGAATTGGTCTTACGCGCAAGCCGGGAGCCTCTTCGCGTCAAGACAGACCCCGCGCAACTCGAACAGATCGTCATGAATCTCGTTGTCAATGCCCGCGATGCCATGCCCAAGGGCGGAACGTTGATCATCGAAACCGCTTCAGTCGAGATCGACCGGACGCCGGTATACCACCTGCGCCCCTTGCCTCCCGGTGCCTATGTGAAGCTCTCTGTGTCCGACACCGGCTGCGGGATTTCACCGGATGTTCAAGCCCACATATTTGAGCCATTTTTCACGACGAAGGAAGAAGGGAAAGGCACGGGACTCGGACTCTCCACCGTGTTCGGCATCGTTACCCAAAGCGGGGGCGGGCTGGATGTGTCCAGCGCGATCGGCCAGGGCACTCGCTTTGATATTTACCTTCCGAAGATTATCGAGGAGGCGGATCGAGTCGTCGGCACGGAAGTCACGCCGTCGTCCACGACCGGCCATGAGACCATTTTGCTGGTCGAAGATGACACGGGCGTCCGCAGTCTGATTCGAGACGAACTTCGCAAGCTTGGATATCGTGTCTTCGAGGCCAAACACGGCTTGGAGGCCTGTCTTGTCGGTACACAGCAGATAGGCCGGCTCCAGCTCC
Organism: Nitrospira sp. ST-bin4; assembly: GCA_002083565.1. Classification (GTDB taxonomy): domain Bacteria; phylum Nitrospirota; class Nitrospiria; order Nitrospirales; family Nitrospiraceae; genus Nitrospira_D. The sequence continues at coordinate 4,877 of MSXM01000045.1, read as the reverse complement.
TGCTCACGGATGTGGTCATGCCGGGAATGAACGGGCCGGAATTGGCCCAGCATCTTCGTGTGATCAAGCCTGAGCTGAAAATTCTCTTCATCTCCGGCTATACCGATGATGTTGGTCTAGGTGCCGGGGACCCAGCCTGTGGGTATCTTCAAAAGCCGTTCACTCCGGAGGCTCTGGCAAGGGCAATTCGCGAGCTTCTGGATTGGAATCCGGCCAGCACGGTTGTATCAAGTCAGCAAGGCACAGTGATCCGGTAATCAGCCCAGACAACGATCTATCGGCCATATGCCATGATCGACGACTTCATGTCAGCTGTTCACCGCGGAGGATCCGATGCAATCGCGAGGCGGCGGTTCCCGACTGTCGCTGGCGGGACGGCGGGGCGTCTATTCGGCTATGTGCTTGCGCTTTGCACTTTGCCCTGCGTCGCTTTTGCTGAGAATATCAAGTGGGAACAGCTTGCGGATGGTGTTGCTGTGTCAGTGTGGAATCCGGGCGAGCCTTGTCCGGCCGTGCCGTCCTTGCTGGCCATTGAGATCGATCCGGATCTTGCCAGGTTTGCGATCCATCACTATGCGCATGAAAATCTTGCACAGCCTCCGACAATCGAAGACTGGCAGAAGCGGACGGGCCATGATGTCATTTTCAACGCGGGCTTGTTTCGTGAAAACTTCGCCTATCTCGGCTTGCTGTATAAAGACGGCCGGTCATTGGGGAGCCGCCGGCACACAACATGGCAGGGAGTATTTGTCGCGGAGCCTTTGGTTTCAGGTGTGAAGAAGGCTCGGGTACTCGACTTGGCGGTTGAGGCCTTTGATGAGCAACATCCGCCCTATCAGGAGGCAGCCCAGGCGCTGATGCTCTTGGACCGGAATAGGACCATTCGTGTTCGTCAGACAGGGAAACGGGCGTATCAAACAATCATTGCTGAAACAGACAAGGGACGCATTCTCGTCTTCAAGAGCCGAGATGTCACGTCGCTGTATGATATTGGCCGATGTCTGCGGGATACGTTGTCCATCGTGCGTCAGGCAATGGCTATGGATGGAGGCTCATCGTCAGACGTACTTGTTTCGGAGTCACTGTGGCAGAGAGACCAGCAGAATGAGAATCGACTTTTCTGGAAGGCCTTGTTTGGCGGCAACACCTCCGCGCACATCCCATTACCGACGGTCATCGGTGTCAGCCGGCGCTAAGATATGGTGGGACGAGAATCGTCACACGTTGCATCCCAGCCGGTTAACGAGGGAAGATACTGCACACATGTCGTTGTCTGTTGAGAGGAACGGCTATTGCTGCGAGTGCACGACCGGAAACCCCGCTTCTATCCATGCATTCATGCTGCCTTCAACATTGTAGACATGGCGATATCCGAGATCCGCCAGGGTCTCCGCTGCGATATTGCTCCGACGTCCTGATTGGCAATAGACGACGATATGGTCCTCCAGTTTTGCGCCGATCTCACGATGGCGCGACTGGATCTCGCGGAAGTCGATATTGCGGTCGGTGCCGGGGATGCTGCCGGCTAGATGCTCCTCCGGCGAGCGGACATCCACCAATATGAAACCTTTCTGGGTCATGAACCGAGCCATGGAAAGACCGGATTGCAATTGTTGCACGGTCATCAGATACGAATGGTGGGATTGAGCGATCTCACTGAACGTCAGGCTTGCGGCAACCAGGCACCCGACCGCGACGATTCTATAGAACCTCATCATGTTTCCTCCCTGGCATATTGAGACCGGAACAGACTATGTTCATAATAGAACCATGAGAAAACTCTGGTCAAGCGTGACTGTTGCGGCTGTAGTTTCGACTCTTGTCGGTTGTGCCGATGGAGCCAAGCTCATTCAAGAACACGAGAACGGCGGCGTGGTTGTGTATCCCTTTAAGGGGGAACAGGGTTCCGTTCTATCCTCATTCCGTAAGGAAGCACTCACAGTTATCGACAAGAAGTGCGGCGACCGATCATATGCGATCGTTCGTGAAGGAGAAACCAAAGGTCGGATACGCGTGATTAGTCCGATCGAAGGGCAGGAAGAAGCCATAGAGGAACGGCGTTGGGGGATTCAGTTTCATTGCCGATAACGATGAGGGACAGAGTCTGTAAGGTTGTGTCTATGGTCGTTTGAGAGCGACTAGCAGGTCTTGCACGGTGAGGAGACTGATGAGTGAGAGCTGTTCCCGTTCCACTCTGGCTTTCCCGTCCTGTTCTTGACGGTCGACAATCACCAACGCATGATCGACTCGTAATCCAGCCTCACGAGCGGCTGCGACGGCTTTGAGCAGTGACCCGCCGCTTGTGAGGACATCGTCCACAATCAGAGCGCGGTCGCCCGGGCGAATACTTCCCTCGATCAGTTTTCCCAAGCCGTGATCTTTGGCCTGTTTTCTTACCACGAAGGTCCTCCACAGCCGTTGATGTGCCGCCGCACAGGCAAAGTCCGAGATAGTCACCGCAATGGGGATCGCTCCGATTTCGAGTCCACCGAGGCAGTCCAGTTCAATCCCCGTAAGCCTGGCATAGGCTAGCTCAGCCACCAGCCGGCGGGCCTCTGGGTGGGCCACGAGCGTGCGACAATCGACATAGAAAGGGCTGATTTCTCCGGACGCCAGCTTAAATCCCTTCTCGGCATCCCACTTGAAGGACTGCGTATCATGGAAGGCCTTCGCCAGTTGTTCTCGCGGTGAACCCATCATCCCTTCTCCCTGCACCGAAATTGTAACCACCTGGCATTCTACAGTGGTCCGGCAGCCGAAGACACTCTATTTTATGTGCGACGTTTTTCCGGATCTCTCAATAGGCATCGGTATTCATAGGGCCTTGGACGCACCACACGGGAAATGTGTAAATTCTGACGAGGCTGAGCACATTACCCAGGAACGCATCGACATATCGTGCGTAGGAAGGTTGGTTTGCTTCCGGCACGACCGTCCAGTAGGAAGTCGGTTGGACGTTCAGAAAGGGGTGCCCCGGGGGAAGGTTTGGACCTGGGGCATCGACTGCCGGACCCACCAGACTGCGCATTTCGCTTGGAGCAGGTAGCCGCCACCCCTTTTGTCCGCCTATGACCCGATTGACACAAGTGGTGCGGGCCTCGTTCCACGTGACAGTTGCTGCCTGCGGCGATAATTCCCATACAAGGCCGGTTTCTTTGTCAAAAACTGCGTCGTTGTTGAAGGTGGGTAGGAGGCTAAACCGCTGCCCTGCCGGGTGAGTATTCTGCCAGTTCCGGATGATGTCCGCAATCACCTCTTCTCGTTCCGGTGGAGGCGTAGCTTGCGTGCGCATGAATTCATTTCTCCAAAGGAAAATGCCTGTAGCGACTATAACGACTCCAGCCGTGATCAGTACCCATTTAGCAAGCATAGGGTATGTGTTGACGAGAACCGATGCTGACCGTTACCGGCAAGATTTGAGAGGCCCGCCGTGCCGGATTATGGCTGGTTACAGAGAGTGTTCCACAACGCTTCATTGATACTATCCGCTTCAACCGGTAACCACCTATCCTTGTCGACATAACCGTTCGATGCGTTGCCGGCAGCCATTCGGTGCGAGAACTCAGTATAGGCCAATAGTCGAAGGCGTTTGCCCGTGCATTTGAACTGTTTGTGGGTTGTGGTCGATAAAAAGCGAGGAGTTGCTTTTGGGCCCCCTTGCATCCACCTATAGTCCGTCAATTGCCAGACCTCCACTAGGTTGTCTTCCCTGCGTATAGTCGCGGGATCAATGTAGAGGGTCTGTAATTCACGAACCGGATAAGGCTTCTCAACTGCCACCCATTCCGCAGATGCCTGGTGATCTCCGAATGCCAGCAACAAACACTGTAATAGCAGGCAAAGAATGAGGCCGGTATCAGTGTGCTTGATAAACGGATATTGGCTATAGCGAACATTGCGTTGTATACCCATGATGGTGTCTGCTGGTATATGCATTGGAAAGCTGTAGCGTGACTATTTTAGGATCCTGTCGTCGATAGACGCAAGGGCAGCCGCTCTAACAGGCTATGGAAAAGCTCATGCGACCCGCTGAACCTCTCGCTGATTCCGATGCCTGAGGCGACATGCTGCCAAGTGACCACCCTGCCACTCATCCCAGAGGCCGGCCATCTTTTGTTTTCTTGGATATTTGTCCCTGTGCTTGTGATGAACCTTTCTCGATTTTGGAAGGTAGAGAGATTTGAAATTGCTCTTGCGCGATGTGACGGGTCGTGAGATACCTTTAAAATGAAGATGATCTACCAGACGCCCTGTAGTCTTTCCGTCATTGGTTTGTTCTGCGCTTTTATTCTGGGCGGGTGTGAATCACTCTCTACAGTATCCGGGTCCAAGAATGTGCAGAGAAGTGAATCGACTGCCATTGAATCGGATCTAGTCAAGTCCCTCCAGCGGCAAGTCAAGGAGCGCGATCGGCGCATTGAGGAGCTGACGTCCCAGTTGGACGCCCTAAAGGCGATTGATCAGGATTTCGTAAGTCGCCGAAAACCAAGCTATCCTCCCGCAACTACGATACCGATTGAGTAAGCGAGAGTTCAGGCGCGCAGGGCCGTAGAGAATCGGCTAAAGGGTCTAGAAAAATGAGTATTTGCGTAGTTCTCACTCTTTGTAAGACCGTATCTGGGGTATTGCCAATTGACCGCATAGCCTAGCATGTCCGGTATCCAGGAGCCGTTTAGTGGAGCAAAGGCACGATCATACGCTCAAGAGCAGAAGAACAGGGGATGCTTGCAAAGGAGACTTTCATAGAGTACTATCCTCATACGAATGTGAAGCATAGTGGGATCTTAAAGAGAGGCTCCATGTGCTCTTATTGAACCAGAACTGTGCGCAATGCTGAAGGTTGTTTGTTTGATATAAGGAGGTGCCATTATGGCAGC
>MSXM01000044.1:29958-40703 GCA_002083565.1 Nitrospira sp. ST-bin4 | reverse complement strand
CGAACGATCCCACACATCATAGAAGTTGAACCAATTGTCCGGCGCAAGGCGGCACACCTCCTCGAGACGGCCGGCAAATCGTTGCACCTCCTGCGTCAAATCGATATCCCGGCGGTCATGCGGCACACAAGTCTCGCCGCCAAATGACTCAAGACGCACTTCATAGCAGTTTCCTCCCCGATAGAGCCCGAAAAACAGCACCACCGGAGCCTGAACCACATGAGCCATACGGATCGGCCCGGTCGGGAATCTGGCCTCACTACCGAAAAACGAACATGCGATGGCCTGATCCTGCGGCGTCACACGATCACCCATCGCACCGACGATTCCGCCCCGTTCGAGACATTCCTTCACTTGCAGGAGTGCGTGAATCCCGCCCGTCTGAATCACCGTGTCAGCCATCATGGGGTTCAATGTCTGGGTCAGCCCGCGAATCAACGGAGCATTCTGCTCATCCATGAGGATTCGGATGTCGAGCTCCCGCCCGAGGAGACCCATCGCCCGGACCGCCTCGAAACTTCCGAGATGCGCGCCTAATAGCACACAGCCCCGTCCCTTGGCCAGCTCCCGATCCAGCACATCCAGGCCATGGAACCGGATGTCGAAAAGGTCGAACTGTCCGCGGAGAAAATAGACCCGGTCGAGAATCGTGGAGGCGAATGCGTGATAATGGCGGAACAGTTCGCCCCATCCGGCAGGCCGGCCAAGTACCCGCTCACGGAATCGCGCAATGGCCCGGCGGGCAGACCCTGATCCCAGCAAGTAATACACGCAAATCGGATAGAGCAGCGCACGGGCGGCCGGACGGCCAAGGGATTGCGCAACCCAGGCCATGATCCGAATGCCGGCGCGGCTGCCGCGCTCCGATTGTCGCCGCCACGCGAGGCTCACGCCCCTTCCATCAGCGCCGCCGTCCCGGATGCCAGCTCAATCACCCCGGACGCAATAAGCCTGGTCCCGACCCGGCAGGAAAACGAGGCCAGCGCAGCCTCATCCTGATCCACACGAATGGTGACGGCCTCACCGGGCTTCAACGGAGAGGAGAATTTCACCATGGGCAATCCCCTCACCGACGGCGCCGCCGCACTGTGACGCAACGTCTCGATCACTTCGCCAAGCAACACCACGCCCGGCACAACCGGGTGTCCGGGGAAATGTCCCGCGAGCGACGGATGGTCGTGGCCGATCGACACCGTTCGTTCATGCGCCATCGCCTTCCCTCTCCAGCCATTGCCGGGCCAACTCGCTCACGGATTCTCGTGGAAGCTTGCCGGTTGCATTCCGTGGCAAACTCGGCACACACACCAACGGACGGGGGATGAATACCGGATCAACATACGCGCGCAGCTTCTGTTGAATCTCTTCACCGGTTTTGCCGGGAGCCACGACAAATGCCATGAGCCTCGTGACGAGGCCGGCCCCCTCCTCCGGCAGGAAAAAGACTCCATCTTGCACGCCATCGATTTTCAGCAAGAGCTGGTTCAAGTCGCCGAGGGATATCCGATGGCCGGCGATATTCACCTGATCCGCTTCGCGGCCATGCACGACGAATGTTCCATCCGTATCGACTGTGATGCGATCCGGCACAGGCACGGGCGTCGGAAGATACCATGCCTGCACCAGACATGAGGATGCGTCCTGCGCCACATGCACCCCTTCCAACGGCTGCCACCGGTCGCCGTCGATTGTGCGCCGTTCAGCGATACTGCCGGCTTCGGCAAACCCGAAAATTTCATGGACTTCAGCTTGAAAATGCTCCTCAGCCTGCTGCGCCAGATTGCGGGACAACGGGGCCGTCGCAGAAAGGATGAGTCCGCCCGGGGGCATGCTTATACCTTCTGCCACGCAGGCGCGAAGATGCAGAGGCGTCGTCACGAGTATCCATCCGCCCGCCGCATCGGCCAGCACGCTCCTGATATCGGCAGGAAACAGCGGCCGCCCGGCATGCATCACCAAACCATGCATGATCGGCAACATCACAGACGCTTCCAGCCCGAACATATGCTGATGCGGAACGGTCGCCACCACCGAGAGACGATCCCCTGCCTTAATCCCGAGTCTCGCTCCCGTCGCCTGGGCCACAGCCGTCAAGGCTCCCCACGTCTTCTTATTCGGCACGGGCCGGCCGGTACTCCCGGAAGTGAATGCAACAGCCACAATTCGATCGGGCGGAATCCGTGGAATATCCATCGGCCACGGAGCCTGGTCCCCTCTCAGCTGGATCGAGACGGAATCGATTCCCTCGATGGCATCGCCTCGATCCGTCAGGGCATAGCTTCCGGGAAATTCTCCGGCGATCCGAAGCAGCGTCTGAGACGCCCGGCTTTGTGGAAGCAACGTCACCTGCCGCCGCATGATGGCGGCTGCGAATCCCACGAGAAAGTCATAGCGGTTGGTCGCAAGATTCAGCGCCGTAGACCGATCGGGCAACGACTCCGCAAGGGAAGCCGTGTCGGCCAAAAACCGGCGGACGGTGCGCGGCCCTTCCTGATCCCAGGCCAGCACATCGTCGACATCGTAGGAGCCGATCAAGGGGGTCTCACGCATGGCCCTACCGACCGTCACTTCGTGCGGTTCTTCTCAATGGCTGCCGCCAGCGCCCGCAGGGATGAAAAGATCGTTTTGATCTGCGGATCACTCGACTTGAGTTGATACCCGTAGGTTTGTGAAATGGCCAGCGAGAGTTCCAATGCATCGATCGAGTCGAGCCCCAACCCTTCGCCGAACAACGCGGCCTCCGGTTCAATGACAGCCGGATCGGTCTTCAGCTTGAGCGTCTGCACAATGAGCCTGGCAAGCTCTCGTTCAAGCAACGATGCGCCGGACTGTTCCATATCTATACCGAGTCCTTCACCGCCCGATAGTCTCGCAAGAGCCCGCTGAACCATTCCTTCACCGTACAGGCTCCAAAACCAGATCCCTTCAATGCATCAATGATCGTTTCTGGGGGAACGCACTGTTCCGTCGTTTCCCACCAATAGGCCATCAGTTTCTTCATGTCCTGATTGCCGGTCCCGGTGGCGAACGCGGCCCCTAACAGAGTCTTGATATAAAACCGCGACAGGAGGAGTACGAACGCCGATCGGGGCCGTGAGATCTCCAGTAACATGACGATCCCTCCCGGCTTGAGCACACGCCGATACTCGGCAAACGCGCCTCGAAGATCCGGCACATGCCGAAGCGCATAACCCATGCTGAGAAAATCGAAATGTCCGTCCGGGAACGGCAGCCGCTCGCCGACCGCGCGCACCAAATTCCGGCACGGTCCTTTCTGCGCTTCGCGCAGCATGCCGATACTGGGATCGAGTCCGACGACCGAGCCGGACGGACCGACCAGACTCAGCGCGCATTGCGTCACCAGCCCCGGTCCACAGGCAACGTCCAGCACCCGCATGCCAGGCTTCAATCCTGCCGACTCAAGCGCTTTTTTTCGATACCATAAGCCTGACCCAAACCCGGTGGCCTTGTCGATATTGCGATACTGATACGCTGTTCGGTTGAACAGCTCGTTGAGGAATCCCTGCCTGGCATCCAGCTCGTCATAGTACTGGTGTAACGGCGGATGGGGAGCAATCGGCTCAACGGCCGGATTCGGGCGCTGCCGGCTGGGCTGTTCAGTGGATCGGTTCATGGGAGAATCCTGAGCCTCCAACGTCCTACACTTGTAGCAGGACGCTGTATACACGGGCAAGAGAAAGTCCGCCAGGCTGATCAGAAAAACGCTTGGAGAGACACCACCACATCATTGTCACGGTCGCGATGGTTGTAATCCATCCGCACCGCCCAGTTCTGGGCAAGGGTCACACGTGAACCGACATACCAGCGGATGTCGTCCGATTTATCGCCGAAGGGATAGCGGCGATACGACCCCGACAGCATGAGCTTCCAGCGATCGGTCACATCCGCCAACATCCCCACCGTGGCGCCGCCGCCGACACGATGCCGCTCCTCATAGGCCTTGCTGTAGTTCGCCTCGGCCTCGGCGAACGCAAAATAGACTTCCCGATTGAGCACATGGGATTCCATCGCCGCCCCCACTCCTCCATCGGCCACCACGTTATCGCAGAGTTGACAGCCCCGCCGGCGGAGGGTGTCCATCCCCACATTCACCCTCCATGACGGCGCGCGAAACAGATCATCGATCGGCGAGAGAGACAGGATGTTGATCAATGTCGCCCGTTCGACCCTGACGCGGTCCGCCTGATTGTATCGCCGCACCGTTACGGCGAATGCTTCAAGTTGCGCGTCCGGCGTGTAACCTGGCTCAGGGTCGAGCAGGTGGTGATAGACGGCGCGGAACGATACCTCTTCGAACGTGTCATTATTGCGCCAGCCGCCTCCCAGCATCACACGGGTTGTCCGGTGCCCCACATCCGGCTGTTTTGTAAAGGGACGAATGTTGATTTCAGCCGATGGGATCGACAGTTTGCTCCGCTCCCTCAACACACGCCGGTTGCGCTCCTTGTAGACCGTCACCTCCGGATCATCGGTCTCCCCTTTGTAGCGGAGATAGTCCGACGCGACATCCAGCACCAAGGCCCGCCGCAACAGCGGCAACGACGCAAACAAAGACTCCTTCGCGATGTCCGGGTCGCGCATGAGCCCTATCGACAGACTTCGTTCTTCATCGGTCAGCAGCGCCCGTTTTCGTTTGATGATGGTGCTACGGGAAGGCCGGTACGTCGCGGCACCCACCAATCCCGGAGAGTCAATGATGGCTCGAACCGTGTCTGCAGGAATGGTCCACAGCGAAAACCGGTCTCTTAAGTGAAGCGACGGATTCGCGTACTCCAATAGAGAAAGGATGTGATACGAGCAATTTTCCTTGAAAAAGAAATAGTCGAAATACGCGTTTCCCATCTCCCAGGCATGCATGAGCAGCCGATCGATCTGATCAGGCGTCAGGTTCAGTTGATACTCCCACATGTCGCGATTCTCGATGTCGCGGTAGGCTTGAACCTTAAGGTAATAGGGCGGAGTGGAAAAGAACCCTTTGTATGCTCCGAAAATTCCTTTGTACGCATACTCGATCCCGGCGCCATCCGGCACATCTGCAGCATAATCGATTGTGTAGGCCAGCAGTCTGGTCTGTTCGGTTTGGCCTCGCTGATCGATCCGCAAGAATGTATGGCCGAACATCGAGGCGGGATTATTCAGGAAGGCGGCAGGAAAGATTAAACTCACCCCTTGCGGATTCATCTCCGCCCGCCATCGGTCGAACCGGCCGCACTCCAGCGGCGCAAGCCGGTGTGGATCGAACTGCAACCGTTCCTTCAACCAGTGATACCGGGCGATGAAGGCGCATTGGGCCGGCTGCTTCGAGCGCCCGACCGGGTCAGCAAGAAAGAACTGTGCGATCGTGGCATCAAGCTCAGCCTGCGGATCGAACTTTCCACGAGGCGAAAGAAAGAACCCCTCATCGTCCTCTTCGCTGGCCGCTCTGCCAAATAGATCGACCCCATAGTGGAGCAGCAACTGCCATTCCCGCTCATCCGCCAAACGGGTCTGTCTGGCCTGTTCGATCAGCTCTGTTTGATAGTCTTGGATAACCGGCTCAGCCTGGCTCCGGCCTGGGCTGGTGAGAAGAACGATAATGGCAAGAAAAATGTGGATCACTGCATCATGAGGAAACACAAAGGGGCTTCCACCGTACGGTGGAAGCCCCCTGGAACCAATGCGCTTAGTTCAGCGCAACCTTGACCAACGAAGAATCGGCAGAAATCCCTTCATTCAATGCCTGAACCATCGCCGCCGGGGAAAGTTCACCCACACCGGAGAGGGCTGCATAGCGCTCTTGGGCCATCGCAAAGAAGGCCGCATGCTGCGGCTGCGCAACTCCCAGAAGCGTCGCCATTGAAGCCAGGTGCTCACCGCGCCCCTGCGCCATTTCCTGAGCCAATGCCTCAGAATTCAGCTCGGCAAACATGGTCGCCTTCTGTTCAGCCCACCACCGGCCATCATCCGTGCACCCCATCGTTCCGGTAGAGATGCCGAATGTCTGCGTGCCGAATGATCCATTGGTGGTCGCTATGAGGATTTGCGCCCCTTTGGTCTTCGCGTTCGGATAATTCTGCCACGCGATCTTGCCCAATCCGCAGCCTGGACCCGTGTCCGGCGTGCCGGCCGCAAGAGCAAACCCGCCTGGCATTGCGACGAACATCCCGACGATCGCCAACATGCTGAGCTTCTTCATGCATTCCTCCTTGATAGGTGAGTGAAAGCCCACAGCCCCTGAGACTGAACGTCTCAGAGAGTTATTATAGACAAATCGCGGCCGAGTGCCAGTATTTTTTTATCCCCGTTCCATTACCGCCGATTCGTTCAAGGTTGCATCCCGATTCTGAGTGATCGACCTCAGTTGGTCGCCTGTCCACCGCTGCACAACCCGACCATCGCGATCGAGAACCGTGACGGCGCCGTCGGCCCCGTACTCCGCCACCGCCAACACAATACCGCTCTCATCGATGAGGCGGTAACCTGAACTATTGCCGATAATCATCGCCCGGCGCTCGACGACTCCATGGCGCTCATAGGTGACCTGCGCGCCCTCATCTGTCTGCATCCATCGGATCGTCGTCTCGCCAAGAACTACTGTCTTGATTGTTCCATTAGGATTCAAACCCGCCGCCTTAACCGGGTTATCTCCGCTCCAAAACTGAATCGAGTTGAAGATGAATCCGTCCAGCAGCGCCGAAAACATGTACACCGGCACCACAATCATGCCGAAGAACACAAATTCTTTCATCCATTTGTCGCTGACCTCACCGCTGCCTTTGATGCCGCTGTTCCAGTGATAAACGTTCTTCGTAAGATTGAACGGCCCGTAGCAGGCCGTGGTCGCCATCATGAAACAGACCAACACCCCTGCAGCGACAAGTTTTCCATGTAATCGACGCAACTTCATCTGGCCTCCTTTCAAGAAATTGAACAGCCTGCGGACCTCCGCTTTCATGAACAGTTCACCGTATAAGCGCGCGCTATGGTTTCGCCGCCGGCTCTCCCCCAAGCGCTCCACGGACCTTGGTCCAGTCGAAACTGAAGGGGGCAGGAATCATCTTCGGCATGGCCGCCAGCTCGGCCTTCAGCCGTTCAGCCCTTGCGCCGCTCATCGGATGGGTCGAGAGCCACTCCGTGCGCCCTTCGTCTTTTTCCGACAACTGTTCAAAAAAACGAATCATGCCGGATGGATCGATTTTCGCCCGATGAAGCAGTTGCAGCCCGGTCAGATCCGCTTCCGTTTCCTGCTCCCGGCCGAATTTCAAAGTCAGCAATTCGACCCCCAGCTGCTTCATCATCCCCGCCAAACCCTGGTGATCCCCGAGCACGATGGACAGGACGGCCACAAGGCCGAGCTGCTTCACGATCCGTTCCAATCCATGCCGCTGCAACACATGGTTCAGCTCATGGCCCATCACACCCGCCACTTCTTCCCCGTTGTCCGCTTTTTTCATCAGGCCGGTGAATACGACAATATAGCCGCCGGGCAGGGCAAAGGCATTGACGACATCGCTTTTCACCACGGTCACTTGGAACTTATAGGGGTTGTTCGGAATCTGTTCCACGAGACGGTGCGTGATTTCCTCGACGGCTGACACCGCGAGTCCTTCTTTCATGACGTCCTGATGCGCGAGAAAATCCTTATACGCCGACTCGCCCAGTTTCTGTTCCCACTCTACCGGGATCCGATCGACGGCCATTTCAACCAGCAGATCGGACCCGAACCACAGTCCCAACGAGAGAGCCAGCACGCCCCCCCCGATCATGCTCCAAACTGTCCGACGCCGGTGACGCGCCTGACGGACATGTTCCGCAGCACGATCGAGCGGAGCACGCAACTGATCAGGAGCCGCCTGACGGAATGCGCGAATCACATCGGGATGCTTGAGATAGAGTGTCCGCTCCCCGGCTGCACCAAACCATCTCACAACAAGCTGGTCGTGATCGAATCCACCTGCAGCAACCGTTAATGCTGAAAATGAAGCCGATTCCGATCGGCCTTGGGCGGCGCCGGACAGGAACATGACCGTGATCCCGTGATCTTCGACCTGAACCAGGCAAGGCTCGCCGCTCGCGGGAAACTCCTGGCCGAAACAGAGGGCATTGGGGTCAGCCGACATAGGATTGGTCAAAGGTCACTCGTCATTCTGAAACCGGGATGAACTGCCTGACCCAGGCTCCGAAGCTGCCGGGGTTGCGGCTTTGGATATAGACCACACCCGGTCCTCGAAACCGGCAGACAAACCCTTCACCGGACGTGAAACTCGCCACCCACCCTGAAGCGGCCTTTTCGATATTGTAGGAGGTCGTCGAGGACCACGCCACAAGGTGACTATTGTCGACGATGTATTCCTGATCCGGTTTCAATTCGACCTTATGAATGGCTCCGAAGCTGTTCAAAATCAACGTCCCTTTGCCGCCGATTTTTAGAAGAAAGAAACCTTCCCCTCCCATAAGTCCACGGGTCAGGCTCTGCATCTTGCTCTCGATGGCCACGGAATCGGCGCCGGCCAGAAAGCCGTCTTTCTGAACCATGTACTCATTCACGCCGTCGAGCTCCAGCACGATGATTTCTCCTGGCACCGTCGGCGCCAACAAGACTTCTCCCGGACCGCGGCTCGCCCGCAACGTTTGAAAGAAAAACTTCTCGCCTGTGAGCAGCTTGCGTGAGAGGGCCCCGAGAAACCCGCCTTCCATCTTGCTTTCGATGTCGATCGTCGGAGAAGACGCCACCATGGCCCCGGATTCAGCCTTGATATGCTCTCCCGCCGCGAGTTCGACCCGCACCATCGGAAATGCCCCGGGATACAAAATTTCACTTCTCATGTAATTTCTCCTTCGTTCTTATTCTCACATCATCAAGGGAACAGGGCCGGTTGATATCTGGTTGCGCGCATGCACCGAGCACCGCCCATTGTCTGGCTTTCAAATCACACTTGCGTGCGCGGTGCGCGAGCGGCAGACACGACCTGCTCTGTCCCGTTCACCCCGCCACCCATCCGTACGCCCGAAAGCTCGGCTCCGGCCCTTCCTCCAGATAGCTCATTCTCAGCCGCCCCAGCACATCCATCGGCAACTCGTTCCGCTTCGCTGCCGCGTCGATGCCGAAAACCCGCGCCGCGTTCAACCCGAAAATCTGCTCTTTCACCCGGCGAGTAAGAGGCTGATAGCGATATGTCTCGATGAGTTGATCCGGGATTTGGAATCGCCGGAATGCTTCAATCTGCCATTGAGGTGTCCCGTACCAGATGGAATCCGTCCCCCACAGCACATGATCGGCGCCGAACCCCTCAATGATCTGCCCCAGCAAATGGGCGCACACCATCGGATAGGTCGTCACCAGTTGCGCGAACGTCGAACCGAGTTCCATATAGATATTGGAGATACCCGGCTCCTTCTGTTTCATGCGGCAGAATTCCGTGGTCCAGGGGATCTCACCGGTCTTCGCAAACACCTCATCCACCGATGCCGCACCTCTAAACCCCGAGTGATACACCAGAAAGTCGATATCAGGGAAATCTTTGGCAGCTTTGATCAAGTCTCTCGGATGGTTGTAGTCCGGCACCGGGCCGAGCGGCAATCCTTTGTGCACACACACGCGTTTCACGTGTAATTTCCTGGCCTGCGCCAGCATCGGATAGGCGATCACCTCATCGTCCATCCGCCAGCCTCGGTCGAATCCTTTGGGACAGGAGCCGGTGTAGCACTTCCACGCGTCGACGTTCAGGGTTTCAACCTGCATCGCCATGAAGTCCAGATCCGCTGCGCCCAACTGCGGCGTCGCCAGCCCATGCGCGAGCATCCGTCGAGAGCCCGCCACGCGGTTGATCTCGTCCCGAATATGCGCCATTTCCTTCGGCGGCACCACCGCTTCCTGCGGATACGGCCCGGGGGGCGTACTGATCAGGCCGATGGCGGTCTCGCTGTCAAGAAACACCTCTTTCACGAAATTCTTCCATGACAGATCATCGATCGTGCCCCGGTCGTCTTTCAGTTTCGGATTGAGACCGGCTTCACGAATAAACCGCCGCAGCGCCAGCAGCGCCTGCTTGGACACTGCGCCTTTCCGTTTAGATTCGGCGTCGGCCGGATCATATTGAGAGCCGACATAGTGGGTCTGCACGTCGAAGATGAAATAGGGAACGCCCTGCTGTTCAGCAAACGCCGCATGTTCAAACAGTTCGACCTCGCCGACGTTGAAGAAACGACCGAATACGGCATTCATCGCCATCAATGCCCCGGCCATGCCTCCGGTGGTCTTGAGAAAGTCACGGCGCGTCAGCCCCCGGCGGGCTGCGGTCCGCTCCACGAGTGCGGCGGCCGCCTGTTCGAGTCGGACCTGATCCGAAGTCTGCCCGATGGGCGTAAATTCTTCGTTGGAAATGACCTGCGTTGGGATGGGAGTAGAGAACACCTTGCCCTGTCTCATTGCAGAATCATTGTGAAATGGAGTCGGTCGCGCCATGGCTCATTCCTGTCCGGCGTCAGAGGAAAAGCGATTGTGTGAAATACCACTACGAGTGTCAAGCCCGAATGGCTACGGACTATGCGAAGAGATCGACGCGAAGTTGGCGGGTTCGGAAGAAACCTATGGTGAGATGTCTCTCTAACAGGTTGCGGAAAAACTCGTATTAACCCCTGTGGTCATTATAGGCTCGAAGGTCGAGGCGACACCAATGTGTCATCAAGGATGCTCAAAATGGCCGTCCAGCAAGGCCGCAGCGAACGAAGAGGCGAGGCGTACGCTT
>MSXM01000044.1:21026-29924 GCA_002083565.1 Nitrospira sp. ST-bin4 | reverse complement strand
ACTTTTTCAGCATCCTGCTAATTGACCGGGATCGCGACTACCACATCGGACTGCAAATCGCCATCCTGGTCTTTGCCGTCGTGTCCGACGCTATACAGCACACGTTTCTTGAGATTCACCAGCATCGGGAACCCGGTATATGGATCATAGAATTTCTGCCCGGCCTTGGCGATGCGAGGCAGCAGCTCGGCATCCTGAGGACCCCGACGTATCCACGCCTGCAAACTGGCAAGACGCAAATGCGCCTCCACATCGACGACCAACCCATTGTAGAGATCCCAGGGCGCCAACGGTTCCAGCCCAATGACATTTTCGACTGGATTCACAAGATAGTCTTTCAGTGAATCTGCTGGAAAGGAAATATAATTGCTCCATCTCGGCAGGGCGCCATACTGCCCCTCGGCCGACGCCTTGGAGGACGCTTCATAATAGTCTGCATAGTCGTTGAGCCGCCGCTGTTTCGGCAGTGGAAGAAATGACGCGACGGCCGCCGGCACCGTTTGTTTTTTCTCCTTTGCCACCTTCAATTGGGCATCGAAGCTCTTTGCCGCATGGACCAACTCACTCTGCATCGGCCAACGAACCGACAGCTCGTCCTGATCGAGCGGGCGCAGCATTTTCGCGAGACGCCCCAGATATTTCCCGTCAAAATCCGACGATATCAGAAGCCCGGAGGCAACCGTGATGTCGTCATTCATAGCTTGGAGCGCCAGGGTTTTCACCGGAAGCGTCCTGGCCTGGCCCAACGCAATGCGCCAGGCTTCCAGATCCATTTCAAGCCGATCGATTCCGGTATCGGTCCCCTGAGCAAACCCTTCCGCCACATACAGGCGATGCGCAAAGTTGATCTCGGCGCAAGGCGGACTGATGCCCTGGCCATAGCCCCAATCTTCAAATGACAGCTTATGCCATTGTCCATACCGGCTCAGCATCGGCCCCGTCTGCCCCGCCAACTTACCGATAGAGTCACGGTGCAACTTGAATCGGCCAGCAGGGTCCGATCCTTTGAACCATCCGCTCAGGGCCTTCGCAGACACATCTGATTGCCCTGTAGGTGGTGGGCCGTCACTGGCGCCTCCAAGGCAGGCTAACGCTTTATCTGCATCATGCAAATCGGGCTTTCGTTCATATCCGGCTTGAATAGGGTCTTGCCCGCGAGGCGCGTCGAATCCCAGCAGGAGCAGGTACCCGTTCTTATTGATGTCCGACACCCTTCGCTGCGGGCTGGTGGTCAAGTTGCCGAACGAGGAAGACGGGGGCTCTTCCATAATGGCCCATACCAATCCTAAGGCTCCGATTCCCAGCACCACCAGCGTACATGAAAGTACCACCAGCGCAACGACGGACATGACAATCGCGCGTGTCGTGGAGAAGCAGGATCGAATAAAACTGGATAGAGCAATACCGAGACGAGTGAGCCTTGATGGCAGTTTGGGGCGCGGCTTTGGTTGTGTCGTGCGTTCTCGTGTATCCGTCTGCCTGTGCAGATCCGGTGATTCGGACAAAACACCGGCGGCACCCTGTGCAGAATAAATCGTACTCGGCTCTCCCCACACAGGTGCATTCGGCTCTGCCTCCAACATCGGAGAAGTCGAAGACTCTCCGGCGAACCGAATAGACTCGCTGGTTTTGATCCATTCCTTCGGCGCCGGCACAGGCTCAAAAGGAGCTTTTTCTTCCACCAATACCGGGTTTGGCTCCTCATGTTCGGCCTGACGATCAGGCATTTCATCGAGAATCGCCCACGAACCAGCCGTCTTTGGTATCGGCTCCACATGAGATCCCGACATGCCTCCCTGAGAAGCGAGCCCAGGTTCGACAGAATCTCCAGTTGGTGAGATGGCAACATTTTCAGATTGGAGATTGAGCGGAGCGACGTCCGCAGCCGGTAGCGGGTTCCCTTCGGAAACCCACTGCGGATCGGGCGCCACCTGTTCCAAGGACTGCCGAGGCTCTCCGGCAAAGGCAAAGGTGGAAGGCTGCTCGTCCACTGCTCCGTCGGCGGCTTGATTGGCTGCGGGGGCAACGGCTGAAGAGAAGTCCGCCGGAACAGGGGCCGCTTCGGACAGAAACGGAGCAGGCGACGATCCCATGATGGAAAAGGTGTCCGCTTCCGACGCGCCATCGGCGGTTGAAAGAACGGAGAGCGGAGGATCCTGCGTATAAACCGGTTCCGGGTGAACTGCAGGCGCCTGCTCGACCGGAGATTCAGCGACCGATTCCTCCACCTGCTGGCGAGGAATGACAATGGCGGATTCCTGAACCTGATCCCAGGGCATTGGGGCAGCTTCAGACGAGGCCGCCGCCACACTCAGGGGCGATGTCGTGCGCGCAGCTTCCTCAATTTCAATCGTGCCGGGATCGACTTCCTGTCCGTACAAAGGCGGCTGTGAAACAGGGGCCGCGATTCCGACCTTCAATGTGTTCTGGAAGACCGAGTCCCAGGACAACTCTTCTCCGCTCGCCCCTGCAGCCAGGCTCGCTGGACTCTGATCCGGCCCAAGCGGAGATGACAGCGTATCCGCCGATTCCGCACTCAGCTGATCCGGAATCCTGACTGTCGTCTCCTGAACCTCGTCCCACGGCATCGGTGTTGGGACCGATTGCGGCGCAGTCTCCTGCTGAATGTCCAGCGACTGGCTGTCCCGGGCTTGAACCGGCTCCGTTGCAGGAAGAGCAGGGTCTTCCGACTGTGATGAGACCGATCTGGGATCGAAATCGATCGAGCCATGCCCATTCATCGACGGATCATGAGGCAACGGCGCATCGACGAACCCTTGCTCTTCCCGTGGCAAGCCCGCGCTCACATCCTCCGGCGCACTTTGAAGATGCACAGCATCAGCAGACGCCTGCTCTGCTGACGAATTGTCTGGTTCCCCCCAGGGCGTCGATTCAGCGATGGATTCGGAGACACTCGGCGCGGCGCCATCCTCGTCCATTGAAGGAACATACGGCGCGACTTCAGCCGGTGGACGAACGGTAAATTTCCCTGTTTGCGGATCGACACAGCCGGCCAACCGAACATCGACAGGGCTCCCCGGAGCAAGCTCTTTGATCTTCTCGTAGAGCTGTGAGGCTCGGTCAGGATGCTCAGGGTCGGGATCCTCAATCAGAATGTCGACGGCCTTGCCGTATTCGATGACGGCCTCAAGCATCTCCCCTTTATCCTGCAGAATAGACCCCAGTTTCTCCAGGTAGGGCACGCAGCGCGGACCGGCCGCCAAATATTCCCGCAGCAAGGATTCTGCGAGCCAATAATCCTGCCGGACGAATGCTTCGTCGATGAGCGAATCGAAGGCCTGCCTTGCCAGAATCAGACTTCCCACACGGAGGTGCAACGTCGCAAAGAGGCGGCGCGCCTCCATATTATGTGGATCCAGCGCCAATAACTCCTTCAGCGCCGCTGAAGACCGGCCATACCGGCCCATATTCATTTGGGTGATCGCTTCTTCAAGCAGAACGGTCTTCTTACCGTAGCCGACAGCGCTCTGCTTGAAACCGCTCCGTCCCGACTTCTTATCTGTTTTTTGAGTAGTTTTTTTATCGGTACGCACGGTACAACCTTAGCAGATCTCTGAATTGTTGGAATGCGCTCGAGCCGCCGACATCCAACTCGTCAAGCCTGCCGCCGAACATTGATTCATCGCCAGAGGGGAAACCTGGTAAGAGGCTGCAAGCCCAATGCCTATCGGCATTGAAACCATCAGGCTCAAACACCCTGAAAATTGAGGGGTTACCATAATCTCCCGGCCGGACAGGTAGCTCATGGCTCCATTTTTGAACGGCTGATGACAAACAGAGGCAGTGAAAGATGTTCTTGCGGATCGGTGGGCGACCTGTCGCAGGATTCAGTGCCAAACCACAATAGGGCTACCTACAGACATCAAACTCGTCGAATTTCTCCGATGTAAACCGCGTGCCGATCTGATACACGTGCCCTGTTGCGAACGGGGCTCCTTGTCCATGGTCCTTGCGCGCCAGAACCGTCGCACAACGAAGGCAGTGTTGTACGCCCTCCCATGACACCTCCCCGGCTAGATGCTGAACAGGACGTCCCATTTCACTAGGATGCGACGGCATCAACGCTTGACGCACTTCGGCCACCAGCCGGTGCGCATGCTCCGCCGACTCCATCTCCGCCCCGTCGAGAACCAGAACAAGCAGCCCCAGCGCCCGCACCGGATCCCCCTGTGCCTCCTGGAGCAGCCGCTGCGCGAATGCCTGCACTTTATCCTGTAGAATGCTGTGGTCCATTGTGCATCGACAGCCTCAGGTATGGTCTGCTCTTTATCGGCTTTTCTCTGATCAATACTGAGTCGACAATAGACCCATATCGGCCGCCGGCCTTGTGAATTCATTGTGAATCGTACAACTCACAATGAAAACATAGCTTTGATTGTGTCCCTTAATGCGCCTATGATACGGTCGGAATGTCAGATAAAGACCAACACCTCAGTTGGATGGGGAGAGATGCGTTTGTGATACGGCTCGATGCTTGCTTCGAACACGCGAGAACGGTGATCAGGAGATTGGGACCCAGTTTCAGCGCCCTGCTGCTGGTTGCCTCGCTGATCTGTCCGCAAACCATCCGGGCCGAGGGCGCGAACGCTCCGTCGGCCAAAATTGCGCTGGATTTCAACGATGTGGATATTCCTGTCCTTGTTCGCTTTATCAGCGAGATCACGGGGAAAAACTTTGTCCTGGATGAAACGATCAAGAAACAGGGGGGAAAGATTTCCGTCTATTCTCCAACGAAAGTCACACCGGATCAGGCCTACAGTATGTTTGTGGCAGCGCTGGAAGTCGCGCGCCTGGCCGTGGTCCCCAAAGGAAACACCCATCAGATCGTACAAATGGGCGACCTTCCCCCGGAACGCGGGGTGTATGTCTATAAACTCAAGAATGCCAATGCCACGGATCTCGCCGCCGTCTTAACCAACTTAGTTGCGCGCTCACAAACCGTCGCCCAGACGGCTCCTGGCGTCAGGCCTCCGATCAGGCCGCTGACGGAATTTGAGGCGCCGGTTCAGGTCTTTGCCGATAAGCCGACGAATTCCATTATCATCAGTGCCGCGAAATCCGCCTACAGCCGGCTTCAATCGGTCATTCGTGAGCTCGACGTCAAGCGGAAACAGGTATTCGTGGAAGCGGTCATCCTCGAAGTACAAGTCGACCGGCTGAGACAAATCGGAACCGATCCCACACAAGTGCTCAGCGCGGGAAAAGAGGGGTTCCTTCAAGGCCTCATTGGATTCAATCGGGCGCCGGAAGATCTCGCGTCCGTGGCGCAGGCCATCAGCGGCATCGCCGCAGGCGGCGCCACAGGCGGCGCCACGACCGTGTTGAATACGGTCAATGTCCGCGCCTTCATGCAGTTTCTGATGAACATGACCGACACCAACATCCTCTCCACCCCGCAGGTGCTGGCTGCGGACAATCAGAAAGCCAAGATCGTCGTCGGAGAAAATCGGCCGTTTCCGACCGGGCAAGCCCAGGGCATCACCGGAGGCACACTGGTCACCATCGAACGGAAAGACGTGGGCGTCACGTTGGAACTGACGCCCCAGGTACTCGAAGACGACCTTATCCGCCTTGAAATCAAGCAAGAGATCACCGCCATCGCCGACAATGTGGCCCAAACCATCGGCTCCGGCACCGCCACCATCCCGGTCGGCCCCACCACGACAAAACGCTCCATGGAAACAACCACCATCGCGCACGATCAACAGACGCTGGTTGTGGGTGGATTGGTCCGTGACAACATCACGATCAGCGAGAGAAAAGTTCCGTTTTTTGGAGACATTCCCTGGCTGGGGTGGCTCTTTAAATCCCAGACCCGCACGGTGGAGAAACTCAATCTCCTCGTCTTTCTTACCCCGCATCTCGTCCGTGATGACGCGGACATCATCGAACTCAATGCCAGAAAAGCTAGAGAAATCAATACGCTGCAACGTGACAATCGGATTGAAGAACCCACGAGGCTCAAACAAGATATCCTGGAACGTCTTGAGCGCCCGATCACGCCGCCCAACAGTCCTCGTTAAATATCACAGCAGACGCTCTTGTTATCGTTGACACATCACACCTGTCTCGGTTTCTCTCGCCAAGATTTCCACACTTATGTTGAAGCCCCCTCCTCCGAGGGATAGGACTGATCGGCGCGCCGCGGTACACTGCCTCAACGGAGGAACCCAGCATGGCGCAGACCACACCGGACTCCCGTGCCTATCATCGATATCCCGTCATCTACCCGGTTATTTTTGGGGGGGCGCCCTTCGTGGGCGAAGGGACGGTCTCAGACCTCTCGCTTACCGGCTGTTCGATTGTCTGTGACCAGGCTGTCCTGGCTGATAGCTATGTCAAATTGAGCGTCATCCTGCCGGATCCAACCATGTCACTGTTCATCGAACTGGGGAAAATCCGGTGGGTGCGTGAGCAGACATTCGGGGTCGAATTCATTCGATTGCCGACGATCACCCGCGACCGATTGGACCGCGTCGTGTGGGAACAACTGACCGCTTTGCTGGAGACCCGAACGACTCCCGCTTCGCCTGGCGAACCGTCCCAGGCCCATCGCTTGTAGAATCCTGCTCCACCCATCCGCACGGCGAACGTATCTCGCGAATCGCATTTCGCAGCTCGTTGTTATACGCCATCAGCTATAGACTCTTTCGACCTACTGCACGGCCCGCTCCACGAGATGCGAGTAACGAAGATCGGCACGCAGAAGCAGGCATGAATCAGAGAGACACGAGACTGCAGCGATGGAGTGGGCAAAAAAACGGCGCGGCCAGAGCCTGGCCGCGCCGAAAACAACCGGAGAAGTTACTCTTCTCTTACGACCCTACGGCCTGATGTCAAAGTGAATCGACAGGCCCACATGCACATGAATCGTCCGGATATTGGCTGTGTAATCATTGATAACTTGATCTTGACCGCCAACTGTGGACGCCCCGTAGCGATCCGTCCCCAGCGCGTCATGATCAGCGATCACATACTTTGCCTCAGCAAACGCAGCTACGTACTTGAAGAGATGCGCTTTGACTCCTCCCACTGCCAGAAACCCGATCGTCGTATTCCGCTGGTCGGTGATGGCGTTTGAAAATCCAGCCCCCCGGAAACCTCCCGGCCTAAACGACATCTGGTGCGCTCCCGCGCCGCCCCCGATGTACGGAAACCACCGCCCGTTGGGATAAGCCTCGGAAATCCCCATCGGGTAGCGAATCATAAGATTGGGACCGATGTAGATGCCTTGCTTTTCAGTCGTGGTGCCCTCAAAATATGGGCCTGCTCCATTAGTTGCAAATACTCCATTCACATTTTCCTGACAGCAGGCGATGTCCGGATACCACACAAATCCGGTGACTTCCACACCGACATCAAATCCCGCCAACGCGTTTCTGGTGGGAAACCAGACGCCCGCATTGCCCCCGATCGACTGTTTCGTCTGATAGTCGACATCCTCCACCGTATTGGGCGACGACCCGTCATTGAATGTGATATTCGGGCTGTTCGGTATTGCCACACCCGCCATAAAAGACATATAGGGCTCGATCGTCCCCGATGAGATCGTGGGCAGCTCATCATTCGCGCGAACAGACTGAGAAAAACCGACTACGCACAGAAGGAAAATCATCGCCGAAATTCTCGTTTTCATTCATCACCCTCCCACGGTAAAGAAAACATGTTATTCGACGAGTTGTGATCGCAACGACTGGTGCGAGTCGGTATTTCTTGGAGAACCAAGGGAGCCGAGCAAGGCCATCCTGCCTTCATCGCGCTCGAACTGCTCTCTGTTCTTGCTGTTGTGACCATTGGCATGAGAGCCAGAATAGTTGACACCAACATGACCACGAAGGAATACGCTTTCCCATCGTGGAGGCGGACGGCGCCAACAGTAGCAATCCCCCCTTCAGTTTTGAAAATAGATAAAACAAATTAGAGCTATCGTTAAATCCAATGTCTCAGCGAGAGCATTCGAGAAGAGGGACATGCCCCTGTTCGTCAAAATCAGGCCGCAATCCACACCGGCTCATGGTTGTCACCATGACCGGCGTGAATCTGCTCACACTGCTGCCGGATCGGCTAACCGGGGTGGAGTCCTGTACGCTTCTGGCGTTGACCGACCTGATGGTTGTCAACCTTATAGCTCGGCCTCTGGAACAGAGAGAGCATCCGCAGGGGACAGCTCGCAGTCAATTGGAACGGAGGAGGGTGCTAGCCCGCGTGGTTCATGACAGTTCGTCGCGAGAGCGGCGCGCGGGGCCAGCGATCCTGAGACGTACTCGTGCAGTACGCCGAAGGACCGAAGGTGGAGCCCGCCGACCGAAGGCCTATCGCAGCAGCGGATCGGCGATTGCAGNNTGCAGCAGAAGTGCTCGTGAATCATGCGGGCTAACAGAAGAACCCGCCGTGGAAGATTTATCGTCCCAGCGCCTTCTTTACCGCGTTTCCGATTTCAGCCGGGTTCTTGACGACCGTTACGCCGGCTGTTTCGAGGGCCTTCATCTTCTCAGTCGCCGTGCCTTTGCCGCCTGAAATGATCGCGCCCGCATGGCCCATCCGCCGACCGGGAGGCGCGGTGATCCCAGCGATAAAGCTGACAACCGGCTTCTTGACATGTTTCTTGATGAATTCAGCTGCTTTCTCCTCAGCGTCGCCGCCGATTTCACCGATCATGACGATGGCGTGCGTCTCGGGATCCTTTTCAAACAGCGGCAGCACATCGACGAAACCGGTCCCGTTGACCGGATCGCCGCCGATGCCCACGCAGGTCGTTTCGCCCAATCCAAGGGTCGAGAGTTGATGCACGGCCTCGTAGGTCAGGGTCCCGCTGCGGGAAACCACTCCCACCACACCCTTCTTATGGATAAATCCCGGCATGATGCCGATCTTGGC
>MSXM01000044.1:13997-20954 GCA_002083565.1 Nitrospira sp. ST-bin4 | reverse complement strand
TTCACCCTCACCATGTCGTTCACCGGAATGCCTTCTGTGATGCAGATGATCAGCTTTACACCGGCATCGGCTGCTTCCAGAATCGCATCGGCACAGAATGGCGGCGGTACGAAAATCAGCGACGTGTCGCACTGCTCATTCTTGACCGCATCACGGACGGTATTGAAGACGGGAATCCCCTCGACCTCCTGCCCCGCCTTCCCGGGCGTGACACCCGCCACGACCTTCGTTCCATAGGCTTTGCATTGAGTGGCATGGAACGAGCCTTCCTTGCCCGTAATCCCCTGCACCACCACCCGCGTATTCTTATTGACGAGAATGCTCACGATTAACCTCTTTTCCTGTTCTTCACTCTAGAAGAGTGCTGGGCCGGATCTCATACTGCGCGCATCCACCGAGCACCGCCCGATTTCCGATAATCTCATCGATCTTGCGTGCGCGGTTAGCGAGCACTGAGACCCGGCCCGGCACTCTTCTTCTTACGCCGCTTTGCCCGTCAATCTCACAATCTTCTGCGCCGCTTCCCACAAATCGTTGGCCACTTCCAGCTTCAGGCCGGAGTCGGCCAGCAGTTTGCGGCCTTCTTCCGCATTCGTCCCTTGCAAACGAACGACCAAGGGCACATTGATCTTCACTTCTTTGGCCGCTTCGATCACCCCGTGTGCGATCCGTTCGCAACGCACAATGCCGCCGAAGATGTTAATGAAGATACCTTTGACGTTGGGGTCTTTCAGCAAAATGCGAAACCCGGCCGCCACCGTCTCCTTCGTCGCCCCGCCGCCGACATCCAGGAAATTGGCCGGCTCGCTGCCGGCCAGCTTGATGACATCCATCGTCGCCATGGCGAGCCCCGCGCCGTTCACCATGCACCCGATATTGCCGTCGAGCTTGACATAGTTCAGATTGTTGGCTGTCGCTTCGATTTCCAGCGGCTCTTCCTCGTTCAGATCCCGCATCTTCTGTACGTCTTCATGCTTAAACAGCCCGTTGTCGTCGAACGACACCTTGCCGTCCAATGCCACAACGGTCTTTTCTTTCGTGATGATGAGCGGATTGATCTCGACGAGCGCGCAATTCTTTTCCATGAAAAGACGATACAGGTTACCCAGCATCTTGGTGAAGGGACCCATCACGGCCGGTTCGAGATTCTGCAGACCGAGCGCGAACGCGATGTTTCGTCCGTTGTAGCCCTGGAACCCCACGGCGGGATCGATCAGCTCCTTGATGATCTTTTCCGGTGTGTGGGCCGCGACTTCCTCGATCTCCATCCCGCCCTCAGTGCTCGCGATAAAAATCGGCCAGCCCGTGTCGCGATCAACGAGGATCGAGAGATACAGTTCCTTGGCGATGTTCGCGCCTTCCTCCATCAACAGACGATGGACCGTGCGGCCTTTGGGGCCGGTCTGGTGCGTGACCAGTGTTTTGCCGATGAGTTCCTTGGCAAAACCGGCGACGGCGCTCTTGTCTTTGGTGATCTTGACGCCGCCCGCCTTGCCGCGTCCGCCCGCATGGATCTGCGCCTTCACGACGAAGACCGGCGTGTTCAGCTCGTTGGCCCAGGCTGTCGCGGCTTCGGGAGAGGTGATCTCCTTTCCACGCGGAACCGGCACACCGAACTGGGCGAACAACGACTTGGCCTGAAACTCATGCACATTCATGTTGACCTCAAAGAGCTAATGGCTGATGGCTAATAGCTTATGGCATGGACTGACAGCAGTGAGGCTTTCTTGCCGTACGCTATCAGCTATACGCCATACGCTCTTTATGCTTTCCTGGTGTACGCCGGCAAGATCATCGGCGAGATGACACCGCTGACATTCCCATGCTGCTTGGCTTCCGACCGATACCGTTGCAAATGTTTGAGCGTCAGCGCCCCTTGCTTCATCGATGCGGCGCGTGAGGCGGCAGTCAACCCGGACCGTTTTCCATAGACCATCAAATCGAGCAACGAATTTCCCATCAACCGATTGCGCCCGTGCAAGCCCCCTGACGCCTCGCCCGCCACGAAAAGATTCTTCACGTTCGTTTCCGAATTCGTATCGATCTTCACTCCGCCGTTCTGGTAGTGCAACGTGGGATAGATGAGCACCGGGTCTTTGCTGATGTCGATACCGAACCGCTCGAACTGAAGCATCATCGCGGGAAAATGTTTCTCGACCGTCCCCGGCCCATGCTCGGCATCCAGCAGCGGCGTGTCCAGCCATACTCCCACCCGTCCCGACATGGTCCGGATGCCACGGCCTTCTTCGCATTCGCGGATGATCGAGGAGGACACCACATCGCGCGTATCAAGTTCGTTCACAAACCGGTCGCCCTTGGCATTGACGAGATGGCCGCCCTCGGACCTGATCCCTTCCGTGACCAAAGCGCCGATCAATTGTTCCGGGTAGACCGCGCCTGAGGGATGGTATTGGAACGTGTCGATATGGGCCAACTTGGCTCCCATCCGGTAGCTCAGACACAGGCCGTCTCCCGTTGCGCCATAGTGGTTGCTCGTCGGAAACCCTTGAATGTGGAGCCGGCCGATTCCACCGGTCGCCAGAATGACCGTCTTGGCCGCGACAACGACATGCTGATGATTGTCCAGATCCTTGAAGATCGCGCCGGTGCAACGCCCTTCGTCGTCGCTGAGCAGCTCGATCGCCGCGGAGAACTCCAACAACTGGATCTTCTGATTGAGGACTTCATCCTTGAGCACCCGCATGATTTCCAGACCGGTGTAGTCTGAGCAGGTCAGCAGGCGGGGTTTGGAGCTGCCGCCGCCCTTCTTCACGTGCAAATTGCCGTCGGCCTGCCGATCGAACAGTACACCGAGACTGATCAGCCACTTGGCAATCGAAGGCCCCTCTTCGACCATCACCTTGAGCAGCTCATGGTCGTTCTGCATATGGCCGCCCTTGAGGGTGTCGAGGAAATGGGTAACCGGTGAATCTTCAGGCGCGACGGAGATCTGCATCCCCCCTTGCGCCATCACGCTGTTGGAGTCGGCCAGCCGCAACTTGGTCGCCAGAATGACTTTGGCGCCTGCTCCATGCGCGTGCAATGCCGCCGCACAACCGGCCCCGCCTCCGCCGATGACCAACACATCGGTGCGATGGTGCGGCGTGAGCTCGGCCCCATCCTGGATGGGACTGTCGCCCTCCAGCAAGGCCGCCAGCTCGACGACGGTCTTGTCCCCTTCATTGGGGCCGAATCGAATAGGCCGATAGGCGCTGGCGCGAAAGTCGGGATGATACTTGTGAATCAGTTGATCGCGCTCGGCAGGATTAAATTTCGGAAATGTCTGTTTCCGTCTGGCATCTCGAGTCTTGTGTACGATTTGCTGGAGCGCGTGAATATCCATAGCTTACGACGTAAGGTGTGAGGGGTAAGGGGTAAGGGGTGATCCGTGCCTTTGGTGCATCATTTTACTGTGGCGCAGTGCTCGGCCAGCTCTTTCTCATTCATCGCGAGAACCCTGCTCCACTCGTCGCTGAAACGGCCGTCTTGGATTTCCTTGATGCGCTGATCCAATCCAGCCGGCTTCTCGGTGAAATGCGCCCCTTGCGCGCGGCTGACGTAAAGGGCCACGAGATTCGGCGCGATGTCCGCGATGCAGACAGGCGTACACATGCCGCACATCACACAGTCCATGAACATTTCCGACACGTTCTGAAAATCGCCGAAGACCGCCTTCCAGACCCCTTCGCGCACGTCGATCTTCTGCGGGCAGGCTTCCGTGCAGGCATTGCAATTCCGGCAGAGCGGGGCTTCCGGATACAGATTGAAAAGATCCTGCTTCGGATCTTTGAGGGTTTGAATATCGTAGAGCGCTTTGCGCGCGGGAAACGGCGGCATCATCGTAAACGACATGCCGTCCTGCACAGCGGTCTGGCAGGCCAGGCAGGTCCGCACCTTGGGGTCGTCCTTGGTTCGATAATATGTGGCGCAGGCTCCGCAGAACCCGCCCAGGCATCCGATGCCACGGACGACTTCCTGACCGGCATACCACATGGCCTTCACGACCGTAATCCCCTCCGGCACCTCGTACTGCTTGCCGGAAATTTCGATCGTCACCATCCGATGCGTGAGCACCTCAGGCTGGTCGATGATATTGGTGTCTTCTTGAGCCATCTTTATACCTGTACGGGGTGAAGGGTCAGGGGTAAGGTCACACCTCACCCCTGACTCCTTACTCCTCACTCCTCACCGCGTTTAGGCGAACGAGTCGATGATTGCATTCAGCGTTGCGCTCGGGCGCATCGCCTTGGCAGCCTTAGCATCGTCCGGGTGATAATACCCGCCCACGTCCTGTGGCTTGCCCTGCGCCGCGAGCAATTCTCCGTCGATCTTCTTTTCATTCTCGCTCAGATCCTTGGCGATCTTCGCAAACTTCTCCGCGATCTTCTTATCCTGCGTCTGTGCCGCCAATGCCTGGGCCCAGTAGAGCGCCAAGTAGAAGTGGCTGCCGCGGTTGTCGATCTCCCCGACCTTCCGGGCCGGAGACTTATTGCTCTCCAGGAACTTCGCGTTGGCCTGGTCGAGCGCATCGGCCAATACTTTGGCGGCATGATTGTTCCCGACCTTTGCCAGATGCTCCAGCGAAGCGGCTAGGGCCAGGAACTCGCCGAGCGAATCCCACCGTAGATAGCCTTCTTCCTGGAACTGCTGCACGTGCTTCGGGGCCGAGCCCCCCGCGCCGGTTTCGAACAGACCGCCGCCGTTCAACAGTGGAACGATGGAGAGCATCTTGGCGCTGGTCCCGATTTCGAGGATCGGGAACAGGTCGGTCAGATAGTCGCGCAAGACATTCCCTGTGACCGAAATCGTGTCTTTTCCCTCTCTGATCCGTTCCAGCGAAAGACGAATCGCCTCAGCCGGCGGCATGATCCGGATGTCGAGCCCCTTGGTATCATGATTCTTCAAATACCGTTCGACCTTCGTGATTAATTGCGCATCGTGCGCCCGATCCTTGTTCAGCCAGAAAATCGCCATGGCGCCGGTGGCTTTTGCGCGGTTCACCGCCAGTTTGACCCAGTCTTGAATCGGCGCATCCTTCACCTGGCACATCCGCCAGATATCGCCTTCTTCCACTTTGTGCTCCAACAAGGTCTTGCCCGTTGCATCGACAACCCGCATCGTGCCGTTACCCGTTGCTTTGAAGGTCTTGTCGTGTGATCCGTACTCTTCCGCCGCCTGAGCCATCAAGCCGACGTTGGGCACGCTTCCCATCGTCTTCGGATCAAGCGCTCCATGCTTCTTACAGGAATCGATGACTTCTTGATAGATCGGCGCATAGCTGGCATCGGGGATCACACACTTCGCGTCATACGCCTTGCCGTCAGGGCCCCACATCTTGCCTGAGTCCCGAATGACCGGGGGCATCGAGGCATCGATGATGATATCGCTGGGCACGTGCAGATTGGTAATGCCCTTGTCAGAATTCACCATCGCCATGGGCGGACGCTTCTTGTAGACCGCCTGGATATCGGCTTCAATGGCTTTGCGCTGATCTTCCGGCAGCGACTTAATCTTGCTATAGACATCACCAAGGCCGTTATCCGGATCGACCCCCAGCTTCTGGAATGTGGCCGCATGCTTCTCGAACACGTCCTTGTAATAGACCGTCACAGCATGACCGAAGATCTTCGGGTCCGAGACCTTCATCATGGTGGCCTTCATATGAAGCGAAAACAACACTCCCTGCTTTTGGGCGTCTTCGATCTGCTCCTCAAGAAATTGCCGTAGCGCCCGTTTGCTCATGTACGTGGCATCGATGACTTCCCCGGCTTGCAATGCCACTTTCGGCTTGAGCACGGTCGTTTTGCCGTCCTGGCCGACAAACTCGATCCGCGCATCGGTCGCCGCGTCCATCGTCATCGACTTTTCGTTCGACCGGAAGTCCCCGCTCTTCATATGGGCGACGTGCGTTTTTGAATCCGGACTCCACGCTCCCATCTTATGCGGGTGCTTCCTGGTATGGGCCTTCACGGAGAGCGGCGCGCGGCGATCAGAATTGCCCTCGCGCAGCACCGGGTTGACGGCGCTGCCCTTGACCTTGTCGTAACGGGACTTGATGTCCTTCTCTTTATCGTCTTTCGGATTTTCCGGATACTCGGGCAGCTTGTAGCCCTGGTTCTGCAATTCCTTGATCGTCTCTTGGAGTTGGGGCAGTGACGCGCTGATATTCGGCAGCTTGATGATGTTCGCTTCCGGCGTCTTGGCCAGCTCGCCCAACTCGGCCAAGGCATCGTGCTGCTTCTGTGCCGGGGTCAGGTATTCCGGGAACACGGCGAGTACACGGCCCGCCAACGAGATGTCCCGCAATTCGACCGTCACGCCCGCCGCCTTCGAGAAGGCGTTGATGATCGGCAAGAACGAGTAGGTCGCCAGCATCGGCGCCTCATCGGTCTTGGTATAAATAATCTTGTCCGCTTTCGTCGTCATGGTTGCTCCCCTTTCCGCATCGTGATTAGTTCAGCGCATTCAGCGCCGAGCCGGCCTTGAACCACGCAATCTGTTGCTCCGTCATGCTGTGATTCGCCTGGATGGTGAGCGCCTGGCCATCCGCCTTGTGAATAATCACCTGCACCGATTTGCCGGGCGCCAGACTCCCTAGCCCCGTCACGCTGATGCGGTCCTGCTGCTCGATCTTCTCGTAATCCTTCGGTTCCGCGAAGGTCAACGCCAAGATCCCTTGTTTCTTGAGATTGGTTTCATGAATACGCGCGAAGCTCTTGGTGATCACGACGCGCACGTTCAAGAAGCGGGGCGACATCGCCGCATGTTCGCGGCTGCTGCCCTCACCGTAGTTTTCGTCACCGACCACGATCGAACCGATCCCCTTCGCCTTGTAAGCGCGGGCGATCTGGGCGATGGTCAGATTCGACTCGCCGGTCAGCACATTGGTCCCCTTGCCCGGTTCGGACGCAAAGGCGCTGTTCGCGCCGAGAAACATGTTGTCGCTGATCTTATCCA
>MSXM01000044.1:0-13942 GCA_002083565.1 Nitrospira sp. ST-bin4 | reverse complement strand
GTTTTGCCCTTGGTCTTGATCAGAAGCGGAAGCTTCTCGAAGTCCTTCCCGTCCCAACGGGGGAACGGCTGCAAAAGCTGCAACCGCTCGCTGGTCGGAGGAATATCGACGGTCAAACCGTCGCCGTTTTCAGCCGGCGCCACAAAGCCTTCTTCACCCGTGGCAAATCCCTTGGACGGCAATTCTTCACCCACCGGGGCTTGGAGCTTGAATTCCTTTCCGTCAGCGCCTTTGAGCGTCTGATTCACCGGATCGAAGCCAAGGTCGCCCGTAATCGCATAGGCCGTCACAACTTCCGGGCTCGCCAGGAACGAGAGTGTTTCGTTAATGCCGTCGTTCCGGCCTGGAAAGTTACGATTGAACGAGCTGACGATCGAATCCGCCTTGCCCTTCACGCCGTCGGCTCGTTTCCACTGCCCGATACAGGGGCCGCAGGAATTCGAGAGCACCGTGCCGCCCAGCTGCTCGAACGTGTCCAGGAAGCCATCGCGCTTCATGGTGTGGTAGATGCGCTCGGAGCCCGGCGAGACCAGAAACGAGGCCTTCGCCTTCAAACCGGCCTTCAACGCCTGTTGGGCGATATGGGCCGACCGGCTGATATCTTCGTAAGATGAATTCGTACAGCTGCCGATCAAAGCCGCCTTTAATTCAACCGGATAGCCCTTCTCCCTGGCTTCCGCCTTCAACTTTGAAATTGGCCGGGCCAAATCCGGGGTGTGCGGCCCGACGACATGCGGCTCAAGCTTCGACAAATCGACTTCGACGATCTGATCGTAATACTTCTCCGGCGATTGAGTGACTTCCGGATCGGCGACGAGCAACGCCTTGTTTGCCGACGCAAGATTCGCCAGATCCGACCGGTCCGTGATGTTCATGTAGGCAACCATCTTCTGATCGAAGGGGAAGACGGAGGTCGTCGCGCCCAACTCCGCGCCCATATTACAGATGGTGCCCTTGCCGGTTGCGCTGATCGTCTCGGCGCCGGGACCGAAGTATTCGACGATCTTGTTCGTCCCGCCCTTGACCGTCAGCAGGCCGCAGAGATACAGGATCACGTCCTTGGCCGACGCCCAGCCGCTCAACTTGCCGGTGAGGCGCACCCCGATCAATTTCGGATGGAGGACTTCCCAGGGCAACCCCGCCATCACTTCACCCGCATCGGCCCCGCCGACGCCGATCGCCAAGCCCCCCAACCCGCCGCCGTTCGGCGTGTGCGAATCGGTGCCGATGATCAACGAGCCGGGAAACGCGTAATTTTCAAGCACGACTTGATGAATGATCCCGGCACCAGGCTTCCAGAAGCCGATGCCGTACTTTTTCGCAGCAGAGGCAAGGAAGTTATAGACCTCCCGGTTCTCGTCCATCGCGCGAAGTAAGTCTTTCTCGGAGCCCATCTCGGCACGAATCAGATGGTCGCAGTGGATCGTGCTGGGCACGGCGGCCTGCTTCTTATTGGCCTGCATGAACTGCAACATGGCCATCTGCGCCGTGGCATCCTGCATCGCCACACGATCCGGCCGTAGCGCCAGCATCGCCTTGCCACGCTCCCAGGTCTGCGTGCCAAAATTGTCGGCGTGCGAAACGAGAATCTTTTCCGCCAGCGTCAGTGGACGGCCGAATTTCGCTCTGGCCTTGGCACAGGCATCCGGCATCTTCGCATACAGTTTCTTGGCTAGATCCATGGACATGATTGTTCTCCGTCTTCTTACGTTGATCGTCGTTCGTATCTCGTGAAGCGTATCTCGCAGACTTTCCTGCGCTTCACGCTTCACATCATTTCAGCAGCAGCACTTCCCGCCGCTATTTTAACGGCGGAACCTCCCGCCTTTTGGGTGCCGCGTAATTGACCAAGTAATCGAACAACCGGATCAGGCGGCTCTCCTGGCGCTTCTGATCGACCCAGTGGCCGATCAATCCGATCGTGCGCGACAGGATGAAGAACCCGTTCAAACTATCCACCGGGAAACCGAGATCCACCAGCACGGCGGCCATCGTGCCGTCCACGTTCAGGATCAGATTATCTTTTTTCGCCGCCGTCACCTGCTCGACTTGCAGCGCGAAGTCGAGGCAGGGCGTTTTCATATTCAAGCTCTTCACGTAGCCCACAAGTTCCTTCACCCGCTTATCCGGGTTGCGTAAACTCTTGACCCGATGGCCGATACCGGGCACCGGCCCGTGATTCTTCTTCATATAGACTAAGAAGTCGTCCACCGACAGCTTATTGTCTACGGCATACTTGAAGAACCGCCCGGCATCAGTAACAGCGCCGCCGAAACGAGGGCCGATCATAATCAGTCCTGCTGCGACCGATTGAGACATGCCAATTCCGGCGCAGGCTGCGATGATCGTCCCCAACGCTCCGCTGACGCAAGGACCATGGTCGGCGGAGAGCATCATAATGCGCTTGATGATTTCCGCTTCCTGTTTGGAGATCAGCCGCTTGTCCCACAGCAGTCCCACCACATGGGGAATCTCATAGCCTTTATTGATAAGCTCGGAAGCCGGGTATCCGTCGTAACAGGGCTCGTCGCCACGGTCGTCGCTGATGGTGGTGCGAATCAGCGGCGCGACCATGACCTCATCGGCCTTCATCGCTTCTTCAACCGTCTTCGGCAACTTCGGCAGCGACACCGGCTCCACCGGCTCTTTTACCAGGCCGGACTTCAACATCTCTTGATAGGCTTCCTTGATCGCGGGGCCCAACGCGCCGAACGTCGCCGGCACAATGGCGCCGGACTTCTTGAGGGCATCCGACTTCGCGCGGGCCGAGCCTTCACCCTTCATGCCTTCCTTCGCGCCTGCATGGCCGAACTTCATCCCCTTCGGCAAACTCTCCTGACAGAAACCGGAGACGACAGCCATCAACTTGACCCGCCGTTTCTTGGCGCCGTACCACTCCGCGGCACGCTCTTCGAGATCGCCGCCCATTTCGCCGACGATGACCACCGCCTTCGTCTGCGGATCGTTCTCGAACATTTCGAGGTAGCTGACATAATCGGTGCCGGGAAAGGCATCGCCGCCGATGCCGATCGCCGTCGTGATCCCGTCGGCGAACTGCGAGCAGATCCAGATGATCTCGTTGGAGAGACCGCCGGATTTCGTAATGACACCAAAGGAACCTTCCCGATAGAGCTTGGAGAGAACCAGGTTGTCGAATGCGCCGCCGATCACACCCAGCCGGCACGCGCCGGCGGACACGATGCCGATGGACGACGGGCCGTTGAAGACTTTGCCGAGTTTGCGCGCATGGGCGCCGAGGATCTTGGCGTCCTTTTCCGGCACACCCTCGGTGATCATTGACACTACCTTAATGTGGGAATCGTCGAGGGCCTCCATCCCGCCCTTCATCGCTCGGTCTGCGCCGATATAGACAAGACTGGTATTGATGGCCGGATGATTCTTTGTGGCCTCGGCAATGGTCTTATAAATAGGTATGGCGATCAGCCCGCTGCCGTAGGGAACCTCGTTGGTCTTGCCTGCATCGGGCGGATAGACGAACGCTTCGACGTTAAGTGGACGCTTGATCAGGTAGCAGAATTCCGCCATGCGGCGCGCGGCATTGACACCGGCCTGCCCGCCCTGAATCACAACGCGGGTGTCTTTAGTGGCCAAAATACTCATCGGAATCTCCTCTTTCCCTTCAGGACTGAGCGCTGAGAACTACGGGCCGAGAGAAGCCCCTCTCACTCAGTCCCTAGTCCCGAGTGCTCGTTACTGTTTTTGAAGCGCTTTATCGACAATATCCGTCAGCGGCGTGTTGCGGTCGAAGACGTTGATATCGAAGCCCTCGTCCTTCAAGGCGCGCATCGCATCGAGCCCTTCCTTCTCACGAGGACCGCCGCGGCGCACCCAGATTTTCACATCCTTCATCTTGCCGTCGGCCTTGGCCTTGCGGAACCCGTTGATGATGCCGCCGAAGGTCTTCTTCACATCCGTAAAATTGGCGATGGCGCCGCCGACGATGATGTTCTTGATGCCGGGCAAGGAGCAGACTTTTTCAGTGAGGACCTCGACGGCCCAATCAGGCGGATCGCCGGAATACTCGGCATAATTCGCTAACTTGCCGCCGCGCGCGACCACGGCGTCAGAATAATATACGCTTGCCCCGCCGCCGGCCGGAAGCATGGCCGTATCGCCGCCCGGGATTTCGATGAACTTGACCGACCCCTTGATCTTGGAATCGACTGCCATTACTTCCATTTCGTTTTTCGAGTAGGCCCGGCCGAACTCCGCGGCAAACTGGAAATTCCAGTCCGGGTGGCGAAACTTGGCGTCGCCGTCAAGCAACGTCACGGCATCAAGGGCGACCAATTCGCCGTCGCTCTCGCGGGCGACGACCGGGTTCACCTCGAGATACTGCGCATCCTCGCTGTCAAAACAGGTGAACATCTTGCCGGCAAAGTCCGTCATCTTCTTGGCGAGCGGCCCGGTAAAGCCCGCCTCCTTCACTACCTTTTCCAGGGTTTCAGGCGACGGCTGCTGCCCGATCTCCAGCGTCAATCGCTTGACCCGATCCCAATTCGACTCCACTTCGATCCCGCCGCAATTGGCAACAAGGATTTCACTGCCCTCGCGGGTGGATTTCACCGCACAATAATATTCTTCTTTGTGGGCGATCATTTCGGAGATGATGACTTGCGTCACCGTAATACTGCCGACCTGGCGGCCGATCATCTCCTTCGTCGCGGCAATCGCACCGTTCAGATCCAACCCGACCTTGACCAGTCCGAGCTTGAATCGCGAACCCAACGCTTCGTGCGCTTTCGCCACAAGCTTGGACTGCTTCAACCACTCGTTGGCCTGCCCAAGTTTGGTGAGTTCATCTGCGGAGGTGACAACGACATAATTGGGAACGTGGATGCCCCACTTTTTCATCAGCCCCATTCCGGGACCTTCCAACACCTTAGCCATGACTCGCTCCTTCAAAAGTGTGAACGCTGCTGCAAGGGGAGCAGGATTGTAGCGAAATCATTCCCATGACTCAAGACGCCAGAGGAACTAAGACAAAACAGATCAAAAGGCCTACCGAATTCTCCGCCTTTGAATCAATGCGCATAAGTGATTGTAATCTTGCATCTTTGGTCTGTTCGATCCCGTGCTGAGCCGGAAGTTATTTCCACTTCCTCGGATTCTGACAATGTGGACAGAAAAAGGAACTGCGTTCGTCGCTCACACGACGAATACGCCGGCCGCATGAGTTTGGACAAAGTTGCTCCTCCTTTCCATACACGACATGGCACTGTTTGTATCGCCCTTCTGTTCCATCCGGGGCAAAAAAATCCCGCACGCTCGAACCGCCGCAGGCAATCGCGCTGTGAAGCACCTCTCGAGTTACAAGGAAAAGCCTTTCAACTCTGGCGGCCGAAAGACGATCAGCTGGGACATTGGGATGCAATCCTGCGCGAAAGAGAATCTCATTCGCATAGATGTTCCCGATCCCGGCAACAGCCTGCTGGTGCATGAGCAGTGGTTTCAACCGGCCCCGCCGACTCTTGATGAGTCGATAAAAGTCTTCCAACGAGACCGTCAAGGGATCACAGCCGAACCGGCGGGCGACATATCGGTCAAGCCCCTCCTGGTCCAGCAGAGACAGTCTCCCAAATCGTCGTGGATTCCAGTACCGCACCTCCGGTTCCCGGCCACCGGAAAATGTCATGCGCACATGCACGTGCTGTGGATGTTTGATCTGCACCGACGCAAACAACAACAGGCCCGTCATGCCCAATTCGGCGACAACATAGCGCACAGCCTGATCCTTGACGAACTGAATGGCCACGCTCTTTCCGTGCCGCTGAACTTGCTGCACAACGGCCCCTGTGTACCACGAACGCGATGTGAGCCCCTCCCGGACAATATCCTTCCGGCCCACCCAACAATCAGTCAATCGGGCGCCGATAAGCGCAGTACGAATCTGACCGGCAACGACCTCGGCCTCAGGCAGTTCCGGCATATCGATCACTCCTCATGGTGACCGATTAAGCCACGGAGATCATTGGAAAGGCAACGCTTGAAAGAAAGGATCGTGAGGAGCTTGGAAACGAAATTGGTGTTGCTGCAGATACCAATGCAATCAAACACTCTGACGCAGCAGGCGAACCTGTTCGATACCAGATTCGAGCTTGGGAAGCGGCAAAGCGCCAGGGCGTTGGGCCAACACCAGCTTCAGCACATCGGCATAGGCCATCCCTTCAACGCAACACAGATAGGCCATGGCCACGGACACAGATCGGCCCATCCCGGCTCGGCAACAGACCATGACCCGATGGTCTGCGATGTGCCGTTCAACCCAACCGACGGCATCAGCCAACACGTTCGGATCGGCTTCGCCAAAATCTTTGAAGGGTATCCTGCCGGCAATCAGCCAACTCGGCGCTTCAAGCTGATACTCTTCGGCCACCAGCAACAACGCGCTAATCTGCGCCGGAGGCTGCGCGGAGTCGTAGATATTGCCGACAAACAATCGATCGGTGATCTGGTGCATCGGGCGTCAGTATACCGACATACCAACAGGCGTCAAGGCATTCCCCAGCGCTGTTGCGATTCCATTTCTCCGCCCGCTATACTTGCATCAATATGGTCACGATCAGTCAGCAAGAAGTGGAGCGGAGACTCGGCACGGTACCCTGCGCCATTTGCAAAGAGTCCAGCTTCGGGATCGATGAACGAGTCAAGGGGACGGACGGGGAATGGCGAGGCATCTGTAAGAAATGCTACTACACTTTTCCTGTTCATGCCGACATGGAGTTCTATCTGCGCACACAGCCTGACGTGCCCTATCGATTGAAAGAGATTTCCTGCACCGCCTGTGACCATCGGGGGGTAAGCCTGGATTTCCGAGCCACGATGTCCGTACGAGACGCCTATTATTTCGTGACGTGCCAGGCCTGCAAGCGGCAGTTCCCGGAAAAATCATCGCTGGAAGCCTTTGAATAACTCGGCAAACTCCAACATTACCAGTGTATACTGACATCATGACTGACACACCAAAACAGCCCGATCAAACGCCGCCAGCAGAGAAACCCAAGGTGAGAAAAGAGCTCACCATCATCTCCGTCCCGGACGATCGCGACATGATCGCCGAGGAAATGGCCGAGCTATTCGAGGAAGACAAAGTCTCCCACCAGCACGGCAGCTCCGAACCAGAAGCGGACTAACGCCCCCGTCGTGAATCCTAACAGCCTCGCCTAATACCCCCGCTCCTCGTTCCAAAATGCAAAACCGATCGGCGACTCATGGCTACCTCAGCGATCTGTGACGGATCACCTGCTGCGCGCCATCTCACCGGAGCCTCTCGGGCATTCATGCCGGATGGACTATCTTGACTGCTGCTTCCTGCTCAATTCTTCCCAACGCCGACACTTTGCCGCCTTTTTCTTTTCTGACGATCCGCTCAATCTGCACTATCGCGCCGCGATGCCAGGCATCGAAGGCTTTATTCTGAGGAGAGGCGAGCCGATCCTGCCGTCCCACTTCATGCCGGCCCTGTTCATTGCACAACCAGGCCCGCTTCTCCCCCTTCATCTCACGTAGTTCACTGACGACCCGATACACATCCGGTCTCCGCTCAACAATCGTCCTGCCGTCTTTGCGTAACAACAGATAGGAAAACTTCAACGCGTCTTTAATAAAACCGACCTCATCATCAATCTGCCGAATCACTGCCGGCGGGTCCCAGGCCCGTTCTTCATGGCACCAATCGTAGGGGTTCACTAAAGCCGGGCACCTGCTTTCATGCAGGCATGGACTAAAGACGGTACATCGTTTCTCCTTAAGCAACCGATCACGTACGTGATGCAACGCCCGTGAGGTCTCCCGCAAAGCCGGTTCCAGAATCATCATCGTGCCGGATGGGGCGAGCAGCGCCAGCACTTCCGCCACGAAATTGGTCCGAGCAGCAATGGGATCGTTCGCTCCCACATAGAGCTCGTTTAGGCTATTGGCCAGGATAATGATATCGAATGGAGCACAGGGGCGGACCTGCGTCAACCAGGCAGCCTGTTCGAGATTTCCTTCGTGGCGCTGGAAACCTGCCGTCGTGAGACCGGCCAAATGAGAGTATCCGATCCACAGCTGATTCGCTTGTACAAGCGCAGCTGGTGAGCTGTCGACGGCGACGACGTTCAACTCGCCGACATGCTTTTGGTGATGCCACCAGTCGAGCACGGCCAACGATCCGGTGCCGGGCCCGGAGCCCAGGTCCAACACCGAGAATCGTTCTTGCGCTTGCTCTCTCGGCATCTCATCGAGCAAGGCCTGAATCTTCGCTAGATTGACCGGCACGAAATAGTTGAGATATGCCATGGCCGCTGTCGGGTCTTCAAGATAAGAACGGCTCAGGTCTCGGCGCTCCTTCGTGAACAGGCGTGAGAGATCACTCACGACCTGCGCAAGCCGTGATTGTGGAAGCCCCTTTTTCTCAAGGAGCTGACGAATGGCGCCGAGAACTAAAGGGGAAACCGTGGCGTTGTGACGTTGCATGGCCCTAGTGTATGCTCACGTCATTATGGAGGACAACTATGACGGATGATATCTTGAAGGCCTATAAAGAAGTCGAATCGGCCGTGGAACGCTATATCAACCTGCTGAACGAGCACGTCACGATGTTGCAGAACGTGGAACCACCCGGTTCCGACAAGGTCGTGCGGATGTCTGCCGGATCAAAAGCCATGACGGACAGCGCATCGATCTATCTGTCCTATGCGAAATATGTGGCCTACGGCATGCCGGAGAGCGAGGAAATGGTCGAGGACGAGATTCAGGGGTAAAGAACCGTCTGTCTGGTCTGCTGGTCTCTCTTGTCTGTTAGGTCTTCCCGTTC
This sequence comes from Nitrospira sp. ST-bin4, assembly GCA_002083565.1. Taxonomy (GTDB): domain Bacteria; phylum Nitrospirota; class Nitrospiria; order Nitrospirales; family Nitrospiraceae; genus Nitrospira_D. The sequence continues at coordinate 5,124 of MSXM01000044.1, read as the reverse complement.
ACCCACCAGATAGACGAGTCAGACCGAACAGACCATCGAAAACAGGAGGGGCCCGTCAGGCAGTGACGCCTGACGGGCCCCTTTCTGTTTTGACCCTATCTGTCAGATGCTGCGCATGAAGTGTGCGACTTCGTCAGGATTGACGGCACCGCCCATGATCTGCGACATCGCCACGTTGGTAGATTTCTTGCCGCTCACTCCAGACTCAACTTCGTCCACAATCAACTCCACCGGCATGGACTGACCGCCGTACACCCGCGGACCGCCGATGATCTTTGCCTTGGAGAACCCGTAGATCGCGGTCGCCACTTCCTTCGCCAGCCAGCCGACATAGTTGAACTCCGGGACGACAATGAGCTTGGCCTTCGCGCAGAGTTCACGCAGTTCTTTCGTCGGGAACGGACGGAGGGAGCGCACCTTGATCAGTCCGACCTTCATACCCTTTTCTTTGCAGAGGCGCACCGCTTCACGCGATTGCGCGGCAGCGCTCCCGGAGGCGATGATGATGACTTCGGCATCATCAACGTTCTCCGCGGTGAGCAATCCGCCCATATATCGATCGATGTACTTGCGCGAACGCTCGACCGCAGCCCAGACTTCCTGCTGCCAAACTGCATGGATGTTGTACGCCATGAAATTCGACTTCTGAACCGGAGCGTCGCGGGACAGGCGCGCGGGAGGATTCTCCGCATCCAACACAGGCACGGCTCCGCGCCAGGCTTCACGCGGTGGAAGCTTAATGCCGCGATCCTGCATTCGCACATAGCCTCGCGCATGGGTCACGAAGAAACCGTCGCAGCACACGCCGACCGGCAAGGTCACGTCGTTCATTTCACTGATGGTAAAGCCGGCCATCGTGAAGTCGAACATGTCCTGCTGGTTTTCGGCGTGGAACACGATCATGCCGCAGTTGAGCAAGTAGGAGACTTCGATGTTGTCCGGCTGAATGGCGAGCGGCGCGTTGACCACGCGGCAGGTGAACATGGCGACAACCGGCAGCCGATGTCCCGGCCAAGATGCGATGCCTTCGAGACCGCGCAACGTACCGGGGCCTGCCGTCGCCGTGTAACAACGGACACCTGAACGGGAGCCGCCCGCGATGGCCGCCATGACGCCCACTTCTTCTTCACCGCGATAATATTCTTTCACATAGCCTTCACCATAGAGCACCCCGACGAGCTGCATCGTTTCGCTCTGCGGAGTGATCGGATAGGCAATGGCCAAATCCACGTTCGAGCGGCGGATGGCTTCTTTTGCCGCTTCACTACCGGTGATGAATTCTTTCGTCCGCGGCGCTTCGTGGAACATGTATTCCGGCGTCACGATTTTTTGCCGCTTCGCATCGGCATGCGGATCTTTCTTGGCTGCGCTCGATGGAGCCGCCACACTGGTAATCGGATCGCCTTGCGGATTGGTTTTGACTTCAGTTTCGCTCATGATTGCACCCCTTGGCTCGCTTGGGCCTGTCCACGGCCAGTCTTATCCTTCGCGTTTCATCTGTTCGGCGCTGTGCCCGAACATCGCCGCGCTGCCGGCTCCTCCCGGTGTCGGCGCAAATTCCATTGGATTCGCATGCGTCTTACCGCCATGAACTTTCGATTGCGTTCCGGTAAACCGGACGTTCTCACCGTTTTCCGGCAGCTTGATCCCCATCTCCTCGCGTACCTTCTTGAAGATCTGCGCAACACGCTTGATCTTGAGGGTATCGGAATCTCGGATGGTAAGCATGGCATCTTCGTGGCCTTGTTCGGCGCAAATAGCCATGGTGCAGCAATTCGTCCCTGCCCGGATCATCTTGAGCGTCAGGTTTGCATAATGACAATGCACCCCGATGAAAATGCAGGCCTCGATCTTGTTGCCCCAGATAGTCAGATTCGGATGGTTGGGGTTGATGACTTCTTCCGGGTCGATTTTCGGATACTTCGGCCGGTAGTCCGGCATCGGGATGATCATGACCTCAGGAATCTGCGCAGCTATCTCCAATGTGGCCTTGGCCTTTTCGACCGCGTGATCATTCCAGGCCCAGAGCAATAGCGGTCCCGGGAAGATGGTGGCATTCGGGCTGGTCAGCATCTTACGCGCCATCTCTTCGATGACTTTTTCTTCATTCGGTTCGAGCAATCCGTAAAACAACCCCTGGCCCGGGTCCGGGAGCGATACGCCCAACTGCGCAGCGGACGGAGGATGAAACCCGGCCGGCCCCGGCACAATGATCCGTTCTCTGGTGTCCTGTATTGTTGCCACGCCCATTCCCCTTTCCTGCACTTATCCGACGACTGGACTTGCCAAAACGGCCGTCGTGCTCTTTTCACCGTAGGTGATATTTTCAGTCAGAGCCGCCTTCGGCAATTGATCGATCATGATCATCTTGATGGCATTGTTCTTAGCCATGTTGTCACAGACCCACACACATTGCGCGCATCCCTTGCAGCGGTCAACCGCCACATAGGCCGAGCCATACTTGAACCCTCGATCCTTGCCCATTTCGTCACTGTATTGAATCGTGTTGGCTTCGGGGCAATACTGCGTGCAGAGCTTACAACTCTTTGCCGCACAAATCTCAACACTGATATCGGCTACAAGGTACATGGAAACTCCTTCTCTCCCGGCTAGGCAGTGGCTGCGGCGGCCGGCTCTTCCACCCGCTTCACATCGGGGGAGGCCCAGCCGTGATCAACGGCGTAGTTCCATCCGGCCCGCATGACCGCGACATTTTTATCGATCAGCTCCTGTTTTTTCTTGAATTTCCGTTCGACGACGCTGTCCAGCGCCGCTGTTCCACCAGACACGACGAACCCTTTGCCGAGGAACCGGTCTTTCACGGCCTGCTCCAGGCCAAGCATATTTGTCAGCCCCGTGATTGCGCCGATGCAGCCCATCAAGGCCATATTCGTGGCCAAATCCATCCCGGCCACTTCCAACGATATCTTCGTCGCGGGGAAATAATACAGTTTCGCACGGCGCTCCGCCAATTCAGCCGTCTGATCCCGATGCAGTTTCATCGGTCCATCGTTATTGATCAGCGCGATCCCGTCTTCCTTCAGGCCGAAGTAAAACGGCATCGTGTACGACTTGCCATGGGTAATCACTTGGGGATGGAAGATGATGATGATGTGCGGGAACGTGATCTCACCGATTTCATAGATAGGTTCATCCGACACACGAACGTAGCTCTCAACCGGCGCCATCCGTTTTTCCGATCCGTAGAACGGAACGATCGTGCTCTCGCCGCCGGCATTGATGACGGCGGTGCTGAGGATGTGCGAGCCTGTAACCACACCCTGCCCGCCGACGCCTGCCATCCGAATATTGAATCGCTTCGCCATGATTGACCTCCTCGTGAGTGCTTAGGCTTTGCCTGGAATCGCAGCGGCCGGAGCAGCCGGCTTCGCAAGAAATTCCTTATAGCCATAGCGCTCGGTGAGGTACTGCTTGGCTTCCTCGCTGACATACTCCGTAAACTGATACCGATCGTTCTCGACCGTCTTTGCATCTTCCATGACCTTGTCGGTCGGAATCGCATACTCGATATTGCAGGAGGTGTAGGCCTGGATGTACGTCGACCCGACCTCACGCGCGATCAGCACCGCTTTCTTGATGACGCTTTCCACGCGGCGCGGATTATTCGGAACCACCGTGGCCACATAGGCGCACCCGGCGACCTTCGCCATTTGCAGCATGTCCATCTTCTCAAACTTCTTGCCGAGCGGCGCCATCTTCAACACCGCGCCCCGGTTGGTCATACCGCTCTCCTGACCGCCGGTATTCCCGTAGACTTCGTTGTCCAGCATGATCGTCGTAAACCGTTCCTTGCGGAACCAGGAATGGAGCACCTGCTGGAACCCGATGTCCGCTGTACCTCCATCCCCCGCCATCACGACCACATCCTTCGGCTTGTCGCCGAACCGGAGACGAAGGCCGCGGGACAACCCGCTCGCCACGCCGTTTTGGTCGCCGTAGTTGCCGTAGACGAAGGGAATCGCCGCTTGAGAAATTGCAAGACGTCCGCAACCGGCCGTCCCGACTGTGATCGTATCTTCTGGATTGGGGAACGCAATAATAGCGAGGCGAATGAAAAGCGTCATGGCACAACCGGCGCACATGGGGTGCTCTTCCAACACTTCCTTAAAGCTTCCCATCTGCGAGACGGAGACCTTCTTGCCAAATGGGCCATGTTCAACCATGTCCCGATATTCTTTCGGCATGAACTTCTCGAAACCATTTGAAAACTTCACATAATCGAGACTCATCAGGCACCTCCTATGTCACTTCAGGGGCAGTCATTATCCAATTTCAACGCAACCGCATGAAACGAAGAAAACCAGGAAACGATGAGGATGGATGATGTGGACCGAATCAATCCGCCACTTGCATCTTGGCCATCCTAGCAAAGCTGAAAAAAGACTGTCAATCTTATATATCTTCCCCCAGATTGGACCACTACAGACCCAATAGATATGCTGATACTATAACGTCCTGAAATTCAACACAACTTTTCAGAAGGCCCAGGATATCCGAAAGAAGGCCTAGGGCGGGTCAGACGAATAGGCCATTCGCCCCAAGCCGATTCTTGATGAGGGGATCGATCGAGAAGCCGCCTGAAACTCTGTGCGATAAATTTCGGGAGGGTAATTGCCGATCCATCTCAATCCGTTTACACTGTCCCCCTATGCCTCTTCGTGTACTCATACCGGGTGAAGATGACACAGGCACTCATGTTGGCGGCGTGCATAAGCGGCCACCGATCCCTGACGACTCGCTCAAGGCCGAATGCCCGAAGTTTATGGCGCACGGTCCTTGCGGCGGCGTTCGGAAAGGCGGGTTCTGCGAAGTCTACCCGGAGATGAAATGCCCCTGGATCACTCTGTACATCGAACTGGAAAAAATCGGCCAGACCGAGTGGATGAAACAAGTGTGATTGAGCCGGTGGGGACACCTCCCGTGCTCGCGCACCGCGGCACACAAGATTGATTGGATTTTTAGATCAGGGGCGGTGCTCGGTACATGCGCGCAGTCAGGAGGCATCCCCACCGGCCCAGAGTGGAGAAGTGAAATGAAGAGTAAGCGAAAGACGACAACCCTGGGTTACAACGAGCGACATGCGAAGAGTGGCATAACTTCGCC
>MSXM01000043.1:114285-123005 GCA_002083565.1 Nitrospira sp. ST-bin4 | reverse complement strand
GGAACGGCAAGTCAAGCCAACGGTTTCCGCCGTTGCATTCGCGGAAACACGATGGTAAAGCCATCTCATGCGCATTGTATTCATGGGCACACCGGAATTTGCCGTGCCTTCCCTTGAGGCGTTACTCAAGTCGGAGGACCAGGTTGTTGGAATCGTCACTCAGCCGGATCGCCCGAAAGGCCGTGGGCAGGAACTGACTCCTCCTCCGATCAAGCTCATCGCCCAACGTGAGAATATTCCGCTTCTCCAGCCGGTCAAGATCAGGACTCCCGACTTTCTTGAGGCGCTGGCCGCCTGGAAGCCGGATCTGATTGCCGTGACGGCGTTCGGTCGTATCCTGCACGCGCCGATTTTGAGCCTTCCACCGAAGGGCTGTGTGAATGTGCACGGGTCGTTACTGCCGAAATATCGAGGCGCAGCCCCTGTTCAATGGGCGGTGATCAACGGGGAAACGGAAACCGGCATTACCACGATGCTCATGGATGAGGGAATGGATACCGGTCCGATGTTGCTGCAAGCGCGGCTTCCGATTCTGCCTGAAGATACGGCGGGATCATTGGCGCCTCGTTTGGCGGAACTTGGCGGTCGGTTGTTGGTCGAGACCATCGCACGACTCAAGGCCGGCACCCTCACCGTGCAGCAACAAGACCATGCGCAGGCTACGATGGCGCCGTTGCTCAAGAAAGAGGATGGGCTTCTCGATTGGACAATGAGCGCGCAGGCGCTGGCCAATCGTATCCGGGGCCTGTCTCCCTGGCCAGGCGCCTATACGTTCCATGGCCAGACGCGTTGGAATATTTGGAACGCGGTTGCCGTGAACGAGCCGACAGGCGATGCCCCTGGGACGATCGTGGGAGTCGCAAAGCAGTCGCTCCGGGTGGCGACCGGCAACGGCCTATTGGAACTCCTCGAAATCCAGACGGCCAATTCCAAACGCATGCCCGTCGGGCAATTTCTTTCCGGACATCGAGTCTTTCCCGGTGAAACATTAGGCGCTGCCGCGAGCTGACTCTAGCTCTGACTGATTCCGATTCCTATACATGTTCTGAAGAGCCTGTTGCTATGCCATCCGACCGGTCTTCTCCTGATGCTCCATCTTCCTCGCGGGCGGCGGCTTTGGCCGTGTTACTTGCCTGCCAATCACAGGACACGATGCTTGATGACCAGATGGAGCGGAGCGCCGCGGATTTCCGGTTGGACTCTCGCGATCGTGGCCTGGCAATGGAGCTGGCCTATGGTGTGTTGAGACGACTGGAGTTTATCGATTGGCGGTTGGCGCCGGTTCTTCAGAAACCTCTCCTGCGGCTCCCGTCTGTGGTGCAAATGCTGTTGCGCCTCGGGGCCTATCAGTTGCTGTGCATGGATCGTATTCCTGCCTCGGCGGCAGTGAATGAATCCGTGCAACTCGCCAAATCCTATACGACGAAGCTGGGACGGGACTGGAGCGGGTTGGTCAATGCGGTTCTGCGTAATCTCACGCGTGAGTCCGAGCCGGCGCTGCCGGATATCGAGGCCGATCCTGATCTGGCCTTGTCCATTCGGTATGCGCTTCCACTCTGGCTTTGTCGGCGATGGGTTCAACAGTTGGGAGTGGCGCAGGCCGAATCCCTCTGCCGGTCCACCAGTGACATTCCTTCTCTCACGCTACGAGTCAACCGGCTGCGTGTGACGAGAGACGTGTTTCTGGATCGGCTCAGCCGGCTGGGGTTCACGGCGCGTCCAACAGCCATCAGTCCTGTCGGTGTCATTCTCGAAAAGAGCGGCCCCGTGACAGCTCTGCCCGGCTTTCAGGAGGGCGAGTTCTATGTCGAGGATGAGGCGGCTCAGCTGATCCCGCCGCTTCTCGATCCGCAGCCGGGCGAACAGATTCTCGATGCCTGTGCCGCGCCGGGAGGCAAAGCGACACATCTTGCCGAATTGATGGAGAATCGCGGACATATTCTTGCGTTGGATCGTCAACAGGCTCGCCTTGATCGCTTGCAAGACAATTGTCGCCGCTTGGGAGTCAGTATCGTGGCGCCGACCATGGGAGATGCGCGAAGGCCACAGGAGATGGTGGGTGTTATCGGCAGGAGCGGCGACCGTGTGGGCCGACCCACTGCGACGCCGGAAGGATCGGTCGATCGGATTCTGCTCGATGCGCCGTGCAGCGGGCTTGGTGTGCTGCGCCGCCATCCCGAAGCCAAGTGGAACAAACATCAGGCAATGTTCGCCCGGCATCAAGAACTTCAGGAGGAGATCCTTGAAGCAGTGGCGATTGTCTTGCGGCCCGGCGGGGTGCTGGTCTATAGTACGTGCTCGACCGAGCAGGAAGAAACCGAAGACGTGATTCAGCAGTTTTGCCGCGCTCATCCCGGCTGGATGCGCGAATCCGTCGTGCCGTGGCTTCCTTCCGCTGCTCTCCCATTCGTGACGGCTCAGGGTGCGCTTTCGACCATGGGCAATCGACTTGGGATGGATGGGTTCTATGCCGCTCGACTGAGGAAGATATCCTGATGCCTAAGCCGATCCAGATTGCCCCCTCTATTCTTTCCGCAGACTTTGCACGGCTGGCCGATGAAGTGGCCGCGGTCGAGCGGGCCGGCGCGGATCTGCTGCATATCGATGTGATGGACGGGCATTTTGTCCCGAACCTCACGATCGGGCCGCCGATCGTCGAATCATTGAGGAAGGTGACGAAACTTCCGCTCGATGTGCACCTGATGATCACCAATGCCGATGCATTTATTCCGGAATTCGCCAGGGCCGGGGCGAACTATTTGACCGTGCACGTGGAGGCCTGTCCGCACCTGCATCGCACGATCCAATCAATTAAGGAACTGGGTGTGAAGGCCGGGGTGACGCTCAATCCCGCCACGCCGGTCCAATCGCTTCAAGAGATTCTTGCCGACGTCGATCTGGTGCTCATCATGTCGGTCAACCCGGGATTCGGCGGGCAGAAGTTCATCGCTTCATGTCTGGGTAAAGTGAAGGCGGTTCGTCAGATGCTCGACCGGATCGGCAGCCACGCGTTGTTGGAAGTCGATGGCGGGGTGAAGGCCGAGAATGCGGCCCAAGTGCTGGAGGCGGGCGCCGATGTCCTTGTCGCCGGGTCCGCGATCTTTTCCGGTTCGGACTACGCCGCTCGCATCACCGCGCTGCGCACAGCGGGGCAGCAGGCTCCTGTGCATCGATAGGATTCGGGTGGATACGACATCCTCGTTCGACAATCTGCACCCCCTCGAAATCAAAGTGCTGACCGCCTTTGGGGCAGGTCCATCAGGGACGGTACTCACCACGGAGCAATTGGCCGCTGCGACGGCGCTGGAACCCTCCCAGCTCAGCATGGCGATCGAATGGCTCCTGGCGAAGCAGTTGCTCGTCGTGCAGTCTGAAACGATTACGCCGGTCGCCTCGCTGACCCCGCTCGGGGAAACCTACTTCGAACAGTCTTCACCGATCGAACGGATCCTCTCTGCGGCGCGGGATGCATCCGGCACGGGGAAGCGGCTGACCATTCCGGATCTCCATGCCAAAGAAGGCCTCGATCCCGCCGATGTGAGCAAAGCGGTCGGCCGGTTGAAGAAAGAAGGCGCGCTCTTGATCGTGCAGGGGGGCTGTCTCGAATCCACCGGACGTCCCAGCCCTTCAACTGAGGCCATGCGCGCGATTCTCCAGCAGCTGCACGAGGCTCCCCGTGAGATGGAACAGTTTCCGGAGCCATCCCGCCGGCTCATTCAGGAGCATGCCGTGAGGCGCGGCAGCGCGAAGGAGCCCTTCCGGATTGAGGATCGCGTGGCCCGGTGGTACGTGCTGTCTCCGGAAGGCAGGGCGGCAGTCGATCAGGTCACTTCCCAGGCAACGGTCGACGAGGTCTCGCAGTTGAATCCGGAGTTGCTCAAGGACGGCAGTTGGCGCCGGAAACGTTTCCGGAAATACACGATCAGCTTGCGGGCACCGCGAGTCGGCATCGGCAAGAAGCATCCCTACCGCGAGTTTCTGGATACGGTGAAAACCAAATTGGTCAGCATGGGATTCCAGGAAATGCGGGGCTCGCTCGTTGAAACCGAGTTTTGGAATATGGACGCCCTCTTTATGCCGCAGTTCCATCCGGCGCGCGACATTCACGACGTCTATTTTGTCAAAGACCCGACGCATGCCGCAAAGATCGCCGAACCGTTTGTGTCGCGCGTGACCAAGGCGCACGAGAACGGCGGCGCGACCGGCTCCACCGGGTGGCGCTATGCCTTCGACGGTGAGCGGGCAAAACGGTTGGTGTTGCGGAGCCAGGGGACGGCGGTCTCGGCGCGAACCCTTGCCGCGGCGCCGGCGGTGCCGGGAAAATATTTTTCGATCGCGCGATGTTTCCGCTACGATCAGGTCGATGCGACGCACGCCACGGACTTTTTCCAGGTTGAGGGGATCGTGTTGGGCGAAGACATCAATTTCAGGACCTTGCTCGGACTGCTGAACCTGTTTGCCCGTGAAGTCGCGCAAGCCAAAGAGGTCAAGTTTTTGCCGGCCTATTTCCCGTTCACGGAGCCGTCGGTTGAAATGCATGTGCGCCATCCGCGCCTGGGGTGGATGGAACTCGGCGGCGCCGGGCTCTTCCGTCGGGAAGTCACCTTGCCGTTGGGTGTGACGGTGCCCGTAATTGCCTGGGGACTCGGGCTCGACCGCATGGCGATGGTCGCCCTCGGCATTCACGACATCCGCGAGCTGTTCACTGAGAGCTTGGAATTAATACGCACGACCCGAGGAATCTTTTAACGAACACCATGCCTACCATCTCCATCTTCAAAGACGATTTTGAATCGCTGCTCGACAGCCGGCTGGCAGGCGCTGTTTCGATCGATCAGATCGAAGAGTGGCTCATGCTGGTGAAGGGCGAGTTGAAAGGCCATAACGCGGAAACCGGAGAACTACGCGTCGAACTACAAGATAGCAATCGGCCCGATCTCTGGTGCTGCGAAGGCATTGCACGGCAAATCCGCATCAAGCGGCAGGGCAAGCTGCGTCCCTATCCGTTCTTGAGCAAGCAATCGAAGCCGACACAGCGCGTGATCGTCGGCGCCGGCATGGAAGGGGTCCGCCCCTACGTTGCCGCCTGTACCGCCAAGGGCTACCGGGTCACCAAGGAAGGATTGGCCCAGCTCATTCAAACACAGGAGAAGCTGGCTGACATTTTCGGCCACAAGCGCAAAACGGTCTCGATCGGGATCTATCAACTGCAGAAGATCGCGTTTCCTGTCACCTATGAATTGGTGAAGCCGGATGAAGCGCGGTTCACGCCGTTGGGCATGGAAACGGTGATGACCCTGTCCGAAATCCTGATGGTCCATCCGAAGGGGTTGGAGCATGGGCGTATCCTGGCCGGGCACAGCCGCCTGCCGATTCTGCGCGACGCGAAGCACCAACCCTTGTCCTTTCCGCCGATCATCAACAGCCGGGAGATCGGGGAAGTGCGGGTGGGGGATGACGAACTGTTCGTGGAAGTGACGGGGACTGATCTGGCGATGGTGGTGCTGACGCTGAACATCTTTGCCGTCAACCTCGCCGATCGCGGAGCCATGATCGAGCCGGTTGCCGTACAGTATCCGCACAAGACACCGCTGGGCCGGCAGGTCGTGACGCCGCAGGACCTTGGGAAGCCGCGGTCGATCCGCATCGAGACGATCGAGCGTGCGCTGGGTCAGGCACTCGGCGGGAAGACCGTGACCCAGGCCCTCAAAACCTATGGCTACGACGTGTCAGCCGGCAAGAACGCGGTGAAGGCGAAATTGCCGCCTTATCGGCAGGATCTCATGCATGAGATGGATGTGGTCGAGGATGTGGCGATGAGCTGCGGCTATGGATCATTCGCGCCTGAAATGCCCGCGCAGTTTACGGTGGGGGGGCTGTCGCGCATCGAACAGACCTCCGATCGGGCGCGTGAGTTGATGGTCGGGCTGGGGTTTCAGGAGATCATCTCCAACATCCTCGGTTCGCCGGAGAGTTATTCCACCGCCATGCGGCTCGATGGAACGGACTGGGGCAAGATGGTCGAAGTCGACAACGCGATGGCGGTGACGTTCTCCGCTCTACGGCAATGGATGTTGCCGTCGCTGCTTCGTGTCGAAGCCGCTTCAAACAGAGCCTTCTATCCCCATCGTCTCTTCGAGGCGGGTGACGTGGCGATTCCGGACCCTGCCCATGAGTTGGGTTCGCGCACAGATACGGTACTCGGTGCCGTCCTCGCCCATGCGACCGCGCATTTCTCCGAGATCCACTCCTGCCTCGATGTGCTGTTTTACCATCTCGGGCAAGAGTACAGCCTGGAGTCCGTGCAGCATCCTTCGTTCTTGGAAGGCCGTGCGGGACACATTATCGTGGCCGGCAAACCCGTCGGCGTGATCGGCGAAGTCCATCCCGAAGTGCTCGAACGCTGGCAAATTTCCGTCCCCGTCGTCTCGTTCGACGTGAACCTGTCTCAACTTGCGGATTTGGCGTAAGCACACCTGATAGGAATGCCTTCCCCTTTCTTCCTATAGGAAGCCGTTGCATCATGGAGTGGCCATGCTTGCTTAAACGATGGCCTTGTGAGTTGGTGAGGCACGGGAGGACTTGGATCGCCGGGTCGAGCGTCTGGGGGGAAACCTTGTTTAGGCCGTCTTCTTGATTCGCTTGCTCGCGTGCAGCACTGTAAAGCCGATGACCTTGTCACCTTCGTAACGAATAATCACGTCATCATCGGTTATCTCGCTGTCGGTCGCGTGGCTGGGTTTCTTATAGTTCACATACAGCGTGTCGGCCTCGGCATCGTACGTGAGCCAGACAGCATGCTGCGGCGCCCGGTTCACAGCCGGAATCAGCCTCAAATATTCCTGGATGTCTGCTAGGGCCATACCTGCCTCCTTTCTTCTTTACACAACGCTCCGGTTCAGCGGCGGGCCGCGCAACGAACCGTCCGCTGCAACCAGTTGTTACGCGCCGCTCACAGTCGCTGGAGTTGCTGGACGTCCACTTTTGGCCCATAGACGTTCGATTCATGATCCGACAAGTTCAATCTCGTTGGGCCTAAACCAACCCTGTTTGATCATGCCATCGCGCGCGTACACGGGATCGGCGGCGTAGTAGACGACTGCGAGGCTCTCCTCGGCGCGGCTGCAGGTCACATAGAAAAGCCGGCGCGTCCGGTCGATTGTAGTCTCCTTCCCAGCTGCTTCATTGTCGAGGTCCGTCTTGCTCTTCTCTTTGGTCCCGAAGAGCTTATCGTAAGCAAACATAAACCCGCGCGCTTCATCGTCACTGACAACAACCATCACGCGCGGGAACTCCAGTCCTTTTACACCCTGGTGCGTATCGAACTGCGAGACGCCCCGGACATACCGGTCATATTTCTCAATCTGATCGAACGGCGCCTCGAGCGCCTGGCGCCAGCCGCCGAGTTCGCTCTTGAGATCGACCTCTTCTTCCTCGCCGGCCTCCGCAACAGCATCTCCGCCAGCATCGTCTCCGAGCGCGATATCGTCGGCGGCCGCATACGGCGCCAACACGTCGGGGATTATGAAGAGACGAGTCTCGGCGACATAGCGCAATACCGACCTCGCCGAAGGCTTTTCATCGGCCGACACCAGCGCGAACAGTCCGCTACAGGCCGCTTTGACCTTGCCGAGAATGTCAGCCTGATTGTCACCAGCATCCTCAAGCGCTTTACGCTCTAGGAGCGGCGAGGTGCGCCGCACGATCGCGGCGGCTGCAAACTGGTCCGATGTGCGCAACGCCGTCACTAGCGGCAGGATCTCGCGCGTGAACAGTCCGATGCCGGCGCCGGTCCCCTGTAGGAAGCTTGTTCGAATGCGCTCGACTGAATAGAGCGGTTCGAAGAACGCCTCAAAACCGAAGCGACGAGCTGACATTAGATGCTCCAGAGCAAGTGTCTTGATCGCTTCGGATTGCGCTGCCCAGTTTGGATCGCCCGTGATCTCGGACATTTTTGCAGCGATCGCGGCTTCAACGGCCGACTTTTCGATCGTCGCCTGCGGCACAATGAATAAGCGAGCGACGCCCGCCTCAGCATCGCTGCGCGGAACCTGTTGCTCGCCATCCGCGTCGTGGCGGATCCTGTTGATGAGATCAATAACCCTGGTCGGGCAACGATGGTTCATCCGCTTGCGTGGCCGCGCCCAGTTCTCGGGGATCGCTTCGGCGAGGCGAACCTTCCCGTCCGCATAAATACGCTGCATCATGTCGCCGAACAGGCCGAGGCAGAACGCATCGCGATGGGCCGCCTCTACATCAAGCAGCGCGTCCATGATCCTGCGGCTCGTGTCTTGGCTTTCGTCAATGAGCAAGATCGGAAACCGTGTGACCAGCAGGCGCCGCAAACCCGACTTCGACTCCAGGAAGTCGGCCGTCATCGCGATGACCTCGGCATGGCTGAGAGCGTCACGGGTCCGGTTGTCACCAGTCGGGCTGTAGACGAACTGCGTGATCGCATCGAGCCCAGCGTGGCGGCGAAGCTTGCTCTCGATCGAGCGGGCGCGGTCCGCGGCAGCCTTGCCCGCCCGGCCCTTAGCCTGAGCCTCTTGGAGTTCGGCGACATCTCGAAGCAGCCTTGCGGCTATCCATTGCCGGATGTCCGTATCATAGCCGGCGATCAGCGACCACGCGAAGGCATGGATCGTCGACACCTCGACGCGTGGGTCGAACTCCAGCCGCTGCTTGATCTCGTCGCACGCCGCGTTGGTATAGGTAATGAC
>MSXM01000043.1:109177-114226 GCA_002083565.1 Nitrospira sp. ST-bin4 | reverse complement strand
AGCGAACGTGTCTTGCCAGAGCCCGCGCCCGCATACAGGAAGAAGCTCCTCGGCTTCTCAAGGTTAAGACAGCCGAGGATAGTCTCGTCAGCCTCAGCGTCGAACTGATCGTCGTCGGCGCTCACGCTCCGGCCTTCTCCGTTTGGTCTGGCTGCTCGCCCTGTTCCGCCTGGGGCAGAATCTCGACCTGCTTCTTCTTCAGTTCATTGAGGAGCCATTGAAGCCCCTCGGCGATGTAACTAGGTACGACGATGTTGTCAAAACTCTCAATCTCAAGGACTTCAAGCGCGAACTCGGCTTTCTTGCTGCTCTTGAGAGCGTCATACAGGCGCTTGCCGATTGCGGTCACACTGCCGCCAGCCGTGATCGCCTGGCGGAACTTGCGCACCAGACCAGTCCCCGCGAGCGCGGAGAAAAGGGCGAGATTCTCGAACACGAGCGCGTCCTCAAACGTATAGGGGTAGGCCGTTTCAGACTCATCAACCCCCGGTGCCTTCACAGACAGCGGCGTCTGATAGGCGGAGCGCACCGCAAACAAAGGATCACCTTTTACACGCAGCGTCTTGGCCTCGGCCTCGGCATCCATGAGGGCATCAACATCATCAAAGCCCGGCACCCAGGTCCTCAGCGTCGCGTTGTTGGACTTCTGTCCAGCACCTTTTGACGGTTGTACCGATGCGCCCGCGGCGTCGAGAGTATCTAGGTCGGTGATGATCAGCGTTAGCAGTCCGAGATGGTCAATCAGTGGCTTGAGCCGATGTGCATGGCTGCCGCCGATCTCGAGTAGGGTGATATAGCATTGGTTGAGCTTGTCATAATGGGCACGGATGAAATTGGGCACCAACATCCGTTCTGCCGGTCCCTCAACCAGGATAGCGGCATCGGCGAAGAACAGATCAGCATGCTGCGCGCGTAGATATCGTGTGACGAACCGTTCGGTTTCGCTGCCAGGTCCGAATACCTCAGACAGGTTGATGACAGTCGAGACTGGCACCTTGGCCGCCATGCCGGCCGGCAGCCGGCGGAAATAGCGCAGGCAGGAGAATGAGGTTTCGTGTGCGACATGGCTGGAGTGTGTGCTGACCACGAGTTGGGTGCGCAGTTTCTTGCTCTCGCCCAAGTCTTCATGGGCGCGCAGCACGGCATAGGCCTTCTTGATGAAGACCTGCTGGACCTGCGCGTGAAGGTGAGCCTCGGGCTCCTCCACCAGCACTAAATGGAGCGGCGCGGTGCTAGTGATCGTCGTACCTTTCGACGCCTTGCCGACGCGCATCCATGCGTCACGGAAGCTCATCAGCCGGAATATCATCGAGATTAGATTCTGATAGCCGAGCCCGTTATTGGCCTCGGGCAGCCGCAGGACAGGCGTCGCAACGCCGCTTTCCGCGACCATATCTACCTCGAAGCTGATCGCCGCGCTGTGGCTGAGGCCGTCGATCGCCTTCAATCGGGTCGACACGCGCGGACGGGGATCGGTCACGCCAGGATAGCCCATGCCCTCAACTTCGGTGAAGGCGTCCTTGAAGCTCTCGGTCAGCCGCTCATCGAAAGCATCCTGGGCCGCCTCGATCGCCTGAAGCGCCCCAAGATCCTTCGGATCGGGGCCCTTGGTCGGGTCGAGATGCTTGGAATAATAGCTTCTCAGCTGGTCAGACAGCCGGCTGCCGGCTGCCGACGCAGAGGCATCATCGTCCTCCTGCCCCGACTGCTCTTCGCCAAAACCGCGCTGGGCGGGAATGTCATGCACGCGGATGAGACCGTTCAGGGGATCACCTTCGATCTGCCGAGAGGCAGCTGGTAGTGCCTGCGGCCGCGCTTGGGATTTGTCAGGCGCCGCGAGTTTGGTTGGATCCAGCGAGTACGCACGAATTGTGAAGTGGGTGGAGAGCCTCTTGCTAAGGAAGTCGACAAGGCTCTCCGGCCAAATCGTCAGCTTGGGAGGACGCGGCGGTGGATCGGCGTCCGGATGTTCCTTCGCCGCGGCATCTGCCACTACTTTCAATGCCTTGGCGTCGCTAACGGCGCCCATGAAGTCTTTGTACAACTTGCTGAGATCGTTGGGCTCGTAACGCAACCGAACGCCAAGCCTGCCACCGTCCCAATCGAGCGTCGGGATCAAGTCACGGACATGATGTATCTCACCGATCTCCACATGCAGCCAAAGGTCAAGCGTCGGGAGAGCACTTACCCAAGGGGCAACAACCAGATCGACGACGTCACCTGCATCCCGCGCCGCGATCCAGCCTTCACCAATCGCATTGATCGCCGGCCAGTGGCACAGGGTAAAGTCGTGCATCTCGAAGGGGCAACGTCGCGGCGACAGAAAACGCCGCATGGCGAGCATCGCAGACGTCTTGCCGCTGTTGTTGGCTCCGACGAAAAGTGTTGTGGTGTCCGATAGGTCGATGCGTGTCGACAGCAGCTTTCTAAAGTTGGCGATTTCGACGAACTCGATGTGCACTCAGCATCTCCCGCTCAGGTGCGAACTCTTCCTATTCTAACCGAGCGTATCATGGGCAGAACTCTGCGACCCCTCGCTCAGAGCAACGCCTCCGATCAAGCAAAGTTGCATAACAACACCGTTCACCTGCCGCGCGGCTGGTGAGACGTTAAACTCTGAAAAGCCGACATGCCGACGCGGTCAGGTGCAACGGCTGGTTATGCGGATATGCTCCCCACCGAAATATAACAGCCAGTTATCGCTTCCGAGTCGAATAGTTCTCCATGTGGTCCCCAAAGTGACCGACGATCAGCTTCTTCGTTTCTCGTTTGATTGCAAAATGCAGGCGAAGCATCTTGGGCTTCTTGTTGCCGTACTTGATGTGCATCGTGATGTCGATCTCCTCTCCACCGTGATCGATCTTTCGCAAGGCCATCAGGCGTGCGTCCTTTTTGGTCTGCTTGCCCTCGCTCAAGGCAAGATCGAAAGTAGAGAAGGATTGGCCAAAGTCATCCTCAAGGTTGTTCGACTCATCCATGAAAACCAGATCGTACAGCTTGGTCGCCAAACCGAACACCATCTCCCAGGCGATAGCCAGTTGTTCCGGCCCACACCAATATCCGTCATGTTCGTCAGCGTAATCCTTGGCTGTCGCCAGTGCGTTCTCTGCGATCTCGATTCGATTTGGGAATAGCTTCATCACCGTGGTGAGTATCTCTTGCAGGCTGGATGGAAGAGACCGCAGGTGTTTCAGCCCTTCGGCCTGCGACTCTAAATCCTTGATCCGATGATGCACACGATCGGCCTCTTCAACACGGTACTTCAGACTGGCATTCTCGCTCTTGAGAGCCATGTTCTCTGATTCGTACTGAATAGCCATCGACTCCCACTCCGAAGCCTGGGCTGTCAGCTTCTCGTTATCCTCCCACACAACGGCAGCCTCTTCCGATTTGCCCTTGCTTTCGGTCGCCAGCTTCTTGATGGCGTGCCTTCGGCGTTGAGTGAAAATGTCGGTAAAGGAAGTGAAGTCAGTTGTCCGGAAGGTTGACCCATTACGGGCAAGGCCGTTAGTCAGGAAGCGAAGAATGCTGTCTTCGCCATGCTGGGCGATGAAACTCGCAGACAGGTAACGATGCCGGCGTGCATTGGCAGGGTCCGCCTTGTCGATGTGCGGCTGGTAGACCCGCACGGACCCATACTCGCAGTGAAGCACTTCGCCCAGGTAGTAGTTCATCTCGTCCACGACGCTCGTCGTTGGAAGGACATGGACGATGCCATTGCCGATCAGTGCTGCTGCGATGCGAACGGGATTGACGAGAACGCCCTTGGTCTGGGGAGAGTGCGCGATGAAAACGAATGGACACAGACGTTGGTCTGAAAGAAGCTGGTCGTAAATGGTCTGACAGGTCTTGTTGGTCACATTGATGGGCTGAGCTTTCAGGATGACATCGCCCTTCCTGCACGTCAGCGATGGGTCATCAAGCAGAGACCGGACGTAGGACGGTGCTGAAGCCGAAGGAGGCATTGGGTATTCGCCGATATAGTTTTGCATCATCCAGTTCTGCACGACTGTGGTAAAGCGAACGGAGCCATCTTCGTTGTGACGCAGTGTAATCTCGACGGACCATCGGCGTGCCCGCTCATCGAAGTCTGGGTGAATCATCTCGAAACCCCAGCATGTCGGCTCGTCTGGGTCTGGGCTAGGTGCCGAAATTGTGCGAAGCTGAAATTCATCGATGACATATTGGGCCGGCTCAACCTTTGGGTTGTTTCCGATGTAGAACCAGGAACGATGAAGCGTCTGATCGTGGCTGCCAACCTTATTGATGCACCATGACCGAAACTTCTGCCGCAGGTACGTCATGATCTTCGGTACCCTGGAGGCCGAGACATCGAACGCACACTTGAAGTGGATGTTGGCATGAAGCGGAATGAACTCAGGCATGAGCTACCGTCCCCGCTGCCGCATAACAATGTTTAGACGGATCGGCGTAAGAGGTGGATCCGACCATTTCTGTCCGATTAACACGCCACTGCGGTTCGTGAAGAATACGCCATGCTCGTTATCGTTTCAATGAGTTGCGGTTGTGGGACCATGTATTACGAGTTCTTTTGCAGATCGACGTAAGCGCCCCATTCTGGTAGCGGTCGGTCGTGGGCTTCGGCTTTGGGTCGATAGCGGTCGTTGATGAGAACGAATCGGGAAGGACATGGGGACCTCGTAGGATGCGTATTCTAGGAAAGCTTTGAAGCCAAGGCCAACGACGCTTGCCGTGCAATGGCCGGACGGGTATGCCCATCTACCTTCGACACTTGCAGCCATGTCCTGTGGGGAAGAAGCGAGGCAAGAGGATTAGCTGGGTTGCGGGGACGGTCTATCTAGACTACAGATGTAACAGAGCTGTGAAAGTCTGTACAGATGCTGATTCGAAAAGAAAAGGGAGCGACGAGTCGTCGCTCCCTTTTTCTGTATCGTGACGATGTGCCGGAACAGCTTATGCCGTAACCGGGGTCATGTGCTGCTTGGCGAGTCCGCAGAGCTTTTCAAAGCCGACGGCGTCCTTGATCGCCATGTCCGACAGGACTTTGCGATCCAGCAACACATTCGC
>MSXM01000043.1:72311-109131 GCA_002083565.1 Nitrospira sp. ST-bin4 | reverse complement strand
GCGGCGCTGATGCGCGCGGTCCACAGACGGCGGAAATCGCCTTTTCTGTCCTTGCGTCCGACGTAGGCGTAGACCAGCCCCTTATCGACGCTCTCCGTGGCCGAACGGAACAGCCGGCTTTTCCCGCCGTACTGCCCTTTGGCCAACTTCAGCCGTTTGTTTCTCCGATGTCTTGTTTTCGGTCCGCCTTTTGCGCGAGGCATGATTCCATACTCCTTTTCGTTCTAAAAGAACTCCCTGTGCTGAACGATCAGCGTGGGAGCAGCTGCTTCAATACCGCGGTGGACGTGGCATCGACGATCGCCGTGCCGCCCAGACGGCGCTTATGGTCGTGTCTCTTGTGCGATAACAGATGGCGCTTGCCCGCTTTGCGCCGGACGATCTTTCCACTTCCCGTTTTGGAGAATCGTTTGCTGGCGCCTTTATGCGTTTTGACTTTCATATCATACATTCCTTTGGTTAGCCGATTGCTGCATCACATTCGTCAATTTTTCGGCGCCACGATCATAATCAAACTCCGTCCCTCCATGCGGGGGGCATATTCGATCGTGCCGCACTGCGTGAGCTCTGCGATCACCGAATTCATCACTGACCGGCCCATTTCCTGGTTGGCCATTTCGCGGCCTCGATAGGTGAGGGTGACTTTGGTCTTGTTGCCCTCTTCCAGAAACGTCTTCATCTGCCGAATCTTGATCTCCAAGTCGTGCTTGTCTGTGCGCGGCCGCAGCTTGACTTCCTTCACCTGCGTGGACTTCTGATGGCGCCGGTTCTGATGGTCCTTCTTGCTGAGCTCGTATTTGTATTTGCCATAGTCCATGATCCGGCAGACCGGCGGCACCGAGGTGGGGGCTACTTCGACCAGATCGTAGCCGCCTTCTTGTGCCTGGCGAAGGGCATCCGGTGTGGGGAGAATACCGAGTTGCTCTCCCTCTGGGCCGATGACCCGCACTTCCCGGACACGGATTTCACGATTCACGCGCAGTTTGGGAACGATAAGCCACCTCCTCGTGTCAGTGTTAACTGTCCTGCCGCACGCGCGCGGTTTCGGCGCGCAATAGATCTAAGACCTGGACGACCGTCATGCTTCCGAGGTTTGCCCCGCTTCGACCTCTGACCGAGACGGTGCCGCCTTGGACCTCGCGATCTCCCGCCACAAGCATAAACGGAACTTTTGCCTTCTCCGCTTCGCGTATCTTGAATCCGATCTTTTCATTGCGGATGTCGGCTTCGGCCCGGAAGCCGGCGCTTTTCAATTGCGCCGTGACGGCGGCTGCATAGTCACGCTGGTTATCGGTAATATTCAACACCGTGGCCTGTACCGGCGCCAGCCATGCGGGGAACGCTCCACCGTAATGCTCGATCAGAATTCCGAAGAACCGTTCGATCGAGCCCATCAAGGCCCGGTGGATCATGATGGGCTGGTGGGCCTTGCCGTCTTCCCCGATATAACTCAATTCGAAACGTTCGGGGTTGTTGAAATCAACTTGGATGGTGGAACATTGCCACGAGCGGCCCAGTGCATCCTTGATCTTGATGTCGATCTTCGGACCGTAGAAGGCGCCGCCGCCGGGGTCCATGCGGTAGGCGATGTTCCGGCTCTTGATCGCCGCCTCCAGCGCGCTGGTGGCCAGTGTCCAATGTTCATCGGCACCCACCGATTCTTTGGGCCTCGTCGAGAGAAAGACTTCAAAATCCGTGAACCCGAATGTCTGCAAAATGAAAAATGTGAAGTCCAGTACCCGGCTGACTTCGGTCTCAATCTGGTCGGGCCGGCAGAACAAATGGGCATCGTCCTGGGTAAAGCCGCGGACGCGCAATAATCCGTGCAGGACGCCGGTCCGCTCGTAGCGGTAGACAGTCCCCAATTCGCCGTAGCGGATGGGCAGATCCCGATAGCTGCGGAGATGGGACTTGTAGATCATGATGTGGTAGGGGCAGTTCATCGGCTTGAGCTGATACTCGCTGCCCTCCAGCTTCATGGAGGCGAACATGTTCTCGCGGTAGTAATCGAGATGTCCGCTGGTTTTCCACAGGTCAAGGCGAGCGACGTGGGGAGAATAGACCAGCTCGTATCCGCCTTTGATATGCTGCTCGCGCCAGAAATTTTCTATTTGGAGCCTGATCGCCGCGCCTTTGGGGTGCCAGAGCACCAGCCCGGGGCCGATCTCATCCTGGACGGAAATCAAGTCCAGATCCTTGCCGACCTTGCGGTGGTCGCGCCGCTTGATTTCTTCCAGCCTGGCCAGATGCGCGTCGAGTTCCGTTTTCGTCGGAAACGAGGTGCCGTAGATCCTCTGGAGCATAGGATTGCGTTCGTCGCCGCGCCAATAGGCCCCCGCTGTGGTCAGCAGTTTAAAGGCGCCGATATGGCCGGTGGAAGGCAAGTGCGGGCCACGGCACAAATCGACGAAGTCCCCTTGCGTATAAGCTGAAATCGGCTCTCCGTCGGGGAACCCCTCGATCAGCTCGACCTTGTACTTTTCGCCGCGCGCCCTGAAGAACTCAATCGCGTCCTGCTTGGAAAACTCCCGTCTGGCGATCGGCAGCCTGCGCTTGGCGATCTCACGGGCGCGCTCTTCGATGCTGGCAAGGTCCTCAGGCGTAAACGGCCGATCATAGGCGAAATCGTAATAGAAGCTGTCTTCCAGTGCCGGCCCGATCGTCAATTGAGCCGTCGGGAACAGCTCCTTCACGGCTTGCGCCATGAGGTGAGTGCTGCTGTGGCGGTAGACTTCACGGCCTTCCGGGCTGTCGAACCGGAGCGGCTCAATCGTCGCGTCTTCCGACAAGGGGCGCGAGAGATCCATGACGGTTCCATTGACGCGTGCCGCCAGTATATCCGTGCCCAGTGAGATTCCTAACGCGGACAGGGCGTCTCCCACCGTCTGACCGGTCTGGACATCTTTGCTGAGCCCGTCTTTAATCGTAATGTTCATCGTGGATGCGAGCCGATGTACGCACAAAAAATGACAAAGGCACCCCGCCTCCGAGAGGTACGCGGATGCCTCGGCCGAGTGGTAGGCGCGGACGGTCTTGAACCGTCGACCTCTACCGTGTCAAGGTAGCGCTCTCCCCCTGAGCTACGCGCCTATCGTACAGCCGCGCATGCTAATATACGGGTGCCCGAAGTGTCAAGAAAAGCAAAGAGAAGACGGCATCCGTCCCATGTCGAGAGGGGCCGCCTTCTCTTTGTGAAATCGATCGCCGGCTGAGTCTATCGTACCGCCGACTTCAGCTCCTTACCGGCTGAAAACTTGGGAACCTTGGCGGCAGGGATACGGAGTGCTTCACCGGTTCGAGGATTTCTCCCCATCCGCGCCTTGCGCTTAGAGATGGTAAAGGTGCCGAAGTTGACGAGCGACACGCGCCGGCCTTTCTTGAGCGAGGACGTGACTGCGCCGGTGAACGCCTCAAGGGCGGTGCCGGCAGCGACTTTCGTGATCCCGGCCGAGGCGGCCATTTTCGCAATGAGTTCTTCCTTTGTCATCGAGTTCCCTCCTTGGTGGGTGTTGAAACAATAAGTCCGGATTGACGATACCTCATGGATAAAGAGGCGTTACGCCCTCCGGCGTGTTGTGGCCCTCGTGCGTTTCAAAGGAATATGCAATGCCGCGATCTTTTTTCGCAATGTGTTTCGGTTCAGTCCCAGCAGCTCGGCTGCTTGAATCTGATTCCCCTGCGTCTCTTCAAGCGCGGACGTAATCAAGGGGCGTTCGACGGCTGAAATCAGAATCGGGTGCAGGTTTTTCGCCGATCCGTTCCTCATGCCTTTCACGAAATCGCCCATCTTCATATCGAGGTAGCTCTCCAGGGAGGCGTCCCGGAGCTTCCCCTGCTGGGGGATGGACCCGTTGTGCTGATTCAAAAGCTGGAGGGCTTTTACCGTTCTTTTCAGCACCGTGCGTGAGCCGGTGATGACCAGGCTGCGAGACGGATCGACATGACTGGGAAGCGGCATCGCTCCTTCATGGGTGCTGCGGGACTCTATCACCACAGCATCAAACTGATGTTTCGCCGTCTCTTTTTGAAAGGCCGCCGCATCTCGTACGATAGAGACAGACGCGTCCTTAAAAGCCTGTCTGAACTGAGCCTGTATCTCGGTATCCGCAGTCAGCAGCAGAATGGAAAAGCTAGATGAAGAACCCGCCATGAAGGCACCACGCGAAGAAGAGGGGCGGATTATTGCCCAGGGTGCCAACGATGTCAATTGAATTTTATGGAGACAGGCTTCCGGAGTGCTCCCTGCAAGCCTTTCCGGTTATCGTGGGATCAAAAATATTGTGACACTGGTTTCGCTGTCGGTGTGCCCGCTCGCCTCGCGGCAAAGCCGCAGGCGTCGCATCGCCGACGATACGGGTTTCACGCTATACGGATAACGAAGTGAGGAACAGCGAATTGTGTCGTGCTGTAGAAACGCTACGGATCTATGGGTAAGCTGCCACTTGACAGCCAGGTCGGCAAAGATGTAGATATTGGTTCAATTCATACCGGAATAGTAAAGAATGAAAGTGTCTCGACGCACAACATATGGAATCATGGCGGTTATTGACCTGGCGATGAATGGAAAAGATGTTCCAGTTCAGGCTAGAGCCATAGCAAAACGGCAGGCGATTCCAATCAAATTTCTCGAACAGGTCCTCCATTCCTTGAAGAAGGCAGGGCTTATTGATAGTCTCCGGGGCGCGCAAGGCGGCTATCTCCTGCTCAAAGAGCCATCAGCTCTTTCGGTCGCAGATATTCTCGAAGTGTTAGATGGGCCGGTGCTTCATCATGCCGTCCATCGGGACTCGGCCTTCGACCGGCATCTTCCCAAACAGGAATTATTGCTCGGGGATGTCTGGAAGCAAGTGGCCGAAGCCGAACATGATGTGCTCCATCGAATTACGATCAATGAGTTAGCCAGTCGCCAGCGTGCGATCGAACAGCACCGTAACCCGATGTACCACATTTAGAAATTAGGATAACGATCGGCATCCGCTTAAAAGAGTGTTTTGCGGGAACGAGAGTGAGAGGAGATGCGCCAATGACTCCCCAACGCCTGAAGACAGTGGACATCAAGACGGTTCCTATTCCGCCTTCCATTGCAGAAGAAATCGAAACTTTTGAAGCCGAGGCCATGAGGCTGATCGCCGGCGATGGTTCCCCGGATCTTTTCCGGCCGTTCCGTCTCCAGCACGGAATTTATGGGCAGCGGCAGCCTGGTGTGCAGATGGTGCGGATCAAAATTCCGTTCGGAGGGATTTCCGCCAATCAGCTCCGCCAAGTTGCGGAGTTAGCTGACCGGTACGCCACAGGGGTCGGCCATGTCACGACGCGTCAGGACATCCAGCTCCATTTCGTCGAGCTGAAGGACGTGCCGACGATCATGCGGGGGTTGGCCGAAGTCGGACTGACGACGAGGGAAGCCTGCGCCAATACGGTGCGCAATGTCACGGCGTGCCACTTAGCCGGTGTCTGCCGGGGCGAAGTCTTCGATGTCACTCCCTATGCGAAGACGATTGCATACCATCTTCTGCGCAATCCGCTCAATCAGAGTTTGCCGCGGAAGTTTAAGATCGCTTTTTCGGGATGTGCTCACGATTGCGCCCTGACTCCTATCCACGACATTGGGCTTCTGGCCGCCAAGCGGGCGGACGGAGCCATCGGTTTCCGTATGGTGGCCGGCGGCGGGCTCGGGTCTGCGCCGCGCGTCGCGCAACTGTTGCGCGAATTTACGCCGATGGATGAGCTGATTCCGAGTATTGAAGCGGTCATCAAAGTGTTCGATACGTTGGGTAATCGGAAGAACCGGAATAAGGCCCGTCTGAAGTTCGTTATCGATAAATTGGGGTTCGAGGAATTCAAGCGCCGATGGGAAGCGGCCTATGCCTCGATGGGTCACAGTGTTCCCAAGGATCAGGGGATTCGGCTACTCCAACATCAGGATGAACCGACGGCGCTGATCATGCCGGCTAAAAACGGATCGAGCCCTGCTGCCACGAATGGAAATGGACCTGCCGGTCACATCGGGCAGGAGACACCGTTTCAGATGTGGAAACGGACAAACGTGGTGCCGCAGAAGCAAGCTGGATACGCCACCGCAGCCATCAAATTGTTTATGGGCGACATTACGTCGGAGCAGCTGCTCGTTGTGGCGGATCTTGCTGAGCGCTATTCCAACGGTAATCTCCGGACAACTATCAATCAGAATCTCGTCATCCGGTGGATTCCCGAGGATCACATTGAGGCGCTCTACGACGATCTGTCCCTGCACGGCTTGGCCGATCCGGGAGCCGAATTGGTCGAGGATATTATTGCCTGTCCCGGCACCGATACTTGCGGATTGGGCATTACATCCTCCAAGGGACTGGCGCGTGCGCTGGCCGAGGTGTTTCCGGCAGGCCGGGTGCCGGAGGACCTGGCGGGCGTCGATGTGAAAATCAGCGGCTGCCACAATTCCTGCGCGCAGCACCACATTTCTACGATCGGCCTGCACGGGGTGGGCAAACGCCTGGGGAACCATGTCGCCCCGCATTATGAATTGCATCTGGGCGGTTCCGTCAACGGCACGCCCCGTATCGGCCAGATGACGGTCAAACTGCCGGCCAAAGCGGTGCCGGCGGCGCTCACTCATTTGATCGATGTCTATCGCCGCGACCGCCTGGCGAACGAAGGCCTTCCGGGCTTCATCGTCCGTGTGGGGAAAAACAAATTGAAAGACGAATTGATCCCCTACACGATCGTTCCGGCCTATGAGGATGACCCGACCTATTATTATGATTGGGAGGGGGAAGACGAGTTTATTCTCGAAGATCTTGGGCCGGGCGAATGCGCCGGCGGTGCCCTTGAGATGATCGAAAACGGCATTCTCGAAGCCGATCAGGAGCTCTACCAGGCGAAACTCCTGGTGGACAATCACCAGTTTTCCGTCTCCGTGAACAAGTCGTACCGCGCGGTGCTGGCGGCGGCCAAAGCATTGCTGGTGACGGAGGGGCTTGAGCCGTCGACCGATTCCGAAACCTTCATTGAATTCGACAGCCGGATTGCCCAGAAGGGCATGGTGTCTCCGATCTACCGGAATCTGAATCAGACCGTCGGGGATCTCGGTCCGAAGGAGACGACGGAGCAATCGGCGCGCGAAAAGATGGCCTTTGCAAAGGGATTCGTCGATGCCTGTCGGGCGGCGACCGAACAGATGGGCAAGGATCTGAAATTGGCCCCGGTGCAGGAAGTACAAGCTCCGGCCCCGCCGGCGCCAGCCGAGGTGACCACGGCTGTTCCTGCTCAGGCCGGCGCGCCGGTGTACGACCTGCGTGGCGTGGCCTGTCCGCTCAATTACGTGAAGACGAAGCTGAAATTGGAAATGATGGATGCCGGCGAGCAGCTCGAAGTCTGGCTGGATGCGGGTGAGCCGATCAAGAACGTGCCGATGAGCCTCAAGAACGATGGCCACAAAGTGTTGCTGCAAGAGGCGCTGGAGTCGGAAGCGAGTCATTATCGAGTACTGGTCGAGAAGGTCGGTGAGTAAGAGGAAGTCAGGGTGATGATGGTGTCACACGACGGAGCCGGATCGATGGCCGACCACAAGGCCGATCTCAAGGGATGGAGTGATTCACTCGAATCACAGCAGCCCCAGGATGTGTTGGCGGCTGTGCTCCCGCGCTACGCGGGCAGGCTTGTCCTTGCATGCAGCTTCGGTGCGGAAGATGTCGTCTTGGTCGATATGATTCATCGTCTGGACCCGTCCGTACCCCTGTTCTACCTGGATACGGACTTTTTGTTTGCGGAGACGTATGCGACAAGAGACCGCATCATCGAGCGCTATCACTTGAAGCCGACACAGGTGATACAAGTCACCTCACTGCTCACGCCGGAACGTCAGGCGGCCCAATACGGCGATGCCTTGTGGACGAAAGAGCCCGACCGCTGCTGCCAATTACGGAAGGTCGAGCCGTTGACCCGTGTGTTGCAAGGGTACGATGCCTGGATCACCGGCATCCGGCGCGACCAAGCCCCCTCCAGGGCTGGCGCCGGGTTGATTGAGTGGGACGGCAAGTTTGGTCTTGTGAAAGTGAATCCCCTGGCGCGCTGGACGTGGACTGATGTCTGGACCTACATCAAGGTCTATGAAGTTCCCTATAATCCGCTGCACGATCGGAATTATCCCAGTATCGGTTGTACCCATTGCACTGCACCGGTTGCAGACGGCGACGATCCACGAGCTGGCCGCTGGAAAAACTTCACCAAGACGGAGTGCGGGTTGCACAAGGCGTAACAATGCCCATTCAAGACATCATTGCCAAAATTGCGAAGGGCCCCAAAGTATCCAAGGATTTGACGTGGGAGGAGTCCAAGCAGGCCATCAAGGCGTTGATCGAAGGGGCCGCGACCCCGGCGCAGGTGGGGGCGTTCTTGATCGCCATGCGGTTCAAGTCGGAGTCGGTTACGGAATTGGCCGCCATGGCCGCTGCCGCCCGGCAATATGTGCCGCCGCTTGCTGTGTCGCGGGATGCCGCCTTGGTCGATATCCCCAGTTATGCCGGCAAACAGGATACGTTCCATGCGTTGATCGCCGCGTCGATCGTTGCGGCGTCGGCCGGCGCCACGGTGCTGATGCATGGATATGACGGTGTGCCCGGACGGCCCGGCAGCGCCGGGGTACTCAAGGCGCTGGGCATTCCCATCGACTTTGAGCCCAGGATGGCGACCGAGGAACTGAATAGGAAGGGCTTTGCCTATTTGGACATCGGCCTCTACCACCCCCCGGTCTATCGATTTCTGGAAATGCGTCAGGAGCTTGGAGTCAGAAATGTGTTTCATCCGATTGCGAGGCTGCTGAATCCGGCTCGAGCCGCCTCTCAGGTGGTCGGGTTGTCGCATCCGCCGCACTTTGAGAAAACGGTCGAAGCCTTGCGCATGCTCGGTTGTCCGCGCGGGCTGGTGATTCGTGGCGTCGAGGGTGATCCCGAATTGTCTCTTTCGGCGGTCACGCGAGTGCTCGAATTACGGAATGAGCGTATCGCGCCGCTGGGCGTGGCCCCGAAGGATTTTGGCGTGCCGTCAGGCTCGACGCGAGAGATGGCGGGGTTTCCTCCGGCACAGCGGGATAAGGAAGCGGACCTGCTCCGGAGAATTCTTCAGAATAAGACGCAGGGCGGGCCAAGAGATTGGGTGCTCATGAATGCTGCGATGGTGCTCTATGCGGCGGGGAAAAGCGAGTCGCTTGCCGCCGGCTATCTCATGGCGCGGTCGGCGATCGAAGAGGGTGCGGCGGCGCGTAAGCTGGACGATCTGGTGCAGGAACCGGTAGCTGCGGCCAAGGTATAAGCAATGATTGATGAGTCGAATCTGTGAACTGAACACTGAAAACCAAAGAGTGCAATCATGAAACATCTCCGGCAACTCGAAGACCAAAGTGTCTATATCTTGAGGGAGGCCTACAAGCATTTCGACAATCTCGGCATGCTCTGGTCGATGGGCAAAGATTCCACCGTGCTGTTATGGCTGGCCCGGAAGGCGTTCTTCGGTCACGTGCCGTTCCCCTTGCTCCACGTCGATACGAGCTACAAGATTCCGGCCATGATTGAGTACCGGGACAGGCTGGCTCGTGAATGGGGGCTGGATTTGGTCGTCGGCCAAAACAAAGAGGCCCTGGCCGCCGGCATGAATCACACCCTGGGCCGCGTCGTGTGCTGTACCGCGCTGAAGACAAATGGGCTGAAACAATTGTTGGAACATAAAGGGTACACGGGCGTCATTCTGGGGGTGCGGGCGGACGAAGAAGGGACGAGGGCGAAAGAACGCTATTTCTCTCCCCGTGACAAGCATGGGGACTGGGATTTTCGTGATCAGCCGCCGGAACTCTGGGATCAGTATAAGACGACGTTCCCTCCGGGCACGCACATCCGTATCCATCCGCTGCTGGATTGGACTGAAATCAATATTTGGGAATACATCAAGCTCGAGAACATTCCCTTCATCGATCTCTATCTCGACAAGGGCGACGGCACCCGCTATCGCAGTCTGGGCTGTGCCCCTTGTACGACGCCGATCAAGTCGACGGCGAAATCTGTGGACGACATTATCGAAGAACTTCGCCACACGACGGTGGCGGAGCGGTCGGGCCGCGCCCAAGATGAAGGCCGCGGCATGGAGATGTTGCGGAAAGACGGGTACATGTGAAACTGCGAGACCGGCGGGATAAGCGCGAGGGGCGAGTCGCGCAAGTCACACCTGCGGTTTTGCTGGTCAGCCCGTTCGAGCATTCTGAGGAGTGAAGCAATGAATATGGTGGTCAGCAAACCTTCTGAGAGTCTGAACATCGTGATCGTGGGCCATGTGGATCACGGCAAGTCTACGTTGCTGGGGCGGCTTTATGCCGATACCGGCTCGTTGCCGGACGGCAAGCTCGAAAAGGTGCAGGCGATTTGCCGGCAGCAGGGAAAAGAATTTGAGTATGCGTTTCTGTTCGATGCGTTTCTGGAAGAGCAGGAGCAGGGGATCACGATCGATACGGCTCGCACGTTCTTCATCTGGAAAGGACGCCAATACATCATCATCGATGCGCCGGGCCACAAAGAATTTCTCAAGAATATGATCTCCGGCGCCGCGCGCGCCGAGGCGGCGATTTTGCTGATCGATGCGTTGGAAGGTGTGAAAGAACAGTCGAAGAAACACGGCTACCTGCTGTCCTTGCTGGGTGTCCGGCAGTTCGCCGTTGTCGTCAATAAGATGGACTTAATCGGCTATCGGCAGGATGTGTTCGACGGGATCGAGAAGGAGTATCGGGAATTCCTGGGGCAGTTCAAGGCCGCCCCGACGCACTTTATTCCTGTCAGCGCCAAGCTCGGGGACAATATCGCCAATCGCAGCGAGGCCATGTCCTGGTACAGCGGCCCGACGGTGCTGGATACGTTGAGCCTGTTTAAGAAAGAAGCGGCCCGGTCGGAGCAGCCGCTCAGGCTGCCGGTGCAGGACGTGTACAAGTTCGACGCGCGCCGCATCATCACCGGTCGCATCACGGCGGGCCGCGTGAAGGTCGGGGACCATCTCGTCTTTTCGCCGTCGAACAAGCGGGCCAACGTCAAGTCCGTCGAAGCCTTCAATATCGAGCCGCAGCCCATGATGGGCGAGGCGGGGCAGTCGATCGGCGTCACGTTGGACGAGCAGATTTTTGTGGAGCGCGGCGAAATCGCGTCGCACCAGGAGCAGCTACCGTCGGTATCCACGGCGTTTCGCGCGAATGTGTTTTGGTTGGGGAAGCGGGCGCTCGAAAAGGGGCGCAAATACCTGCTTCGTGTGGCGACCAAAGAGGTGGACTGCGAAGTCGCGGCTATCCATCGCATCATCGACACGATGGATTTGGCCCAACAGCAGGGCAGCAATACGGTCGGCAAGAATCAAGTGGCGGAGTTGACCGTGCGCACGAAGATGCCGCTGGCGTTCGACCTCTCCTCGTCGTTTGAAGCCACCGGCCGGTTTGTCCTCGTCGATGAGTACGATATCGCCGGGGGCGGCATCATTACGGAACTGGTGCGTGACGAGCAGGAATTTTTGCGGGAAGAAGCGAGGCGCCGGGACTTTGCCTGGGTGAAAGGCGAGGTCGGTATCGAAGATCGCGCCAAACAGTATGGCCATCGGGCGGCAGTGGTGTTGTTTACCGGAGGGCGGCATACCGGTAAATCATTCCTGGCGAGAAAGCTGGAAGGACGTCTCGTTGCGGATGGGCGCCATGCCTACCTGTTGGACGGCGAAAACCTGCGCCGAGGCCTCGATGCCGACTTGAGCGAGGAAGAACGGGGCCAGACCGCGGAGATGGCCCGCCGGTATGGCGAAGTCGCGCGGGTGCTGATCGATACGGGGCTGATCGTCGTCTCCACGACGAATCCGTTCGGACTGGCCTATCGGGATGCCGTGCAGCCGATTCGGACGCTGGTCCATCCCGCGCCGGTCATCGCCGTCCATATGTGCAAGACAGACGAGGAGCTTCCTCCCAACACTGATGTGGTGTTGAGCGGCCCGATGGATGTCGATCTGGCGGTCAAGCGGGTCATGGATGAACTGAAACGTCGCGGCGTACTGGCCGAGGCCATCGGGTCCAAGCCGACATTCCAGTATTCCATTTAGCCAGTATTCTCGTTCGATTTGGAGCGTCGGTAGTGTTCTGCGTGAGTCGGAGGGTGGCGCTCACCGGCGGTTTGACTCATTTGAAATGCGCGTGATACCGTAGCCTCTTAATGGTTCTGTAATGAGGATCCGACAGCTATCTTCAGGCTGTTGCGAGAGGAGTGAACATGAAATTTGTCTGTCTCAACTGCGAAACCTATATGAGCCTCGAGAAGGTTGAAAAACCCGCTGAGGGCTCCCTCGGTGTCTTCTTCGGCTGTCCGTCCTGCAATGCGAAGTTTTCGATGGTCACCAATACGGGCGAGACCAGTATGATGAATGCCTTAGGGTTGAAGCTGAGCCCGAAGTCCGCGCCTGACGCCTCGATGGAGGGACTGCGCGCACTTGCCGGAAACGGTCAGGCTGCGTCTGCTGCGGCTCAACCGGTGGCATCGACGCCGGCTGTGGCTGCTTCCTCTACATCCCCTGCCAAGGCGCCTGAAAAAGCGAGCGGCTGTCCGTTCTCCGCTATGGTGGCCGAGATGGGCCTCACGAGCTCAGGCAAACCGGCCGACGGCGGGTCTTCCCCGTCCGATTTCACCTGGACGCCGGATGCTCAGGAAAAACTCGACCGCCTGCCTGCGTTTGTGAAGTCGATGGTGCAGGGCAGCGTAGAAACCTATGCCCGCAAACAGGGCTTCAAGACCATTACCCTGCAAGTGATGGATGACTCGAAAAATGACACGGCGAACGGCATGGCCTGGTCGCGCGAAGCCGAACAGCGTCTGGAAAATATTCCGGATTTCATCCGCCCCATGGCCCGGAAAGAGGTTGAGCGTCTGGCCAAGGAACGAGGGGTGTCGACGATCACCGCTCAGGTGATGGATGAAGCCAAAGACAAGTTTCTGAAGTTCATGTAAGGAACGCATTCATAGCGGATTATTCAAAGGCCCATCCGGCGATCCGGATGGGCCTTTCTATTGTCGGGGTTATCTATGGATGATTCTTGTATGAAACGGTGATGGTACGCGTTCTTTCTCCTTGTTCTGGCCATTGAGTCGTTCGCCGCTCCATTGGATGTATCTGCGCAACAGCTTCTTGTGTGTTTTGACTAGGCAGGCACTGTCAGGATCTCGCGTAATTGACACCTTTCTGAGGCCTGTGCTAGGTCTACACCCATAGGTGGATCTGATTCGTCGTTATCCTTAGCCGGCTGAACAGACAGGCCGGCACTGAGGAGGGACACATGGGCGGGCATAGCCATTGGGCGACCATCAAGCGGCACAAGGGGGCCCAGGACGCCAAGCGCGGAAAGGTCTTCACGAGAATCATTCGCGAGGTCACGATCGCGGCCCGTTCAGGCGGCGATCCGGATGGAAATCCGCGTCTTAGGCTGGCCATTGCCAAGGCCAAAGAAGCGAATATGCCGGGCGATACCCTGAAGAAAGCTATTCAGCGGGGGACCGGGGAACTCCCGGGCGTGACGTACGAAGAATTTTCTCTGGAAGGGTATGGGCCTGGAGGGACGGCGCTGCTGCTCGAAATCACGAGCGACAACCGGAATCGGACAGTCGCCGAAATACGCAGCCTGCTCACCAAGAATCACGCGAATATGGCGGAAGCCGGCGCCGTAGCCTGGCAGTTTCACAAGAAAGGGCTGATCGCGATTGAGAAGGGCAAGGTCGACGAGGACACGCTCCTCTCCCTGGCGCTTGATGCCGGCGCAGAAGATGTCAAAGTCGGTACCAAAAGCTTTGATGTCATCACCAGCCCCCACGATTTTGAAGCTGTAAAAAAAGCGCTTGCAGACGCGAAGATCGAAACAGTGCTTGCTGAAATCACGTATATTCCGCAGAATACCGTGCGGCTGGAAGAAAAGCCCGCTGAACAGATGCTCAAATTGATGGAAATCATGGATGAGCATGACGACGTTCAGAAAGTCCATGCCAATTTTGATATCCCGGACGAAGTGATGGAGAAGGTTGCTGTCGCAGCAGGGTGACAGGGACGCCGATCGGGTGCCGCATTCCCACCAGAGTGACGAGACGAGATGATCGCCTTTCTCACGGGGCGGTTGGCATTCAAAGCGCCGACCCACCTCACGCTTGATGTGCAGGGGGTCGGGTACGAAGTTCATATCCCTCTGAGCACCTATTACGCCCTTCCGAATCTTGACGAAGTCACCGCGCTGAACATCCATACGCATCTTCGGGAAGATGCCATCCAGCTGTTCGGGTTTCTGTCACACAGTGAAAAAGAGCTCTTTCTGCTGCTGACGACCGTGTCCGGCATTGGTCCCAAGCTGGCGCTCAGTGCTCTGTCCAGCTTGCCGGTCACGGAACTGGTTCGTGCGGTTCAATCCGAAGACATCGACAAGCTGTCGACGGTGCCGGGTATCGGGAAAAAGTCCGCAAGCCGTATCGCGCTTGAACTCAAGGACAAGGTAGGCAAAATTCAATCGGCTACAGTTCAGGTGTCTGCATCTGAAGGGGCCGGACTCGACGGTCCTTTTGAAGATGCGCTGTCCGCATTGGTGAATTTGGGGTATCGACCGCAAGATGCCAAAGAAGCATTGCGGCGAGTCACGAAGGGAGACACAGGTCCCGTGGTCCTGAAGAATCTGATTCGCGAAGGGCTCAAAGAGCTTGCAAGGGGGTAAACATGAGCATAGACAAAGCGGGCGTGATCAGTAGGTTTGCGGCCATGACCTGCATGGGACTGTCTCTGATTGTTGGAGCCTTCCCGGTTCCGGGGTTTGCCGAAGGACCGGCGGAACCCAAGAGCATCAGAATGACCTGCGGGTCTTGTCCCGAGGGATATGCCACCACCGGGGTGACGCAATCGCCGGAAATTTGCAAAGAGGGCGATCCGACTCTGGTGCAATGTGTGCCGCTGGGGGCGAACATGCTGGGTGTGTGCGGTTCTTGTCCCGAAGGTTACAATGAGATCGGCGGGTCTTCGCTCCCTGCGCGTTGCGGGAACAAGGATGGCGGGCGATTATCGCAATGTCAGTTGGGGAAAATGGAGCAGAACCTGCCCGACCCGGCTCAAGGGTACAAAACCTGTCCGCCCGATTGCGGTAATACAGCGACACCAGGGCAGGGAGCCTTGCCGCCTCCTCCCAAGTATCAGCACATACCCGATAACAAATAATCCTGCGTGCGGCACGATGACGGAACGACTCATGACGAATCGAGCGATGGATGACGAGCGAGGCTTGGAGAATGTCCTGCGCCCTCAAACGCTCGATGACTATATCGGGCAGGAGAAAATGAAGGAGTCGCTTCGAGTGTGCATCGAAGCGGCCAAGCGGCGGAGGGAACCTCTCGATCACGCGATCTTCTATGGTCCGCCGGGACTCGGGAAGACCACCATTGCTCATATTATTGCCAGGGAGATGGGGGCGTCCTTTCGTTCCACTTCTGGGCTGGTTCTGGCTCATGCCGGTGATCTGGCCGCGATCCTTACCAATCTTCAGGAACATGACGTGCTCTTCATTGATGAGATCCATCGTCTGCCGGCTTCCGTGGAAGAGGCCCTCTATCCGGCGATGGAGGACTTCCAGCTGGATTTGGTCATCGGCCAAGGGCCAACGATCAGAACGGTCAAGCTTGACCTGCCACGATTTACGCTTGTGGGGGCAACGACAAGGGCTGGTGCTCTGACGTCACCCCTCCGGGACCGGTTCGGCCTGGTGTATCGGCTTGAATTCTATTCGCCACCCCAGCTGGAGGCTATCGTGACCCGGTCCGCGGAGGTCTTGGGAGTCGGGATCGACCAAGAAGGGGCGGCGGAGATTTCACGCCGGGCGCGCGGAACGCCACGGATCGTCAATCGGTTGATTAAGAGGCTCAGGGACTATGCACAAATCAAGGCCGATGGGCATATCACCAAGCAGGTCGCCCAGGAAGGTCTGGCCTGGATAGGAATCGATGAGGCCGGTTTTGACGAGATGGATCGCAAGATCCTTCTCACAATCATCGATAAGTTCAATGGCGGTCCTGTCGGCGTGGAAGCGTTGGCTGCGGCGGTGCAGGAAGACAAAGGTACGCTTGAAGACGTCTATGAGCCGTATCTGATCCAGGCCGGTTTCTTGGATCGGACTGGTCGGGGTCGGCAGGTGACGAGGTTGACGTTTGACCATTTCAAGAAACCGCCCACCATGCTGATGTAGTCTGGCCACGATTGTAGCGTCGGATGAATCTGCCGGTGTTTCGACTCTTCCGTTTCGTGTCCCCCGAGACCACCGGGCGATCCTTGCAAAATATTTGAGAGTTCCTGTAAACTTGACCACTTGCCCAGTTGGGGCTTTTGCCTATCGGGTTCTTTAGGCTTCAAGTCCGAGGCGTACGCTCTATGCCCAAAGACATGCTCGAATATCGTCAAGAAATCGATCGGATCGACGATGAAATCATCCGTCTGCTGAACGAGCGGTCCAAGAGCGTGATCGAGATCGGAAAAATCAAGAAGGAAAAGGATGCGGCGGCCAATCTTCATACCCAAGGACGGGAAACGGCCATTATCGAACGGCTGACCAGGCTCAACACCGGTCCTTTTCCCAGCGAAGCCATTCGATCGGTCTATCGAGAGATCATGTCCGCCTCCCTGTCCCTGGAAGCGCCTCAGAAAGTGGCCTACTTAGGACCACGCGCGACCTTTACCCACATGGCCTGCATGCAGAAGTTCGGCTCATCGGCTCAGTATGTGCCGGTCCATAGCATCAAGGAAGTGTTCAGCGAGGTTGAACGGGGGCGGGCTAATTTCGGCGTGGTGCCGATCGAAAACACGACCGAAGGCGTGGTGAACCATACGCTCGACATGTTCATTGATTCCAATTTGCTGATCTACGGCGAGGTCCTTCAAGAAGTCTCGCATCACCTGCTGTCGAAGTCCGGTCTGATCGAAGAGGTGAAGAAAGTATATTCTCACCCTCATGCGATCGCGCAATGCCGGAATTGGCTGGAAACCCACCTTCCGCATGTGCCGGCAATGGAAGTGGCCAGCACGGCGCGGGCGGCCGAACTCTGCATTGATGAGCCGTCGTCGGCTGCGATTGCTTCTGAGCTGGCGGGCCAATTGTACGGGCTGAAAGTTATCAAGCCTCGCATTGAAGATAACTTGAACAATGTGACCAGATTTCTGGTGCTGTCTCAGAAACCGTCGGAGCGGACAGGGAGAGACAAGACGTCGCTGATGTTGTCTATCAAGGATAAGGTCGGCGCTCTCTACGATTTGCTGCGCCCCTTCGCGTCGCATGGCATCAGCATGACCAAGATCGAATCCAGGCCCTCACAGCGGAAGGCCTGGGAATACATCTTTTTCGTCGATGTCGAGGGGCACATCACGGAGGAACGGGTCAGCAGGGCGGTTGAAGAAGTGAAGGGCCGCTGTCTCTTTATGAAAATTTTGGGTTCTTATCCCATCTACAGTTAGTTAGACCCATGGCGCTCCACATCCATCCAGATATCCTCTCGCTCAGTCCCTATGTCCCCGGGAAACCGATCGACGAGTTGCAGCGGGAACTTGGACTCACCCGGGTGATCAAGCTGGCCTCCAATGAAAATCCGCTGGGGCCTTCGCCCAAGGCCGTGGCGGCGCTTGCCGGAGAATTCAATACCCTCCATCGTTATCCGGACGGGGGCGGCTATCGGATCAGGCAGGCCATTGCTGAGCGGTGGAAGGTCTCGATCGATCAGATTGTGTTAGGCAATGGGTCTGATGAGATTCTCGGACTACTGGCCAGGGCATTCCTGGCTCCCGGCGACGAAGCCGTCATGGCTGATCATACGTTCGTTATCTACAAGATGGAGGTAACCGCTGCGCACGGGAAGGCGGTCATGGTTCCTCTCGTCAATTGGACGCACGATCTGGACGCTATGGTTCGAGCCATCACCCCACGGACCAGGCTGCTCATCATCTGCAATCCCAACAACCCGACGGGGACCATGGTGCCGGCCGAGGCGATCAGCCGGCTTATGGCTGAGGTGCCCAAGGATGTAATCGTCGTGTTCGACGAAGCCTACTTCGAATATGTCCGTCATCCTCAATTTCCCGACACGATCGCGTATGTGAAAGAGAGGCGACAGGCAATTGTGCTCAGGACGTTTTCCAAAATCTATGGGCTGGCGGGATTGCGGATCGGGTATGGCATCACTACTCCTGAGATCAACGATGTGCTCAATCGGGTGCGGCCTCCCTTCAACGCAAATAGCCTGGCTCAGCGGGCGGCGCTGGCCGCGCTGGGGGACGATGAGCATGTGGCCAAGAGCCGGGCCGTCAATGCTGCGGGGATGGAGCAAGTCGGACAGGGACTGAAAGGGCTTGGTTTTCACCCGATTCCAAGCGAAGCAAATTTTATCTACTTCGATGTTAAGCGGGACGGGCGGCAGGTGTTCGAATCGTTGCTCCGTGAAGGGATCATCGTGCGGCATATTCAGGGGACTATGCTCCGAGTCACCATCGGGCAAGCTGAAGAAAATGCCGCCTTCCTCCATGCGCTCGGTAAAGTCCTGTTGTAGGAACAGCACAGCGAGGGAACCATGATTATCGTATTGAAACCAGAGGCGTCCGAGAGCGAGGTCGATCATATTATCGACCGGCTGCGTGATCTCGGCCTGAAGTCGCAGATTTCGACCGGCCAGGAGCGCACCATTATCGGTGTCATTGGAGATGACCGGATTCTTCATAATCAGCCGCTGACGGCGCTTCCCGGTGTGGAGAGCGTGTTGCCGATCCTGGCTCCATGGAAACTGGTGAGCCGCGAGTTCAAGAAGGAAGGGACTATCATTGATGTCGGTGGGGTGAAGATCGGCGGCCAGAAGTTGGCCATCATGGCGGGGCCCTGCGCGGTCGAACGGCTTGAGCTCACTGTCGGGATCGCGCATGAGGTGAAAGCTTCCGGCGCCGCAATTCTTCGCGGGGGCGCGTACAAGCCCAGGACATCGCCCTATTCCTTTCAGGGCTTGGGACGAGAAGGGCTGGATTACCTGGTC
This sequence comes from Nitrospira sp. ST-bin4, assembly GCA_002083565.1. Lineage (GTDB taxonomy): Bacteria > Nitrospirota > Nitrospiria > Nitrospirales > Nitrospiraceae > Nitrospira_D. The sequence goes on along the minus strand of MSXM01000043.1, from coordinate 90,055 downwards.
GAAGCGAAAAAGCAAACCGGGCTGCCGGTGGTCAGCGAAATCCTGGACACGCGAGATATCGAACTCTTTCTTGAAAAGGCGGACATCATTCAAATCGGCGCGAGGAATATGCAGAACTTCGAGCTGCTGAAGGAAGTCGGGGCATACGACAAGCCGGTGCTGTTGAAGCGAGGACTGTCGGCGACCATCAAGGAGTTTCTTCTGTCTGCGGAGTACATCATGTCGCGGGGGAATCGTAATGTCATGCTCTGTGAGCGGGGCATCCGCACCTTTGAAACCCAGTATCGCAACACGCTCGATCTTGCGGCCATCCCGACGTTAAAAGAACTGTCGCACCTCCCCGTCATCGTGGACCCCAGCCATGCTACGGGGAAGTGGGATCTCGTCGCGCCCATGTCCAAAGCGGCGGTTGCGGCCGGCGCTGACGGCCTGCTCATCGAGGTCCATTCAAACCCCGAGTGCGCGCTCTGCGACGGAGAAGAATCGATCAAGCCCTCGAAGTTCAAGGCGCTGATGCGTGATCTCGGGCTTATCGCGAAGGCCGTGGGGCGGGAAATTTAGCCGGATACCTATGACGGTTCATTTCAAGCAGGTCGCAATTATCGGTGTGGGGCTGATCGGCGGATCGCTGGGGATGATTCTCCGGCGCAAAGCCTTGGCGGACCACATCGTGGGCATTGGCCGGCGTGTGGAAAATCTCAAGACCGCCGTTGAATTGGGAGCGATCGATCGGTATGTGGCCGATCCGAAAGAAGGTGTGCAGGGGGCGGATTTTGTGGTTCTGGCGACTCCTGTCGACACCTACGACCGCCATCTCAAAGAATGGGCGCACTGTCTGGCGCCCGGAGCGATTGTGAGCGATGTCGGAAGTGTAAAAGGAACGCTGGTTGAGCAGTCGGAAGCGGCCATGCCGGCGGGTGTGCATTTTGTCGGGGCGCATCCTATCGCGGGAAAGGAAAAGACCGGAGTGGCTGCCGGATCCGATCAGCTATTCAAAGGCGCGCGGTGTATTGTGACGCCGACGAAGCGGACCGATCCGCAGGCGCTGGAACGAATCAAACAATTATGGGAAGAAACCGGGTCGATCGTGTTGACCATGGACCCCCATTTGCACGATCAGATTCTCGGCGCCGTCAGCCACCTGCCTCATATCGCCGCCTTTGCGCTGATGAACGCGTTGGCGGATCTTCGCGATCACAGGCTGTCCGCCTTGGATCTTGCCGGCCACTCCGGCGGCGGGTTGCGGGATACGACCAGAATCGCCGCCAGTTCACCGGAGATGTGGCGCGATATTTTCTTGTGGAATCGAGATAATCTGGTGTCCTATATCGACGAGTATCAAAGGGCGTTGGAAGATCTCAAGCGGCTGATCAAGGCCGGCGATGCGGCCGGAATAGAAAAGGCGCTCGAACGGGCAAAAGGCGAGCGTGAGAAATTGAGCGTGCCTGCTCCGGTCAAAGCGTGACGTGACCATGACGACGTTCACCATCAATCCAGGCCGGCCACTCCAGGGAACGATCCTGGTTCCAGGAGACAAATCCGTTACCCATCGTGCCATCATCCTCACAGCCCTGGCGGAAGGAATGAGTACGGTGTCGGCCTATTGTCGGGGTGAAGATTGTCTGAATACGATGCGGGCTCTTCAGTCGCTCGGTATCCGGATCGATGAGACCCCCGATCTCTTGACCGTGCACGGCAAAGGGTTGTGGGGGCTGAGTGAGCCGAATGGACCGATCGACTGCGGCAACTCAGGCACGGGCATCAGGCTGCTGTCGGGGCTGCTGGCCGGCCAGGATTTCTTCACTGTGCTGACCGGCGACGAGTCGATTCGCCGACGTCCTATGGGGCGGGTGGTGAAACCCTTGCGTGAGATGGGGGCGGTCATCGCAGGACGCAAGGGTGGAGAACTGGCTCCGTTGGCTCTTACGGGTAAGCGGCTTCATGGTATCGAGTATCGTTCTCCGGTTGCCAGTGCGCAGATCAAATCGTCACTCTTGCTTGCTGCGTTGTTTGCGGAAGGGACGACCAGGGTGCGGGAGCCGCGGCTCTCGCGCGACCATACCGAACGCATGTTTCAGTTTTTTGGGATCTCCCTCGCGCGCGACAGCGGTGAGTTGATCATGCAGGGGCGGCCTGCTGTTGGATGGGCCGGGCGCCGTGTCGTCGTTCCCGGAGACTTTTCAGCCGCCGCATTTTTTATCGTCGGCGCTACGATCGTGGCCGGGTCGGATATCATGATCCGGAACGTCGGTATCAATCCGACCAGGACCGGGTTGATCGATGTCATGAACCGGATGGGCGCCGATATCCAGATCCTCGGTCAACGGGAGGAAGCGGGAGAACCGGTGGCTGATCTGCGGGTCAAGTCCGCTTCACTCAAAGGCATCGAAATCGGCCCCGAACTTATTCCGCAAACAATCGATGAGTTCCCTATCCTCTGTGTGGCCGCAGCGGTCGCGGAGGGTGACACCGTTATTTCCGGGGCGGAAGAGTTGCGGGTCAAGGAAAGCGACCGCATTGCGACGATGAGCGCCGAACTGAGGGATATGGGGGCGCAGATTACTGAAAAGCCGGACGGTATGGTCATTCGTGGGCTTGGTAGAGCCGGAGAGAACGGCCGCCTGAGCGCCGCCGGTAAGGCGAAAAGCCATGGAGATCATCGGGTCGCGATGTCGTTGGCCATTGGAGGGTTGACTGCCGCCACCAGCATGACGATTGCCGACTGTGGCTGCGTGGAAACCTCTTTCCCGAAGTTTGAGGCCGCGCTTTCCGAATTGTTGACGCATGAGGCGAGAGGGCGGTAACGCCTTCTGTCTTGAAGGCATCATGATGTGGATAGGGGCGTTGCGTGATCATCGCGATTGACGGGCCGGCTGGAGTGGGCAAAAGCACGGTGGCCAAGTTGCTGGCAGCCCGGCTCGGGTATCTCTATCTCGATACCGGCGCGCTGTATCGTGCCATTGCGTGGAAGGTGCTTCAATCGAAGGTGCAGCCGACGGACCATGAACAGGTGACGGCACTGCTCGACAGCACCTCGGTGCATATGCAGTGTCACAACGGCGCAATGCAGGTCCTCGTTGATGGGCGTGAGGTCACCGGCGAGCTTCGCACGCCGGAGGTGACGGGGGCGGCGTCCATCGTATCTGCTATTCCGGCGGTGCGAGAGTGGTTGCTGCCGATCCAACGCCAAATCGGGCAGCGGGGCTCGGTCGTCGCAGAAGGACGCGATGTCGGCACGAAGGTGTTCCCCTCCGCTCCGCTGAAATTTTTCTTGGAGGCGGATGCGACTGTACGAGCGGAGCGCCGCCATCGTGAGCTGGTTGCTGCAGGCCATGGGAGAGCGATTGAAGAGACCTATCAGGATCTCTCGGGTCGAGATATGCGGGATCGGAACCGTTCAATTGCGCCGCTGATTCCCGCCGCTGATGCAAGGCCCATCGACACGTCTGCGCTCAATGTCGATCAGGTGGTGGAACAGATGATGGCAGCGGTCTCGGCTGCGTTGTGACAAACATCGCGTACGGTATTCTCTGGATTCTGGCAAGGGCGATCGGCATACTATGGTTTCGTTATCGGGTCATAGGGCAGATTCCCGCCACGGGAGGGGTGCTGGTTGCTGCGAATCATGCCAGCTACCTGGACATTCCGATGCTCGGTTGCGGGATGAAGCGGAGGGCCTGGTATCTTGGGCGCAACGATCTGTTTCCCATTCCGGTGCTGAATGGAATTCTGCAGTCGCTGGGGTGGATTCCCGTACGGATGGGCCGGTTGGATCGAGAGGCGTTCGGAAAGGCCATCAGTTTGATTCGAGACGGCAAAGTGGTGGTCATTTTCCCGGAAGGCGGGCGAAGCCGAGATGGGCATCTCAAGCCGCCCAAGGCCGGCATCGGGGTGATTGTTTCACAGACAGGATGCCCGGTGGTTCCGGCCTATCTGAAAGGGACATTCGATGTGCTACCGACCGGAGCCCGGTGGCCTCGATGGCGCCACATTACCGTGCGATTCGGAGCTCCGATTACATTTGAAGCAGGAGAGCGGAAAGAGAAAGCTGAGACCAAACAGTTTTATCAGCTGGTCAGCCGGACGGTGATTGAACAGATTGCAGTGCTGGGTGACGTGCCTCCTCCCGCAGGGAAAGAGGACCAGCCGCAGGCAACACCGCAGGGACCGATCGCCGGTGCTCGCAACGCTGAGTGAGCCCNNCATTCACCATCAGCACCCGACGCGAGTCGGAAGGGTAGGACGTTTACAATGAGTACAGTGTCCAAAGACAGTGAAGTGCAGTTAGACCGCGAGACGTTAGCCGCGTTGTACGAAGAAACATTCCGGAACCTCGAAGAGGGAACGATTACCGAGGGCCGTGTGGTGGCGCTCACCAAGGACAAGGTGGTCGTCGATATCGGTTACAAATCGGAAGGGGTGATTCTGGGCGATCAGTTCTCGGCAGAAGAACTTCAAAATCTCAAGGTCGGCGATCGACTCCAAGTCTACATCGAAGAATGNNTGAAGATTCGGACGGCAATCTTGTTTTGTCCAAAGAAAAAGCGGACAAGATGAAGATCTGGGAAGAGCTGGAAAAACTCTACAAGGACGAAAAGAGCATCGAGGGTAAGATCATCTCGCGCATCAAGGGCGGGATGATGGTGGATATCGGGGTCAAAGCGTTTCTGCCGGGCTCGCAAATCGATCTCCATCCTGTGCGCGATCTCGACGGGCTTGTCGGCAAGACCTTCCCTCTGAAGATCATCAAGATCAATCACCGCCGCGGCAATGTCGTTGTGTCCCGCCGGGTTCTCCTGGAGGAAACCAGAGACAAGAAACGGCAGACCACGCTGGCCAACCTCAAGGAGGGGCAGCTCATTCAGGGCATGGTCAAGAACATTACAGACTATGGGTCTTTCATTGACCTTGGCGGCATCGACGGGTTGCTGCATATCACGGATATGTCCTGGGGGCGTGTGGGGCATCCCTCCGAATTGTTTACCGTCGGCGATAAGGTTGAAGTGACGGTATTGAAGTACGATCGGGAAACAGGCCGCATCTCGTTGGGACTCAAGCAGAAAAGTGCGGACCCCTGGACCAACGTTGCGGGCAAGTATCCGATCGGCACGAGGGTGCGCGGACGCGTTGTCAGTCTCACGGATTATGGAGCGTTTGTGGAACTTGAGCCGGGCGTTGAAGGTCTGGTCCACGTTTCCGAAATGTCCTGGACCCATGAGGTGCGGCATCCGTCGAGAGTGGTGGCGGTGGGCGATCAGGTGGAAGCGGCAGTGTTGAACGTCGATCCGGCGAGCCGGAAAATCTCGCTCGGGATGAAGCAGACTGCCCCTAATCCTTGGGACATGATTGAAAGCAAATATCCCATCGGGACACGCATCGAAGGGAAGGTGAAGAGCCTGACCGATTTCGGGGCTTTCATCGGACTCGAAGAAGGCATCGACGGGCTGATCCATATTTCAGACATGTCATGGACGAAACATATCAAGCATCCTTCTGAACTCTTCAAAAAAGCTCAGAAGGTTGAAGCCATTGTGTTGCGCATCGACAAGGAGAAAGAACGGTTGTCGCTGGGGTATAAACAGCTGATCCGTGATCCGTGGGAAGATGCGATCCCTGCGCAATACCATGTTGGTGACTCGGTCGCCGGCAAAATCAGCAAGATCGCTGATTTTGGAATTTTCATTGAGCTGGAGGGCGGAGTCGAAGGGTTGATCCACATTAGTGAGACCGGCGTTGAGCCGCAAGCCAAACTTGAAGAGAAGTTCAAGCTTCAAGACGCCGTGACCGCCAAGATTATTAAGGTTGATCGGGAAGAACGCAAGATCGCGCTCAGCCTTCGCGACCATCAGCTGGATTCTGATCGCAAACAGGTAGACGAATATCATTCCTCGCAGGGGGTTCCGGACCAAAGCTTTGGTCGTGCGGCCAAGCAGAACCGGAAGCGATCGCAGTCGGACGACTAAGCCCGAACCCATTGACGCTGATCCTGAAGCGGGTGACGTATCATGGCGGATGAATTGATCAGGGAAGAGCGCTCTCCCAAGCGCCGGCCGGTACGCACTCTGTTCTGGGTGCTGGCGGCTGGACTTGGGGTGATGGTTCTACTGAATGTCTTGTTTCCGGACCTCGATTTGTCGTCCGGGGACCGGATCGCCGTGATCCGTATTGAAGGGGTGATCATGGATTCGCAGGTGACGGTTCAAGAGTTGAAGCGGTTCAGCGAGAATCCTTCCGTCAAGGCGATCGTGCTGCGCATCGACAGTCCCGGCGGCGGGGTCGTGCCATCGCAAGAAATTTACGATGCAGTCAGACAGGTTCGGAGCAAGACCAGTAAAACAGTGATTGCCTCAATGGGGAACGTCGCGGCTTCCGGAGGCTATTATATTGCCGCGGCAACGGATCGGATCGTCGCCAATCCCGGGACGCTGACCGGTAGTATCGGCGTCATCATGGAGACGGCCAATGTCGAGGGGTTGCTTCAAAAGATCGGGATCGAGGGCGTGGTCATCAAGAGCGGGAAATTCAAGGATGTCGGGTCTCCGCTCCGCAAGATGAGCGAGGAAGAGCGGGGCTTGATGCAAGCCGTCATGGACGATGTGCACAAGCAGTTCATCGAGGCGGTGGCGGAGGGACGGGCGATGGAGCTGGCCGAGGCTCAGACGTTGGCGGATGGACGAATTTTCACGGGACGCCAGGCGAAGGAGGCGAAGCTTGTCGATGAGCTTGGCAACTTGGACGACGCCATTCAATTGGCTGCGGATACCGTCGGTATCGAAGGCGAACCGAAAGTCGTCGAGCCGCGCCGGCGTTTTTCGGTTCGCGACTTGCTGGAGTCGCAGTTCACAGAGCTGTTTCCCAAGCTGGACTTTCATCCGGGTGTGAGCATGAAGTATCTGATGGCCTTTTAGCGGCGGTAGTGTGTGCCGGCAGGTTCCAAGGAAATGAACTTGGATCAACTGAGCGAAGGGAGCAAGGCATGACGAAGGCGCAGATCATTGAGCGGGTTTCCGAGCAAGTCACGACGTTGACAAAACGGCAAGCCGAGGTGGTCGTCAACACGATTTTTGACTGTGTGCGAGATTCATTGAAAAACGGCGACAAGACGGAGATTCGGGGATTCGGCAGTTTCCGTCTGCGGGCGCGCCGCATGAAGGAAGGCCGTAATCCGAAGACAGGGGCGACGGTGGCTGTGCCGGCCAAGCGAGTGCCGTTCTTCAAGGCCGGCAAGGAATTGAAAGAGCTGTTGAATCAATAGCCCTTTGAAAAGGATCGTCATGCCGACTTCAGATTCACCGGAATCCGCCGCAACAGAACTTCGCTGGACTGCCGGCGCACTCAAGCGTATGGAACGTGCGCCCATATTCCTGCGTGGCATGGTCCGCCGTGTAGCCGAGAAAAAGGCGCGGGAGCTGGGCTATGAAGTGATTACGGAGGAGATTCTGGATCGATTCAAGGGGCAGATGATGGGCGGCATGGGCGGAGAATCCGAGCTGGCGGCGGCTGCCGAGGATATGGCGCAGGGACACTTGCCGTGGACCGCGGCCGCCAAGGAGCGCCTGGCAAACGTTCCTGAGTTCATGCGGGCCATGATTAAACAAATTGCTGAGGAGGTCGCGAAAGAGCGGGGCCATCTCGAAGTGAATGTCGAGCTCTACGAGAAGGTGGAGGCGCTCGGTGATCTTCAAGAAGCCGCCGGATCTCCGATGGAATGGACGGAAGGCGCATTGGCGCAGCTTCAGGAGAAAATCAAACAGTCGCCGTCTATCGCGCTGGACTTCGTCACCGACATGATGAAACGGGATGCCGAGGACCTGGCCAGGCAGAAGCGCCTTGTCCGCATCGATGAAGCCGTCCTTCGTGAGTTGTGGGAGACGCCCCACGAGCGTGTTGCCTGGACTGACGAAGCCTGGAAGAGGCTGCAAACGGCCCCTGAATTTGTGCGAAGCGGGATTCGAAAGGCTGCGGAGCGGAGGGCGCGGAAGCTCGGGCTATCCCAAATCAACGAGGAAAATCTCACGAAATTTAGAAATCAAGCGATGATGAAAGCAGTCAAGCGCATTCGTTCGTTCGGGTATCAGGAGTTAACGTTCGATGCGTTCGGGACTGCGCTCGAGAAAACCAAGCGGCTGCAAGGAAACGATCAAGCGGAAAAACGTCTTCAGGAAATTCGCAGCCACTTTGCCAACCCTGCGACGAAGAAGCCTGAGGGCGGCACATTGGGAGCTGAGTTAATGGATCGATTCCGCAAGTATCTGAAGGGCGAAGGCTCTCTCTGACCCGCATTATTGTGATACGCTTCTTCTCCGCTCGTCCCTCTCTTCAAGCCGAACCGCCGTTCCATTTTCAATTACGAGTGCTGCGTCGTGAGTGACAGGACGTAGCTCACCCCTCTTCATACACAACGGGCCGATTCAGCCTTGCAACTCACGCGGTACTCATTGCGAAGCGCAGATGAGTACGATCGTCAGTGCGCTGCTTTCTCCTGAGGCCAGAACTTGTGACGAATTTGCGGCAAGGGATCGTTGTCGAAGTTCGGGATGTCGTAGAGGCAGCGGTCGATCGTTTCCACTTCTTCCTCGGTCAACGGGAGCGTCACTTTTTTCTTCCAGAATTGGTCCAGCGTAAAGTAATCACCCGATTGGGGTTTTTCAGCCAAGTAGGCCTTCATCTTCTCGAAGCCGGCCGTGTCCACACCTCCGACGCGCCCCTTATTGCGAGTATGGCACCAGTGCAGCACTTCAGCGATTCCGTACATCGTGATATCAACGTTCACAATCTTACTCATTGGAGTCCTCCTCAGAAAAGAGGATGCATTCTAGCGCAAGCAGAGAGTGAAATTCAAAGGTTCCTGTATATGTTCTGCAACATTGCCAGAGAAAAGAACGCCTCTGTATACTGGGCATTCTGGGCAGCGAGGCAATAGGCCTATCGGTACGTCCTTGTCGATACAGGAAGACAGCGTGGGTGTGTCAAGATTCAGAGAATCCCATTCCAGAAGGCATGTGTTCGGGATCCTGTCGGTCTGTTTGGTATTGGGCGGTGTCATCGCCTGCTCCAAAACCGAACCGTATAATCCTCCGGACCTCTTTTATTACTTTGCCAGCTATAAGGTCGGCAAGAATCCCACTACCATTACAACCGGTGATCTCAATCACGATTCCCTCACTGATCTGGTTACCACGAATATCGCAAGCAACACGCTTTCAATCCTATTAGGTAACGGCGACGGAACGTTTCAGGATCAAGTGCAGGTGCATGTCTGTCAGGAGCCGCGTGCGCTTGCGATGGATGACTTTAATCATGACGGGCATGCCGATGTGGCGTTGGCCTGTCCGGGCGGGGACGAAATCGCGATCTTACTCGGACATGGGAATGGGAAATTTGCCGAAGGGCCCCACTATCCGGTGTATCGGACCCCGGTCGCATTGGCGGTCGGCGATGTGAATGGCGACCGTCATTCTGACTTGGTCGTGGCGCTTCGTAACGACAAGGTCAAGATTTTCCTGGGTACGGGGACGGGGGAGTTTCGGCATGGTGCCCAATATGAGTACGGTGACACTCCAACTTCTGTGGCCCTGTCCGATCTCGATCGGGATGGGAGGCTGGATTTGGTTGTGACGAACGGAGGACCTATGTCGAATGCGGTGTCGATTTGGCTGGGTAATGGCGATGGTTCGTTTCGAGGCCCCAAGGACTACTCGGCGGGAAAGCGACCACTGGGAGTCAGTTTGGCAGATTTCGACAACGATCAGAACAGTGATCTGTTAGTGATCAATGGGGAACGAGACAGCTTCACGACACTGCTCGGCAACGGCAATGCCACATTTCGCCCCGGCAGGGATTCCGGCGCCAATGCGGGTCCGAATTTCGGGCTGGCACGGGATTTCAACGGGGACCGCTGGATGGATGTGGCCATCGTCAATCTCCAATCGAGTGATTTGTCGATCCTGTTTGGGAAAGGGGATGGGACGTTCCACTACCCGCCTCGAAATTACCGGACGAAGGCCGGCCCTTTCGCCATCTCTTCTTTTCGTGTAACGACCACGGGGACGGAAGAGCCGGGCCTGGTCATTGCCGACAACGGAAGCGGCAGTGTCTCCATCTTTCTTCATCGCGGGGTGAAAACGGCTCTGAAACCGGAGGCGAAAGAGTAGGATTGCAGCTTGGAACACTGCACGGTGCGGTGCTGGCTCAGCAGTTTTAGAGCAATGGCTGCAATTCTTGACAGCCCTGGAGCCCTTCGCTAGAGTGGCCACAAGCAAGCTCCCGCACACAATGCGAGACTAACAATGGCGCTTCGATCCTTTGCATGGTGGTTTCTTATGGGGGCGCTGATGACCTTGTCGGTCCTCATGGTCCAGGGCGGCGTGCGCGACTTGTGGGAGGGGACTCAGCCGGCGGGGGATACCAATGTCTTCGTCTATTTCGGCACCACGCTCATCGGCGGCGGATTGCTCGCCGGATGTGTGGCGCTGGTGATGAACCGCCTTCGATAAGCAGAGAGAACAGGGCATGTATGCAGTGTCTCAAGTGCAAGGGGTTTATGATGGTCGAACGGCACTATACCCTCATCAACAGGCGAATCTATGCCCGTTGCCTCAACTGCGGATTCTGGATTGATCTGGCCGACCTGCTCCGGTTTTTTCACAAAGTGATTGATAGTGGACTGAAAGGTGATAAGGTGCGGGAGACGTTCTCACTGTAAAGGCGGCGTTCATCGTTATGCGGAGTAATCCAAGCCAGTATTACAGAATGCCATGGTCTGCGTGTCACTTCTTTGGGTCATGCGGAGTCGGGATACTGCTGTGTGCATGCTTGGTGGCTGGATCTCCATCCACCGTGTCTGCGAAAGCCGTACATCACAACCGGCATAATGGAGAGACGGTTCAGGAGCCTGGTGTGTCGGATAGGGCGCTGCCCTGGAGAACCGTCCCAGCCCATAGCGTGCTGCTGAAAGAGCTTCGCTCTGGCCGTGTTCTCTACGAGTATGAGTCTGAGAAACGGATGTCGCCGGCGAGCTTGACGAAAATCATGTCGGCGCTGGTCATTCTCGAGCGAGGGCATTTGGATGAACAGGCTACGATCAGCAAGAATGCCGCGCGCGCGCCCAAGACGCATTTACGCTTGAAAATCGGTGAGGTGTTTCGTTTGGGAGATCTGCTCAAGGCGATGCTGATTGTGTCTGCAAATGATGCGTGTCTGGCGGCTGTCGAACATGTCGGCGGCGACGAACCACAGTTTGTTGCGCTGATGAATGCCAAGGCGTTCGAGCTTGGGCTGAATGACACCCATTTCAGCAATGGATGTGGATTCGATGGAGCGGAGCACTATTCAACAGCTGAGGATCTGGCTCGGCTCAGTGAAGCTGCGATGCAGAATCCGGTGTTCCGTGAACTCGTCCGTGAAGAACGCGAGATGATCACGCCCGTGAGCGGCCGTCGGGCCTATCTTCTGCACAATACCAATCGTCTGTTGGGGCGTATTCCCGGCGTCGAGGGGGTAAAGACAGGATTCACGTCAAAAGCCGGACGATGTTTGATCGCCAAAGTCTCTCACAACGGGAGCGATCTGTTGCTCGTCATTCTCAACTCCAAGCGCCGCTGGAACACCGCCAAAAGCCTCATCGCCTACGGCCTGAAACTCTCGGAAACCACTCAGTAGCCCATCTCCGGCCGTTCTCTGTCATCCGATAGACCGTTGGGTGTTACGGCGGTGGTCTGAAGTCCGCCGGTTCCTTCGCCTCCTTCATTGCGCCGCCCATCTTTGCGTCTGGGACCCACTGGATTGACCATCGGGACGTAACCAGACCAGCATGGTCCCCTATGCAGACTGTCTACTGCCGGGCAGCCCGGCCCAACGGCGTAAGCTCCCCCGAAAAGTAGACAGATCAGAAGGAGAGCTTTCTGGCAGAATAGCCACCCTGGACGGAGGTTCCCATGCGCCAGTCTAAATTCACCGAGACACAGGTTGTGTCCATTCTCAAAGATGCAATGCCGGCCGCCACAAAGATCTCGATGCGCTTGCCGAGTTGGAGGCTTTCCAGGATGCGCGACCCTCCGGCCGGAAGGAGTACTCACCCAAATGAGGGTATCGTCAACACGTGGAGGTTGGTGGATAAACTGCGTGGTCGAGGACGTCATCTCCCAAGGTCAAATAGAGGGGGGGCAATAGATGGAGTCAGGCGTTAAATTCTCAACCAACTGCCCGTCGGTCATCGCCAGGTGCCTGGTCGACTGTGGGTTACGCGCGAGTGAGAGGGTGCAGTAACCGGTTCTATTTTCCTCCACCTGATCTATTCAATCAGCCTTGGCTGTATCCCTCCCGATACGAGCCCTCTCCTGCGAGATACAGCTCGGACTAGCCAAATCGGTCAATGATCTGGTTTTCCCTTGTCTTCGATAGTGGAACGAATCTCGCAGTAAGCCTAGTGCCGGCAAGAAACGGATCACCAGCAACCGAGGCGCACGGTTGAGATCCACACAACTATCCAACGGTTCTTGCAACCAAGGAGGAATGCCATGAACTACTCTGTCCGATTCCTGGCCCTTTCAATCGCCCTGCTCGCGCTGACTTCAACCGCCACAGCTGGCACGCCGCCGAAGCCACTGCCCCAATCAGAAACCGTAAAGGCTGGGGGGGCAAGCAGCGGTGACACGAAGCTGATCGACATCAATTCGGCCACGCTCACGGACCTGAAGTCACTCCCAGGCATAGGGACCGCGCACGCGAAGAAGATTGTGGAGGGCCGGCCGTACTCGTCCGTTGATGAATTGAAAGCCCGCAAGGTTCTATCGAATGGCATCTATGACAAGATTCGTGATCAAATCAGCGCAAAAGGGCGTTCGAAGGCGGCAACCGGAGAAAAGTCTGGCGTGTCAGCATCGGGTAGCACTATGCACTGAACAGCGGAGCTCCGCACGTTCGAGCGACTCCATCCGAGGGGATGGGGTCGCCGAGTGCGAGGGGTACGGTGAGTTAACGCGGAGGGACGAATTCGATGTTGATGTCCTTCCCCAGATAGTTCACCTGAAACCCCTGCTTATCGTAGGCCATGACGGCGCCCAGCACGTTTTCATCGCCGTAGTCTTCCTTGCCCAGCAATTTACGGATGTCATCCGGGCTGTCGCTGTTCAAGACATTGCGGAAGATGCCTCTGGTCTTGTGCGCGAATCGGTTGTTGATAAAAATCAGATCGACTTTCCCGTCCTGGATGCGCACACCGGCCATGGGGCCGGTCGGTTTTCGTTGATCGAGCAGGAAGATGAAGGCCGCTTCCTGCTCGGCCTTGACACCCGGTATTGTTCCATTGACCAGGGTCTCGATGGCGGCGGTCTCTGAGTCACCGAGTTTAATGCCGAAGAGCGAGATGGTGGCGCTCGAAATCGATGCAGACTCTGTCACATCGTGCTTACTCAGCTCATACGGTTCGGCATGAGCCGAAGGGATAAGGCCGGCGAGTGGGCCTACAAGAGCCAAGACTAATATGAGTGCCGCACGATGCTTCCCCATTCTTTTCTCCTTTACTCCTGAACTGCGATTATGGCTGTGGTGTTGTGGTCAGCAGCATTTCTCCGAGCTGTCGAAGACGGAGAAAGTATGTCTGGGAGTCTGTATCCAGTTCTGCGGTCAGCTCGATCAGCTCGTCCAAACAGTCTCTCACAAGGGCCATCCGCTGGTGGTCGAGTCCTTCGGGACTGTCCAGAAAGAACACCACACACCCGCTGATGACGGTATCGAGGGTCATCAACTGGCCTTGGTGTGGGCTTGAGAATTGGGGCCAGCCCTCACCACAATGGTGTTTCCACGCTCTCGATACTTCGTCTCGTGCCACTGTCAGCCGCTCCGTTACGGATACAGTCCGCGTTGGAGATGCGCTTGGGCGACTTGGTCGATTCCGCTCATGAGCGCTGCCATGCGCATCGATGTGTGTCGTTCGTTCGAGAACCGAAGAGTGCGATGAAAGGCCGACGTGATGATATCGTGCAAGCGCTGCTGAATATCGCTCGCGCTCCAAAAGAATCGTTGAAGATCTTGCACCCACTCGAAATACGACACGATCACTCCGCCTGAATTCGCCAGAATATCAGGAATGATAAAGATGCCTTTCTCTTCGAGTATGCGGTCGGCTTCCAGGGTCGTAGGGCCGTTTGCCCCTTCCGATAGAATGCGACAGCGAAGACGGTCGGCATTGGTTTCAGTAATTTGCTCCGAGAGGGCTGCGGGAACGAGTACCGTACAGTCCAGCTGCAGTAATTCTTCGTTCGTAATGGACTCCCCCATCTTCGTGTCAGCGAGCGATCGTCCTGAGTTCCGGTAACGCCTGATCAGTTCAGGAATGTCCAGCCCCCTGGCATTGTAGATGCCCCCGGTCACATCGCTGATGGCGACGACTCGCGCGCCTTCTTGCTGCATGATGAGCGCGGTGTGGGAGCCGACATTGCCGAAGCCTTGGATGGCTACTGTCGTATTCTCGATCGATAGCTTGAGGTGGCGGAGCGCTTCCAGTGTGACATAGACAACCCCTCGCCCGGTGGCTTCTTCGCGCCCGAGGCTGCCGCCGAGCGAGAGCGGTTTGCCGGTCACCACGCCTGGAACCGCAAAGCCGACCTGTTGGCTATAGGTATCCATGATCCATGACATGACTTGCGCGTCGGTTCCCACGTCGGGGGCGGGGACGTCTTTGTCGGGGCCGATGAGGGGGAAAATTTCAGCGGCATAGCGCCGAGTAAGTCGCTGTAATTCAGCGCGGGATAACTTCTTCGGAGAAACCTGAATGCCGCCTTTTGCTCCGCCATAGGGCAAGCCCGCCAAGGCGCATTTCCACGTCATCCACATCGCAAGGGCCGAGACCTCTCCGAGGCTCACGTCCTGATGATACCGAATGCCTCCTTTGCAGGGGCCGCGCGAGGAGTCGTGTTGCACCCGGTAGCCGGTAAAGACTTCCACCCGTCCATCATCCATGCGCACCGGTAGGCTGACGATGAGCGAGCGTTGGGGCAGCTTCAACCGTTCACGCAGGTTTGGGTCCAACTGCATCGCCTCAGCCGCGCGATCGAATTGCGCAACCGCCAAACGAAAGGTGTGGGTGTCAAGTTCCTGCATAAGCTCTCGATCCGTTACAGATTGAATCGGTTGATCGGCACGAACTCATCGGCTGCAGTAAAGCGTGTGCCGGGATGCGTTGCTGCGGTGGTCCACTCAATCGAAAACACCTCACCGAATATCCGGGCAAGATCAGATTTGACCTCATCGAGAGGGATGCTCTTGCCGCAGAGCACGTTTATGGAGCTGACCAGGCAATTGGCAAATCCGCATGGACGGATCCGTTGAAACGGCGTCAGGTCCATATCGACGTTGAGCGCAAATCCGTGCAGGGTAATGCCTCGTTCGATGCGGATTCCGATAGACGCGATCTTTGCCGGTTGAGGCGTCAGCACCCAGATCCCCGGTCTCTTCTCGATTCGATGGCCGTCGATATCCCAGTGTTTCAGCAGGCGAATGATCACGTCTTCAAGCAGCTGGACGAGTCGTCTCGGACCTGGAGCGTGCTGAGCCAACTTGAGGATCGGATACACGACGATTTGTCCGGGGCCATGGTAGGTGGCTGATCCTCCGCGATTCACCCGATGCACTGCCGTTCCATTGACGCGCAAGAGGGCTTCATCCCCGCCCCAATCGGATGCCTGGGTGCTGCGTCCGAGTGTATAGACAGGCTGGTGTTCAAGGATGACGACTGTATCCGGTCTCACATCAGAGAGGCGCTCATGGTGGAGGCGTGACTGTAGGTCCCATGCGACGGAATAGGGGACAGGTGTGGGGAAGACAAGGAGTGATCCGGCGGTGGCAGGTGGAAACGCAGAATCCGTTGCGCGGACCGGACACTCCAAGGCACAGAACTCAGTCCCCGATTTATCTTTGGAGTAAAAAGCGGTCTGCATAGGTTTCTAGGCACCGGAATAAGCGATGTGTGGTAAGGAGAGAGTCTCTTGTGGCGATGTTGCGCACATCCATAGAGGAAACATTGTCGCACAACTTGTTATCGGGGGGAAAGCGGGATCTCGCAGGCCGGGCATTCGCCCGGCCTGCGGGTTTGCGAATAACCGGAGTGCTTACTTGATGGCAGCGAAGAGTTCACGGATTTCAGGCGTCTTGAGCTTTTTGAGCGCCTTCGCCTCGATTTGGCGGATGCGCTCGCGCGTGACCGACAGGTTCTGGCCGACTTGTTCCAAGGTGCGAGCCTCCTCGTAACCAATCCCGAAGCGGAGGCGGATTACTGTTTGTTCCCTCGGTGTGAGAATTCCGAGAATTCGATCCAACTGCGTCGTCATCTCAGTTCGGTGTACGTGGGCATCGGGGGGAACTGCGAGTTGATCCGGGATCATATCCCCGAACTGGGTCTCCCCATCGCCAATCGGCGTTTCCAGCGCCACCGGTTCTTGGAATGCCTGAACAGTGTCATGGAGCCGATCGGGTCTCATGCGAAGCACGTGTGCGATCTCTTCTATGCGAGCAGGACGTCCGAACTGCTGTCCAAGGCGGCGCGTCACCCGAACAATGCGATGGGAGGCTTCGGTCTGGTGGACCGGAATGCGGATGGTTCGAGATTGATCCGCAATAGCCCGCGTAATACCTTGTCTAATCCACCACGTGGCATAGGTGCTGAACTTGAACCCTTTTCGGTACTGGTAGCGTTCGGCGGCTTTCATCAGACCGATATTGCCTTCTTGGACAAGGTCGAGCAAGGCGAGCCCTCGGCCGGTATAGTGTTTCGCAACATCAACCACCAATCGCAGGTTTCGCCGCACCAGTTCGTCTTTGCCTCGTTCGAGGACGACTCGCGCGGACCGAATCTCGTCGAGCAGGACCTTCAGCCGTTTTCCCGTCGTGGCGGCAGGTTTCATCGTGCGAACCGGCGGTTTCAGTATGGCAAGGAGTGTGTGCTCCGTATCATCCAGCGCCTTGGCTGAGAGTCCGCTCAGTCGCTTGATGAGTTGAAGGCTTTTGACGGAATCTGACAAAGCCGGCGCGTGTTTCGAGCGGGCGAGTATGTTTATGACATGGCGTAAGGCAATTCGAATTCGACGTGTGCCCTGATCGACCTGCTTTGCGACAGCCACTTCTTCTTCGCGTGTGAGCAGCTCCCTCTGACCGAACGAGCGGAAGTACAGGGACTCCAATAAGAACGGACTTGCACCATGACTCGTACGCATGGCTGGTGCAGATTGTTCCTCTTGAGCGGCTCTCTGTGTGTCGTTACGGCCGATCACCCCAAGCAAGCCGCTTGCCTGCTGGTCATCGGCGTCCACATCGGTATCGACAGTCTCCTTGCTTTCAGCTTCATCCGTCGTCCGAAGTCCTTCATCATGCATGGCATCACCTTTCATCTTGTGGTTGCCTATCCGTCTACTTCTGTTAGAGCGTGATGGAAGCAAGAGGATTCATTCTGGCTGTTCCTTTGTCTATCGCTCTGTCAAGCAAAAGGAGTGCTGGATTGAAGATGAGAACGGGTCGGCGCGATCACCTCGAAATTGCAAGACTATTAAAGAGGCTTAATGAGGAAGATGAGATCGTTCTGTCTCAGTTGTGCGGCAACTATGCAGAATTGCCTACAGTCCTAGGGCTGAATCGCCACACCATCCGAGTGACGGCTTATTAACCGCCATGATTCATCAGTGCATCTACGAACTGAGACGTCATCCGGTTTTAAAGTCCAGGGCGTATGGCTTATGGTGCGGGACCGGGCG
>MSXM01000043.1:66631-72246 GCA_002083565.1 Nitrospira sp. ST-bin4 | reverse complement strand
TGTCTCTCCATATAATTCCTCGACGAACTGTCATGAAACATCGGCTCGAAGGACGGGTGCTCGGTTGCAAACCATAGAATGAACCCCCTAGAATGCCGCCATGTTGCAGCTTGCCAATGGTGAACGGATTCATCTCGTCGATCAGAAGGGGCGTCACTATGCGCTGACACTGAAGGCCGGGGAAATATATCAATTCAGCGGGCAGACTATCGCACACGATGCGCTTATAGGACGCCTTGATGCAACCATGGTGACGTTGTCCCGCGGGAAGAAGATGTTGGCGATCCGGCCGACGTTTGGGGACTATGTGCTCAAGATGCCACGTGGCGCGCAAGTGCTTTACCCAAAGGATCTTGCGCTTATTCCAATGTGGGCGGATGTCTATCCGGGGGCCCGGGTATTTGAGGCCGGAACCGGGTCAGGAGCTCTGACCATGGCACTATTGCGCGCCGTCGGGCTCAGAGGCCTGGTGGTGACCTATGACGTGCGGGACGACTTTGCGCGCACTGCGCTGCTCAACATCGAGCGCTATATGGGGCCTGTTTCGAACCTGGTGTCATTGCGCAAGAATGCCTATGAGGGCATTGAGTTGCTTGATGATGGCATCCCGTTCGATCGCGTGGTCCTCGATCTTCCGGAGCCATGGCAGGTGATTCCTCATGCCGCCAGTGCGCTTCGGTCCGGCGGGATCTATGTGAGTTTCGTTCCCACAGTTCCTCAAGTTATGCAAACGGTCGAGGCACTTGAGCGTACGGCAGTCTTTGCCATGGTGGAAACATTTGAGACGTTGCTGAGGACCTGGTCGGTTCAAGGTCGAAGTGTGCGGCCCGATCACCGCATGGTTGCCCATTCGGGCTTTCTCACGGTGGCAAGGAAAGTGGAACCGGGTTTGCTGACTGCAGGCCAGGAGCGGGAAATAGGCGACGACACTTTCGGCACAGGGCTGGAGAGTGAAGAAAGGGGCTGACTGGAATGAAGCGGCTTGAAGGAAAAGTTGCCGTCATTACGGGGGGGAATGCCGGGATTGGAGAGGCGGTGGCCAAGCGGTTTGCCCTGGAAGGCGCGTCGGTGGTTGTCACTGGACGCCGCCAACAGGAATTGGACCGGGTGGTGAAGATCGTCCGGCAGAGCAATGGGAGAGCCCTGGCTGTTGCCGGTTCTGTGACGGATGAGGTGCATGCCCAGGACGTTGTCCGGAAAACCATCGACAGCTTCGGCCGGATTGACGTATTGGTCAACAATGCCGGGATCGGCGACTTCGGCAAGCGATTGCATGAAATCGATGATGCAACGTGGGACAAGATCTTCGACATCAATCTCACCGGCGTGTTCCGGATGACGAGAGCCGTTGTTCCTCAGATGCTGAAACAGGGATGCGGTTGCATTGTGAACATCTCATCTGTCGCCAGTGTGGTCGGTATTCCGGGGTTATCCGCCTATTCCGCCTCAAAAGGTGGTCTCGATGCGCTTACTCGAGCAGTTGCCATCGATTACGCCAAAGACGGGATTCGCTGCAACGTCGTGAATCCCGCTCTGATCGATACACCAATGGCGGCACCTCTTATGGCAAACCCGGAGATGCTTCAGTCGATTCTTGCACAGTATTCCATTCGTCGTGCGGGGACTCCCGAGGAGGTCGCCGGTATGGTGTTGTACCTGGCATCCGATGAAGCGATATGGGTGACCGGCGGAACGTTCACGATCGATGGAGGGATGACCGTCTATAAGGGGTAGCTCAAAGCTTCCCTGTAGGGTGTGTGACATGAAGCAGATGGATATTGGCGCTCACACTGAGTTTTGTGGGGTTATCGGAAATCCTGTCGAGCATTCGCTCTCTCCAGCCATCCACAATGCGGCCTTTCAGGCGCTTGGCATTGACTGTGTATATCTGGCGTGGAAAGTGGGGATGATTGGAGAAGCGATCCAGGGCCTCCGCGCGTTGGGGAACTTTCGCGGGGCCAGTGTGACTATCCCGCACAAGGTATCTGCGGTCCCTTTTCTGGACGATCTGGAACCGACGGCGCAGCACATCGGCGCCATCAATACTATCGTGGCTGAGAACGGTCGGCTGATTGGCTACAATACCGACGCCACGGGCGCCTTGCGGGCGTTGCGTGAGGGCGGGGTCACGCTCACGGGCCGGCGCATCGTCATGCTGGGATCAGGAGGTGCCGCGCGGGCTATCGCATTCGCCCTGGCGGCGGATTCCGGAGCAGACAAGTTGACCCTGCTTGGAGTCGATGACAAAGAACGTACGGCATTGGCAAGCGATCTCCGGTCCAAATCGAATGTGGCCATTGAGGATGCGTTTCTCGACGACAGCACTCTTGGCCGGACGGTACCTGACGCGCAGATCCTGATTCACTGCACCCCTGTCGGCATGTCTCCCAAGGTCGACGCGACCTGCGTGCCGGCCTCGCTGTTTCATCCAGACCTTGCTGTTATGGACATTGTCTACAATCCAAGGGCAACGCGATTGCTCATGGAAGCCAAGGGCGCCGGGTGCAAGACGATTCCTGGCCTCGAAATGTTTCTCAACCAGGCGGTGACCCAGTTTGAACTGTGGACGAACAGGCCCGCTCCGGTTGACGTGATGCGTGCCGTGCTGGAGTCCCGCTTCCAATGAACGTCGTGCTCATCGGGTATCGTGGGACCGGGAAGAGCACCGTAGGGAAGATGGTGGCCTCGCGCCTTGGCCGAACCATGGTATCGACTGATGCGGAGGTTGTGAAACGGGCCGGTCAGAGCATTCCTGAGATTGTCGCGCAGCATGGGTGGGACTATTTTCGTGATCTTGAATCTCAGGTTTGCCGCGATATGGCGCATGTGGATGGACTGGTTATTGATACGGGGGGAGGTGCAATCCTTCGACCGGAAAATGTCGACAGGCTGAAAACTGCAGGCACCATTTTCTGGCTGACGGCCTCGGTGGAAACAATCATGAAACGCATCGGACGAGATACGCAACGTCCTTCACTGACGGGCACCAAGTCGTTCATCGACGAAGTGCGGGATGTTTTGCGTGAGCGAACCCCGAAGTATGAGGCTGCGGCTGATCATGTCATTGCAACCGATGGGCGGCCGATCGTGCAGATTGCAGACGAAATTCTTGCCCGGCTGTAGCCGGTGAGTGCTGCCTGTGGTATCGGATCGTATTCTTGACAAGCCTTCGCATAACATGATTCATGTACCACATGTGCGCCCGTAGCTCAGTTGGATAGAGCGCCGGGCTTCGAACCCGTAGGTCGCAGGTTCAATTCCTGCCGGGCGCACCACTTTTCAACGACTTACGCCGTGCTTCCGGCTGCCACCCCGGCCAATTGTGCTAGGTTTGTGCTAGCCTGCGCCCGCAGCCGATCCAGCACCTCCGCCCCGCCGCGCAAACTCTCCGGGTAATGATGCCCATAGTGCTGCACCATCTTCATGCATTTCCACCGGCCCAAACGTTGAACCGTGTAGAGATCCACCCCGGCCTGCACCAAGCGGCTGGCAAACGTATGCCGGAGATCATGGAAGCGAAAGCCTTCGATCCTTGCCTTCCGGCGCGCCTGATAGAACGCCCGCAACAGGTTCCGAGCGTCCCACCGGTGTTCCGCGTGGTTGAAAAACACGTGGGCGGTGCTGATGGACCGAACCTTCGCCCGCGCCTGCAGCACCTCGACCGCCGTCGCATTGAGCGGCAAGGTATCCTGCCCGCCGTTTTTCTGCTCGAGGATCATGAGCGTCCGGCGGGTGAGATCCACCTGCGACCAGTGCAGGTTCAGGATCTCGCTTTGCCGCATCCCCGTGTGCAAGGCAAACAGCACCAGTTCCTGCAACCAGCAAGGCGAGGCGGCCAAGAGTCGAGCCTCCTCCTCGGCCGTGAGCCAGCGTCCCGGTTTGGAGCGGATCTTCTCCTTCTTGACCTTGAGCACCGGATTGTCGGTCACCCACTCCCACTCCAGCAGGGCGAGCTTGTAGGCGTGGCCGAGCAACGTGAGCTCGTCATTGACGGTCTTGGGGGCCGCCCCGGCCGCGCGTCGGCTCGCTTTATAGTCCGCGAGCTGCGCCGGGCGCAGCTGATCCACCGGCACCGTCCCGAAGGCGCGGAGCAAGTGCGCGGCGAGACTCTTGTCGCGATTATGCGTCGTCGCTGCCTTATTGGGCGCGGAGTGATCGCGTAAATAGCGCTCCAGCAAGTCCGTCACCACTTTGTCCTGCCCCGGAGATCGCTCAAACCATTTCCCCTCGGCCATGAGCCCCAGCACCTTGCCATAGATCCGCTCGGCCATTTTCCGGTCGGTCACTTCCGTCGACCGACGAACCTGCCGTCCCTGATAACTCAACCGCATCCACCAGACTGGTCCTCGCCTATACAGAGCCATGGGTGTCCCCCTTTCGTGTGGCCCTGTCTTGGTCTGGTTTCCCGCGGAACGGAGTATAGACCTCGCGTTTGGCCTGGGCAATCAGGTCGTCTACGTGATCGGTGCCGTACCGGCGTCTGCGGGGCGTGGGAGCTGGAGCGGGATTGCGCCGTTGATCGTGGAGCCAGGCCTGGATCTCGTCGGGGTCGAACCGCAATAAGCGCCCGAGCTTCAGATGCGGGATCGTGCCCTGCGCGGCCCAGGCATAGAGCGTCGACCGTTTAATCCGGAGGCGCTCTGCCAGTGCGGCGATGTCGAGATACTGCTTCATCGGTCACTCTACGATCCTTCGTGAAGCGTGTTCCGTATCCAGGTTCAGCTGATGGGGCCAACCGAACACGCGGCTCTCTATTCTCAGTGTCTCATGAGTGGCCTGAGAGGGCACTGCCAGAACACCTCCGGGTTCTGGCAGTAGGGATGACGCCTGATCAACGCAGACCGAACGGCATTCGGTGTTCTCACCACTGGAGGAGTGATTCCGCCACCATCGTTCCCGGTGGTGGGGCGATTTTCGACAGGGCCTGGCGATCCTGGCCTCGTTGATTTCGAGGCGAGCATGATTACCTCAGAACTGAGAGAGGTGGAATGCTATGAGAGGTTAGCAGCCTCGTTCGAGTGTGACCCGCTCTTGTGCAGCCAGCGTGCAAAGGGCACCGCTCCTGCTTCAGTGGCGGGGTGATGGTTCAGGGGACGCGCTATCGATACTCGGTGCCAGTAGGCATGGCCGTTAGATGCGAGCCAGTACGAAGAGTGAGGCGCGGGGCAATCAGCGAGGGCGACTGAAGGATTGCCGGACATCACTCGGTTCGGATGGCAGCTTCGGGATCCCACACAAGAGCGGGCGGTTTTGTTCCTTTGGTTTATTGGGTCTATGTGGTTCCTCTGATGCGTTTCCGGTCCCCCCCCCCAACAAAACAAACGAGCTAGACGAAATAGACCGATCCCCACGTCTTGCTCGTCCAGCCAGTTCTGCTTCTCCCGCCCGTCTCGCTCTCTACCGACTGACAGAGCACCACGATCCATAGGTCTCATAAACACACCACACCATATGTAGGAAATTCATTTGTCATTGTAGTAGGGAGAAACGCACGAGGAAGAGGAGGAGAGACACAACGAAGCGGAGGCGGGTCTGAGAGCTCTTGTCTGTCTTGTGGAGGTCTTGGAGGAGCTTCAGGCTTCCCACTCACCAGTGGGCCTGCTCACCACCCCTAC
>MSXM01000043.1:46506-66580 GCA_002083565.1 Nitrospira sp. ST-bin4 | reverse complement strand
CCGTCTTTTGCGCGAGGTCAATTGGTGGAGCGGGTTCGTCTGTCTTGTTCATGTGGTTCCCTTGGTTTCTCTGGTTCACGCAAACAAACTAAATAAACCAGATGAACCAGACCAACCATCCTCCCGTCCCGCTCGTCTCACCTTGTTCCCCAGCAAACAGACCAGCAAGACAAACCCGCTCCGCTCTTACTTTTCACACCCCCTTGCCCCTCGCCACGGGCCCCTAGCCCTCCCCATTAAGGCGGGGTGATTTCCCGCTGGGAAAGGGGTATTCTGCGGCGGCAAAGCCTTTAGCGTGTGGGGTTCTGGTAGATGGCGGGACTCGACAAGAAAGCTCTCACTGAACGCGACATCTGCACGAAATTCATTACACCCGCTGTTCAAGAGGCGGGATGGGAGCTCCTGTCACAAATCCGCGAGCAGGTCTACTTCACGAAAGGGCGAATCATCGTCCGTGGGAAGCTCGTCACACGCGGCAAGGCCAAGTTTGCTGATTACATTCTCTACTACAAGCCGAACATTCCTATCGCCCTCATCGAAGCGAAAGACAACAATCACCCAGTCGGGGGCGGGATGCAGCAGGGGCTCGAATATGCTGCGACGCTGGATATTCCCTTCGTCTTTTCATCGAACGGTGACGGTTTCGTCTTTCACGACCGAACAGGTCAGAGCGAGAAACAAGAAGTCGAGCTGTCGCTGAACGCGTTTCCCACGCCCGAACTCCTCTGGAAGAACTACCGGACGTGGAAAGGTGTAGCCCCGTCCCAGGAAGAGATCATCCTGCAGGACTACCACGACGATGCGAGCGGCAAGGAGCCGCGCTACTACCAGCAAATCGCCATCAACAAGACCGTGGAAGCCATCGCAAAAGGGCAGGACCGTATCCTCCTTGTCATGGCGACCGGTACCGGAAAGACCTACACCGCGTTTCAAATCATTTGGCGTCTCTGGAAAGCCAAACGCAAGAGACGCATTCTTTATCTCGCTGATCGCAATGTCCTGATTGACCAAACGATGGTCAATGACTTCCGCCCCTTTGGGAAGACGATGGCCAAACTCAGCACCGGCGCCAAGACCATCGAGCGCGAGGATGGCACCGCCGTTGATCTGTCCCTTGCTGTGGACAAAAGGCATCGGCGGATCGATACCTCCTATGAGATCTACCTCGGACTGTATCAAGCTATTACCGGGCCGGAGGAAAGCGACAAGCTGTATCGGGAACTCTCGCGGGATTTCTTCGACCTCATCGTGATCGACGAATGCCACCGGGGCAGCGCTGCGGCGGACTCCGCCTGGCGGGAGATTCTTGACCACTTCTCCAGCGCCACCCAGATCGGGCTCACCGCGACGCCGAAGGAGACGGAGTACGTATCGAACATCCATTACTTCGGCAAACCCGTGTACACCTATTCGCTGAGGGAAGGCATCCGCGATGGCTTCCTCGCTCCCTATAAAGTGGTAAAGGTTCATTTGGACGTAGACGTGGAAGGCTACCGTCCGGCCAAGGGGGAGATCGATAAGTACGGGCAGGAGATCGCAGATCGCATCTATAACCAGAAGGACTACGATCGGAATCTGGTGATCGACGAACGGACCAAGCGTGTCGCCCACAAAGTGAGTGAGTTCTTGAAGGAAAGCGGGGACCGCTTTCAAAAAACCATCGTCTTCTGCGTGGATGTTGAACACGCCGCCCGGATGCGCCAGGCCCTGATCAACGAGAACTCCGACCTTGTACAGCAGAACGAGCGATATGTCATGCGCATTACCGGCGATGACGCAGAAGGCATCGCCCAGCTTGGTAACTTTATCGATCCGGAGGCCAAGTACCCCGTGATCGTCACGACATCGCGGCTGCTCTCCACCGGGGTTGATGCACAAACCTGCCGCTTGATTGTGCTTGATCGTGAAGTGGGGTCGATGACGGAGTTCAAGCAGATCGTCGGACGTGGCACCCGCGTCCACGAGGATACCAAGAAGTACTATTTCACGCTCATCGACTTCCGCAAAGCCACCAACCACTTTGCCGACCCGGACTTCGACGGTGAACCGGTGCAGATCTACGAACCAGGCGAGGATGATCCTGTCGCCTTGCCTGACAATGTTATGCCGTCAGCCGACGAGGAAGACCCGATCCCGCCGAAACCGACCGAGGGGGAGACTATCGTGCTCGATCCCGAACGCCCGGACATCACCATCTCGCCCGGGGTGACTCAGCCGCGCAAATACTACATCCATGGCGATGAAGTGAGTGTGATTGCCGAGCGGATCGAGTATCTCGACGAATTCGGCAAGCTTGTTACTGAAACCCTGCGTGATTATTCCAAGAAGACGCTCCGGAAGCGCTATGCCAGCCTCACGGCGTTTCTTAAACAGTGGAACAGTGCCGAGCGCAAGCAGGCCATCATCGAGGAGCTGGAGCAAGAAGGGGTGTTGCTTGAACCACTGGCCGACGAAGTGGGAAAGGATCTCGATCCTTTCGATCTTATCTGCCATGTGGCCTTCGATCAGCCGCCGCTGACGAGGCGAGAACGGGTCGAGAATGTCCGAAAGCGGGATGTCTTTACCAAGTACGGCAAGCAAGCGCGCGACGTGCTGGAAGCCTTGCTTCAGAAGTACCAGGACGAAGGCGTCACCAGTCTGGATGATCCACAGATCCTCAAGATTTCGCCGTTCGATAGCATGGGCACTCCTATCGAACTACTGAAGACGTTCGGTGGACGTCCCGGCTTTGAAAAAGCCGTGCATGAACTTCAATCCGCCCTCTATCAGGGAGCCGCCTAGAAGATCATGGAAACCATTGGGCTGAGCAAGATGTGGTCATTCTTTGACAGTCATCCCAACGCCAAGGATGTCACCTGTACCACTGTACGCAAAGCGGCTGGCCATAGAGTGTCCTCGTTTCTGGAGCTGGCCACAAATGTTGCCGAGCTTCAATTCCGAAATCGCAATCACGTTCTACTCTTCAGGGGGCAAGATAGGGACTATAGAAATAAGGATGGAAATACTTCTCTGAAGCCTACGCTGTTTCGGCCCCCAAAAGGAATGTCGACAAATCCAGGGCAGGACACCCTCGTTTCTCGATTCGTGACGCTCAAAGCCGCAGAAAGTGAATTAGCTACTCTCTATTCAGGAGCCGGCCTGCTTGGCCGTGTAAGATTAAACCGGTATCAAATCCTCCGCTGGTCGATCCTTCAACACTACGACGTATGCCCAACACCGTTACTGGACCTGACGCATTCTCTCAGAATCGCAGCTTCTTTCGCATCGCTAACAGCAGAACACGATGCCTTTGTTTTTGTGCTTGGCGTACCTAATCTAAGTGGAGCCATCACTGCGAGTGCTGAGGCTGGATTGCAAGTTGTCAGGCTTGCAAGTGCGTGCCCACCTTCAGCCGTTCGTCCCCATATTCAGGAGGGGTACTTACTTGGAGAATATCCGGAAATGGCCGATTACGATCAGAAACTCCATTACAAGCACTATGAGATAGATTTCGGCCGTCGGCTTGTCGCCAAATTCAGATTCGATCCAAGGAACTTTTGGAAGCGGGATACGTTCCCCAAAATTAGGAAGGACGCGCTTTATCCACCTCCTGACAAAGACCCACTGTACAAGCTAGCGATCGAGGTAAGACAAACCGTAGAAGGCCAGGACGTTTAATAACTATGACCGTCCGTAACACCGTCAAATCCATTCAAGACATCATGCGCCAGGATAGCGGCGTCGATGGCGACGCCCAGCGTATCTCTCAGCTCTGCTGGATGTTCTTTCTGAAGATCATCGATGACCAGGACCTGGAACTGGAAGCGATGCAGAAGGACTACCGGTCGCCCATCCCGAACAAGTTCCAGTGGCGCACCTGGGCGGCGAACCCTGAAGGCATCACCGGCGAACCGCTCATGGCCTTCGTGAACGATGAGCTGTTCCCTTCGCTGAAAGAGTTAACCGGTAAGGACGGTCGCCGTCGTGTCGTGAGGGATGTCTTCGAAGACGCCTACAACTACATGAAGTCCGGCCAGCTCATGCGGCAGGTGATCAACAAGATCAACAGCATCGACTTTAACAACCTGACCGAGCGCCAACACTTCGGCGATATCTACGAGCAGATACTGAACGATCTCCAGAGTGCCGGCAATGCAGGCGAATATTACACGCCTCGCGCCGTCACGGCTTTCATGGCAGACCGCATCGACCCGCATCCCGGAGAAATTCTTTTCGATCCGGCCTGCGGGACCGGAGGCTTTCTCGCCTGCGCCATTCGCCACATGCGCGAGCGTTACGTGAAGAAACCAGCAGACGAACAGAAGATGCAGCAGGGGTTGCGCGCCTGCGAGAAGAAGCAACTTCCGCACATGCTCTGCGTGACAAATATGCTACTGCATGGCATTGACGATCCCTCTTTCGTCCGCCATGACAATACCCTGGCCCGTCCCTATATCAGCTATGGCCAAGCAGATCGCGTGGATATCGTTCTGACCAATCCGCCCTTTGGCGGCAAGGAAGAAGATGGGATTGAAAGCAACTTTCCCAAGCACTTTCAGACACGCGAGACTGCGGATCTCTTTCTCGCGTTGATTGTGCGACTGCTCAAATCAGGCGGCCGCGCTGCTGTCGTCTTGCCGGACGGCTCGTTGTTCGGCGAAGGGGTCAAGACTCGGCTCAAGGAGCATCTCATGGAGGAATGCAACCTCCATACGATCATCCGACTACCCAATAGCGTCTTCAAGCCCTACGCCAACATCGGTACGAATCTCTTGTTTTTCGAAAAGGGCGAGCCGACCAAGGACATCTGGTTCTACGAGCACCGCATCCCCGATGGGCAGAAGGCCTACTCCATGACTAAGCCTATCCGCGTCGAGCATCTAAAACCCTGCGTGGAGTGGTGGGGCGGTGCGAAACGCAAGGGGCGCAAAGAAACTGAGGTCGCATGGAAGGTCACCACCGACGAGGTGAAAGCCCGTGGCTATAACCTCGACATCAAGAATCCGCACACCGTCGCCTACGACCATGGCGACCCGGAGGAACTGCTGCAAAAACTCGAGGCTGCCGAAAAGGAAACCGCCAGCCTGCGCGATCAGCTCAAGGCCATTCTGGAGAAGGTTCTGCTGCGATAAGAGATATGATAACCATAAAGAATACCAATGCGCTGTCATATCTTGCGGAGCAGGTCGGAGTAGCCGCAGCGGAACTGGCTGGCCGTGTCTTAAACGACATCGGCCGGGACAACCTGACGGGTCGTGAAGAGGCCATAACCCCACAGATCGCACGCGAGCTCACTGGACATCTTTTGGAGGAAATCCGATCGCGGTTGAACGGCCAACACATTTCTGGAGTGTCTTTCAAGGTTCATTGCTACAAACGCAGAGAAGAAAACATCATTGGAGCGGACATCGCCGGAATTATGACCATTCGAAACGGGAGCCGATCAATCTCCAAAGGTTACTTGGCGCAGGCCAAGGTGGCGTCACAGGCATCGAGGCAAAGCTCGCGTGTGGTCAAAATTGTCGCTGGCGACCAGAATTTGGGTCGTCAATGCCACGATATGCTGAAACGAAGTTCAGCATCCTTTGTTTTTGTTTACTCTAAACTGGGTGTTCATGTGGTGCCTGCAAGCACTGTTGCTTTTAAAGGCCAAGGTGGGGTGGATACCGCGACCGATTACTATAAGAATTTTCAGACCTTCTACACAGAGTTCTTCAAGTGCTTTATCGGCGATCTTCACCTCGGGGCCACGTATGACAAGGTTGCCCAGCCTGATGCAGCATTTCGAGAGCTTGGCGTAGCGCACGGATTGGCGATTATCGCCGATTTGGAGCAGCAGTAGAGGATCATAGATCATATGCACCATCTCATCTGCCTGTTCAACCGCATCAGTGATGCGCCCGACGCCATACCGCGCCTGCGCCGATTCATTCTCGACCTCGCGGTAAGGGGAAAACTAGTCGAACAAGATCCGAGGGATGAGCCAGCGTCGGAATTGCTTAAACAGATTCAGGCGGAGAAGGAACGGCTGGTGAAGGCGGGGGAAATCAGGAAGCAGGAACCGGCACCGCAGGTCGCGATTAGGAATCAGCCTTTTGAGCTTCCCAGCAATTGGCAATGGGTGCGATTCGGGGCGATTGCAGATTTTTCAGCTGGACGGACGCCATCACGCCACGATGTCAGTCTTTGGAATACCGGCGATTACCCATGGATCAGTATCGCCGACATGAAAGATGGTGAAGTCGTTACCGTCACTAAGGAGACGGTCAGCATCAAAGCTAAGAATCAGGTCTTTAGTTCGGAGCCAGTCCCTGTTGGCACCATGATCATGAGTTTTAAGCTAACGATTGGGAAGATATCACGACTCGGCGCTCCTGCGTTCCATAATGAGGCGATCATTTCCATTCATCCTTATCTCCAGGCAATGGATGCCTATCTCTTTAAGGTGCTTCCCGAGTTTTCGCGGAAGGGCGATACCAAAGATGCTATCAAAGGGGCGACACTAAACCGGGACTCGATTTCAAACATTTTACTCCCGCTCCCACCCCTCGCCGAACAGCACTGCATCGTCGCTAAGGTGGATGAATTGATGGCGCTCTGTGATCGACTGGAGGCGGCGCAGACAGAGCGCGAGAGCCGACGGGATCGTCTGGCGGCTTCGTCTCTGCATCGTTTCAACAATGGCGAGAACCCCGACGCCTTCCGCGACCACGCCCGTTTCTACTTCAACC
Organism: Nitrospira sp. ST-bin4; assembly: GCA_002083565.1. Taxonomy (GTDB): domain Bacteria; phylum Nitrospirota; class Nitrospiria; order Nitrospirales; family Nitrospiraceae; genus Nitrospira_D. The sequence continues at coordinate 59,870 of MSXM01000043.1, read as the reverse complement.
ACCTCCCTCGCCTCACCACGCGATCAGAACACATTCAGCAACTCCGCCAAACCATCCTCAACCTTGCCGTTCGGGGGAAGCTTGTTTCCCAAGACCCCAATGACGAACCGGCGGAGAAGCTTCTGATAAAGGCTGAGCAGAAAAAAGGAAAATGGGCAGGACCAATCGAAGAACAGGAAGTCCCATTCCAGTTACCTTCTTCGTGGATATGGTTTCGGCTTGGTGACATCGCTACCCTGAAACATGGCTACGCCTTCAGTAGCGCGTATTTCACAAGCGAACCAGCGCCCTTCGTTCTAACTACGCCGGGGAACTTCTATGAGAAGGGTGGCTTTAGAGATCGAGAATCGAAGAGGAAATATTATTCCGGTCCAGTTGATCCGGATTACATTTTGAAGGCTGGCGACTTAATTATTCCAATGACCGAACAAGCAGCGGGCCTTCTGGGAAGTCCCGCCTTCATTCCAGATGACGGCAGGATCTACGTTCACAACCAACGTCTCGGCAAACTCGGTTTCTCGGAATTGGTTGACCCTGAATTCGCATTCTGGTTTTTCAATTCCGAGTTCTTCAGGGGGGAATTGGCGAGAACGTGCACTGGAATGAAAGTAAGGCACACCTCTCCTGACCGAGTTCTCAGGGTTCCATTCCCACTCCCACCCCTCGCAGAACAACACCGTATAGTCGCCAAAGTCGAAGAACTGATGGCCCTGTGTGACCGGCTCGATGCACAACTCACCGTCACCCACACCGAAAGCCACCGCCTCCTCGAAGCTGTTCTCAATGGCACACTAACTTCGATGGCTTGAGTGAGGGAATTTCTCATAGGTTTGTCGGTATAGGCGATTGAAGGAGAGGGGAATGGCTATTCTACAGGAGATCTTGAAGTGGGCTAAAGGTTTACCAGCTTGGCAAAGTGATGCGATTCGGCGTCTATTTAATAGCCAGACGTTGTCGAAAAATGATGTCGACGACTTGTATGCACTCTTGAAAGACGAAAATGGCATTCCAGACAATCAGGGCAGATCTCCTGTACGCCTAAGCGTAGATCAAATCCCGTCCGGTGTCTCAAGTGGTGGACATGTCACGCTATTAGCGATGAAGGATTTGCAGCATGTAAACGCGATAGCTGAGAAGCAACGCCTTACATTTGGAAATAAAGGCATCACTGTCATTTATGGTGATAATGGATCTGGAAAGTCGGGATATTCCCGAGTCCTTAAACGAGCTTGTAGAGCAAGGGATCAGTCTGAGCCAATCCACCCTAATGCGGCTATAGCTGCAACCAAGGGGGCTGCTCCTCAGGCGAAATTTGAGATTTCAATTAATGATGTTGCAAGAGATGTAACATGGATTGATGGGAGGTTGGCCCCAGAAGAGCTTTCATCACTGGCGATTTTCGACTCTCGCTGTGCCAGAGCCTATTTAGATGAAGAAGATGATTTCTCTTTCGTTCCGTATGGTTTAGATATTTTTGAAGGGTTAGCCGCGGCCTGTAAACAATTAGAGGCCTTTATAAAGAATGAACTCTCCCAGACTACTCCTGATACAAATGCATTTGCAGAATTAGGCAATGACAAGACAACAGTAGGCGTTTTGATAAGTAATCTTTCCTATAAGACAAAAGCAGAGGACGTAGAAACGCTGGCAGCTCTTACTGCTGAGCAAATCCACCGTAGAGACGAGCTAGACAAAGGGCTTAGGGCAGAGAATCCTGCAGAAAAGGCCAAGCAACTTCGATTACTCTCAACAAGAGTTGCCAAAATTACAATCGCCGCCACAGAAAAGCTGGCTCTCGTAAACTCTGAGGTCGTCTCTAAACTTCGTGTTCTTACCGGAACATATAGCAAGGCTAAAACAGCTTCCGAGCTAGTGGCTCAACAATTCAAGTCTGATTCTTCCCTCCTTCCAGGTACTGGCGGTGAAGCATGGAAGTGTCTATTTGATGCTGCCAAAACATTCTGTCTGGAAGCACATCATGAGAAACATTTCCAGGCCCTCGGGCCTGGAGCGCAATGCCCCCTGTGTCAGCAGCCCCTAAACGACGGGGCTGAGAGACTGATTCGATTTGAGAAGTTTATTCAGGATGAATCGGAGCAACGCACGAGGGCTAGCAAGAAGTCTTTAGATGAGGCGCTGAAGATCTTCAATGATTCGACCACTGCACTTGGCTTTGACGAAGAACTGTTTGAGGAGATTCAAACGTACGATAAAAGTCTCGCCGTTGATATCAGGGATTTTGAAAGAGCCATCGCGGACCGTTATAAGGGCATTAAACTGGCTTGCGCTACTGACACGTGGGATGGAATACCTATCGAACCCACCTCAGTCGCTACTCGACTGCAAACTTTGTCAACTGCACTTGAGCAGCAAGCAAAGGTGTTTGAAAAAGCAGCGGCAGAAGGTACGCGCACATCACTTGAGACCGAATTTAATGAACTTGATGCTCGTGTGAGGCTTTCAAAAGTTAAACCAGCAGTAATCGGGGCAATTTCAAAATATAATCTTCAGGAGAAGCTGACTAAATGTCTAGGTGCGGTGAAAACCACCAGTATATCGTTAAAAGCTAATGAGCTTACAGATAAGGCTGTTTCAAAAGAGCTAGCAGATGCCTTGAGCGATGAGTTTAAGGCCTTGGGGGCAGAGAATTTGAGTGTTTCTCTGCAAAGTCGCTCTCAAAAGGGGAAACCGCTTCACAAGCTTAAGATCGAACTAGCCCAGGTCAAAAATCCTGGTGATATCTTGAGCGAAGGCGAACAGAGGGCCATCGCAATTGGCTCCTTTTTGGCCGAGGCCAATGTAAGTGGAGGAACCGGTGGGATTGTTTTTGATGATCCCGTATCGTCTCTGGACCACAAACGTCGTGAGAAGGTTGCTATTCGACTTGTGAGTGAGGCCAGTAAGCGACAAGTCATCATATTTACTCATGACATCTACTTCCTTAGCCTCTTGATGGATGAAGCCAGCAGGAATGAGATACCTTGTCTTGCACAAAGTCTGACACGGAGGCCAGAGGGATATGGCGTCGCGGAGCCTGATCTTCCTTTCGATTCTCAAGGAACTAAGGCGCGTGTAGGAGTTTTAAAGGCTCTTCAACAAGAAATTGCCAAGTTGTACAAGGCTGGCGACGACCCGGAGCATAAGAAAAAGACATTTGATGCTTACCGGCTACTCAGGAATGCCTGGGAACGTGCTGTGGAGGAAGTGCTTTTTCGAGGTGTTGTGACCAGGTTTAAGAAAGGCGTTTCAACTCAGCTCTTGGCAGGAGTTCTTGTAGAAGATTCCGACTTTACGACCATAGACGCTGCTATGACGAACTGTTCCAACTACACCCATGACCAAGCCTTATTAGGAGGAACTGCACTCCCAAGTCCAGAGGAATTGCTGGCCGACATTAATGAATTAGAGGAGTGGCGAGGGCGAGTTGATAAGCGAAACAAGGCAACGGAGCAATCACGCAAGTCAGGAAAATCCCAAAAGTCATAATGCGCTTCATCCACGCCTCAGATCTTCACATCGATAGCCCTTTACGCGGCCTCAACCGTTATGAAGGTGCACCTGTCGAGCGGCTGCGGGCTGCCACTCGTCGTTCGCTTGAGCGACTGGTCGACAAGGCGACTAGCGAGCAGGTCGATTTTGTCCTGCTAGCTGGAGATATCTATGATCGTGATTGGCAGGACTTTCACACCGGTCTCTTTTTCCGTGAACAAATGGTTCGTCTGGGGCGGGCGAACATTCGGGTGTTCATCATCCAAGGCAATCATGATGCGCAGGGGGTGATTTCAAAGCAATTGGCTCTGCCGCCGAACGTTACCGTCTTCTCCAGTCGTAGCGCACAGACTATTCGTCTTGATGAACTCTCAGTAGCCATCCATGGTCGGAGTTTTCCTGACCGTGTTGTCGATGAAGACCTCGTTCCCTCCTACCCTGATTCAGTCCCTGGGTTCTTTAATGTCGGCATGTTGCACACCAGTCTCACTGGCCGTCCTGGGCATGATCCCTACGCGCCGACGGACCTCTCCACGTTAATCGCCAAAGGTTACGACTACTGGGCGCTGGGACATGTGCACGCACGGGAAGTGATCTGTGAACAACCGAGGATCGTATTCCCCGGTAATCTTCAGGGACGACATGCAAATGAAACAGGAGCGAAGGGCTGTGAGTTCGTCACGGTGGAGGCTGGCCGGATCGAGGCTGAATTTGTGCCACTGGACGCCGTGCGATGGAACCAAGTGTCTCTCTCTCTTACTGGTGTCGATCAACTGGATGCATTAAACGGGATATTTCATGAGGCGATGGAACCCCTGCTCATTGGGGCAACGGATCGTATGCATGCGGTCCGTATTACGCTGACAGGATCGACGGCTTTACATCAAACAGAGGCGGCCCAGCCTGGCACCCTGGCTGCTGCCCTGCAAGCTGCCGCACAAGACCTGAGTGAGGCAGAGGTCTGGATTGAACAGGTGCGTCTTGAGCTATCCACGCCACTCGACCGTGCGCAAGCTGCCCTACGGCAGGATGCTGTCGGTGAACTGGTGCGTCTTGTGGACGCGATTGCAGCGAACCCGACCGAGTTACTAGGTATGGCTCAAGCCAATCTCGGTGATCTTCTTGGGGCAATGCCTCCAGAGGTTGCTGTCGGTGATGTGCCGAAGCTGGACAATATCGACGAATTGAAAAGCTTGCTCCTGGACGCCGAGGCGACAGTCCTTGCCCGACTCGCTGCATCTGCTGAGGGAATATGAGGCTCCTTCGCCTGTTGCTGCAAGCGTTTGGACCGTTCACCAATAAGGTTGTAGACTTTTCAGCTGGTCCGAACAATCTGCATCTGATCTATGGCCCGAATGAGGCTGGCAAGTCTTCTGCTCTGCGAGCCATGACAGATTTGCGATTCGGGATTCCTGTCCGAAGCTCTGATTCTTTTGTCCACGCAGCTGGAGATCTGCGCATTGGAGCTGTATTTCTCGAGCAAACGGGGCAGCCGATTGGCTTAGTCCGTCGCAAAGGCAGAGGCGCAACGCTGTCCCGTCTCAATCCAGAGACGGAACAGGCAGACCCCGCACTTCCTACAGATAGTACGCTCGAACGGGAATTGACTGGAGGACTTGAACGGACCGAATTTGAGTCCATGTTTGGCCTCAACCATGCCCGACTGCGCGAAGGTGGCCAAAGGCTTCTTGCGGGTGAAGGGGATCTTGGTTCAGCCCTCTTCGAAGCAAGCGCCGGAACCCGTGGCATTACCGCACTTCTGGCAGCTTTGGACGCCGATGCCAAGAAACTCTACAGCCCCCATGGTCGAGCGCAAAACGCCGTGATCAACGAAGCCCGGCGACAGATCGAGGAACAGCGGCAGGTTTTGCGACAGGCATTGACCAAACCAGCAGACTGGCAAGTCCTCAACCGTGCCTATGAAATGGCGAAGACGACCCTGGATGAGATTACACAGGCGCTTGAAACGTTGCGCCGGTACGAGAATGACCTGACCGAATTGCGTACGGTTGAGCCTCTGCTGCGAGAGCATGACCGTCTCGCGACTGAATTGCAGTCGCTGGCGAATATCCCCAATCTTGCTGAGAATGCTCGCCAAGAGCGATTAACAGCACAACAATCGTTAGCCCGCGTACAACAGGACCTTCGAGAAGCAGAACAGGAGCTCAAACGGTGCTCCTCTGCATTGGCAGCCCTAGCCCTTGAACCCTTGGTCCTCCAGCATGCCGACACCATTGAGCGGTGGCTCTCAGAAGTTCCCGTAGTGTCGCGTCACCACATTGAGGTGCAGCAGCAGGCTGTTGCGATTGAGCAGATTGCCAGCCGACTGGCGATTTTAGTTGAGCGAATTGTTCCCGGAATGGGACTCAGCGAGATTCTTCAGGCCATCCCTTCTGATGCAGATCGAAGAATGCTGGATATGCATGTGGCTGAAGAGGGACGACTTAAGGAGCGGTTTCAAGCAAGCCAGCAACAAGCTGTGACGCTCGATCAGGCTCTTCAAGAAGAAGCCGATGCAGTGCCTGTCTCCGTCGCCCCGATTGCTCGACAATCCTTATCTCTCACAATCCGGCATGCGCAATCGCTGGGTGACGTCATCAGAAGAAAAGCGGATCTTGATCGTCAGGTTCGGGATCTTGAGAGTCAGTTCGCGATAGCGCTCTCGGATCTCTCATCGGACTCTGAACAGGCTCTTCGTTCGACCCATCCCATCCTTGATGCGCAGATTACTCTCACGAAGCAGGAGCTATTGGAGGTTCAGGAGCAGCAGAAGGTTGCAGGGGATGAATATCAGAGAGTGGAGCGGGATCTTGATGAGCAGCGGATCAGGTATCGCCAGCTTGCCGCAGAGGGTGAAATCGTCACCTCTGATACCCTGCGCAGTGCCCGGTTGCGACGCGACCAAGGATGGGCGTTGATCCGGCAGGTCTATATTGAACGAACTCAGGATGCAGAGGGCCTTGTTCGCGAATTCGATGCAGAGCGGGCATTGCCGGAAGCCTTCGAAGCAGCAGAGCATGAAGCGGATCGACAGGCGGATTTGTTGCGGGCCGATGCCAAGCGAGCTGCTGGTTTCGAGGAATGCTCCATGAGAATTGAACAGATGGAGACGCGTCGGAGTCAGCTTCAACAGCACATGGATACCCTTGCCGCGCGTCGTTGTCAAATACTCACAGGCTGGGGGCAACAGCTCTGTGCGGCAGGGCTCCCCGATATCGCCCCGGAGCCCCTCCATGAATGGCAACGCCGGAGACATGACGCATTGCAGCTTGCAGAACAAGTGGAGACTTTGCGAGCCGAGAGTGCCAGCCTGATTGAGCAGGCCGGGGAGGCGGCATCACGCATCGTGAACGCACTGCGGACACTTGGACAGTCGGTTGAAGAGAGGGTTATTGGCGATCTCAAAAGCCTGACTGTACTGATTGAACAAGGACTCAATTGGGAAAAGTCCGCCATTCAGATGGAAGCTGAGCAGAGTGCTCGCGCTAAGACGGTGAAACAGCTGCAGGTCGAGCGAGACAAGTTGCATCGCTCTATCGGTGAGATGACAACTGAGTTGGATCGCCACCGGTCTGCACTACAACAGTGGGAAGCACGCCTTGCTCTTCCGGCTCATAGTACACCCGATGCCGTCAAGGCACGACTCAATGAACTGGATGAACTCGCTCGCCTTCATTCGAAGTTGATTGAGGCTCAAGAACGAAAGGCTCTGCTTCAAGCGGAACTAGATGAGCTCACTCAGCAGGGGCGCCAAATTGCGGTGCTCCTTGGTGAGGCTGCACCCGTGGCACTGACCAGCTTTGCGGATGGTTTACGCAAACGCCTTATCGTAGCACGAGAGAGGGAGCAAGAGCGAGAAGTGTTGCTCCGCGACCGCAATCGGGCCCAGGAAAAGAAGCGGATTGCGGAATCGGTGCAGGTTGCCCAGGAGGCAGTTTGTTCACGGTTGTGCACTGCGGCAGAAACGACCACGATCGATCTACTGCCAGAGTTGGAAGACGCAGCAGCGCGGAAGCGAGAGGTGAAGAAGAAGTTGGCATTTGTGCAAGACCAACTTGCGAGGGCGTCCTCTCATTCGGAAGAAGAGTTGCGGAGAAGGCTCGCCGGCCGTGACGCCTTTGCTCTTGATCGTGAGCGTGATCATTGTCGCGCAGAGATTGAACGCCGTGACCAAGAACTTGCTGCTGCGCAACAAACTGAACAGCACGCACGTTTGGCACTCAATGCGGTGGATGCCTCTGATCGTGCAGCTGTGGCACGGGAGGCTATAGAATCAGCAGCAGCGCGGTATCGATCAGCCATCCGACCGTGGGCACGCTTAAAGTTGGCTCATGTGCTGCTCCAGGAAGCGCTGAATCGGTTTCGAGAACGAGCGCAAGCCCCAATGATCACTGCCGCCTCTTCGTATTTTTCTCTGATGACGGGTGGGGCGTACGAACGACTGGTGACGGATGAGTCTGGAGACAGACCAGTCCTGTGCGCTCAACGGGCAGGAGGGACTCGTATCCGGATTGAGGAAATGAGCGAAGGCACCGGAGATCAGCTCTACCTGGCCTTGCGGCTAGCGGCGCTGGAGCTGAGAAGATCCTCGCACCCTCAGATGCCGCTTGTACTCGATGACGTCCTCATCACATCTGACAATGACCGTGCGGCCAACGTCCTGCGCGCACTCTCACAATTTTCCGATGGGGGGCAGGTCATGATCTTTACCCATCACGAGCATCTGATCGAGGTTGCCCGATTGGCCCTAGGCGAACAAGGCTTTACATTACACACACTCTAGGATGCGATACTTGTCGAAGCACCAAGCACCGCTCGCGCTAGTGTCTCTGTCACTCCCGCTGCTTAGACCTCTCCGGCACGCCGTCGCCGGCCTCTGCCTCATGATTCCTCCGTGAACTGTATATTGACTCTCCTCTTTCTGTGAGAGAGCCACCTTCTTTCAAACCAAGGAGGAAACAAGATGGCGAGCTTCACGACCTCGAAAAGAGGTGGCCTGCTGCCCCGAGTACTCGGTGGGCCGCAGGTTACGCCTCCGCCGGTCCTCGCCGAATGTCCTACCACCGCTGGGGTGGCGCGGCCGTCCCCGTCCGGCTGTGCGTCTCCTGTGCTATTCCCTTGAGGCAAGGCCTTCACGCTATTTAGGCTTGCCGCGTGTCTGATGTTTGGCCTGCGTCCTCCGTTTCTCGGTGTTCTTGGGGCGTGCTTTCGGTTTGTTGTCGAGTGTGTTTGCAGGCGGAGAGTCAAGCGATGTCGGTGGGCGGAGCAGGGCAACGAGCGCCTCGTTTTCTTTCTCGATTCTCGCAAGGGAGCGATACACTACCCGCTCATGAGGAGGACGCGTACCCAATAGCTTGCCTTCCATCTCGGCAGCGCGTTCGACGGCTTCGCTTTTGGAAAATGTTTGCACCATATTGACGAGCTGTTCAGGCGCGTGCATCAGATCATGAACCAGCGTGAAGCGTAAGGAATCCAACGCCCGGTTACGCGGATGTCCGGTTCGTAGGCCCTTTTTTACTCGACTCACCGCGGCCCAGAAATCCCGATCGAACCCAGGATCAAGCCGTCGTCGGGTCAAGAGCCATTCCAGATCGTCCAGCACCCATTCGAAGTCTGGGGGCCGCGAAAGGAGACGCGGGCAGGTGAGGATCATCTGGAGGAGAAAGGCGGTCCACTTGGTCGTGGTTGCCCAGAGATCCTCGAGTCCGTATGGACGGAGCCGATTTCGGTAGGCCCCGGCTTCCTCAACCAGCCGAGCTCGCAAGGGGGCTGCTTCGGGCCGATCAAAGATCAAGGCGACCTTCTCGGCTAACTCAAACACCTCGGCATCAAGCGGCCGTATGGTTTTAGGACGTCTCTTCTTCGTCCGTGTTTTCTTCGAAGCCATCACCGAACTGTCACCACCTTCTCTAGTTGTGTCAGTGCCTATGTCCCGTTGATCGCGTAGAGTTGAGGCTACACCCGCGCGAGATCGTGAGCGTTACAAACGGCGCACCAAACACCGGCAGACTACGCCCCCGTAACAGGAGGCGAGCCTATCATGGAAAGGGAAGGAGGAGGCAATGGCAATCTGTCGTTCCTGTCAGAGGAGATTTCAATCGGAACAGGGCGTCAAAGCCCACATGAAATGGTGTGATCAATACGCAATCAAGAAATCCAAAAAGTCAGCTGCCTTAGGGAGGCTGCCTAAGGCAGCGGCCACGACGGCCGCGGCGCTTCCCCTTCAATCGATCCCACCCACCGAGGTACCAGATTTCTCTGCGCCGATACGTGAGCTAGAGAAGGCAATGAGCGAGCTCCCGACGACACAGCATGCCCGACAGACCCCGCAGCAACGGCGACGAGAAATAGTCCAGGCGGCAAAGATGCAGGTCATCGATCGCCATCGGCCCTCGTCTGGGAGCGTGACCGCGTACATGCGCGGATCCGCAAAATTGGCGATCGAGCGAGAACTGGTCTCGATGCCGCTGGAGGAACTCCCGTTCGAAGAAGTCCTTGAGTTCGCTGCCGCGATTCGCGATGGTTGCTATGCCCCTGCGTTTACACGGCAGGCGCGGGAGGCAACGCGTCAACATGTTGAAGAAGAGAGACGTCATAAGAAAGAAGTGGAAACGTTGGGCGCATTGATTCGGGCTAACCGTCGAAAGAAAAGTTTGATTCAGCAGGCGAGCCAGCAAGCCCAGGCGTTTTGCGAGGAGAAGGCGATCACCGGATGGGCGAAACTGAGTGTCCTAGGCGATATCGAATCGCGACTCGAGGTCTTGCTGACCGGGGATGAGCCGATTCTGGAATCCCAGGCAATTGTGCGCTCTGTGCTGGAGGTCCGATTCGCGGAAGCGGAGGCGACACTTGCCGCTGCAAAGGCAAAAGAGGACGCGAAGTGGCGAGAAGACGTGCTCGGCCTTCTCGTGCTCGCTGGTTTGCTGGCGGTTCCAGTATTGTCCTCGAAATACCCCGATCAAGTTGTAACAATCATCAACTGGATCGAGCGCACGTTTGGCCTCAAGCCTGCGGCTGAACCCGAGGCGCAGACCTGTGACGAGTCTGAGGAAACCCCATCGGCTACTAGCGCGGAGTTACGGCCCTCGAGCAGGCGACGGCGAAAAGCACCTGCCTCACCCCTCAGTCCCGAGCCTCGGTGGGGCAATCCCGTTGGCGGAGCGCCTGGACATGCCTAGATGTCAGCCAGCGTCGAGGAGTTTCTCACGAGGGATTGCTCCTGAGCGGGGAGGGTTGAGCCGAAGCACAACGTAGCACACAGATGGGCGGGGAGCGCGCGGCACGCCCGTGTGGCGCGAGGATCCGCGATGACCCGCGGAGGGGGAATCAGCGGCCTGTGTCAGTCATCAGCCGAGGTTGACCCGTGCATTCTGATGTAGAACTGACATTTCGCCGAGTAGACTGTCTCGCCTGCGAAGTCGATGGGGCTGCTGCCTCTCCGGTGGAGAAAGATGGGGACATTCTGGACTTCGAGGTGTACGGCCATCCGGCGGCTTGTTTACCTTCTTGCCCCCACCGTTGAGACCCGAGACCAAGCTACTTAGAAAAGGTAGAATGTCCCGGGGGGCGTCTCTCTACGAGATAGCATCTACGAGTCGCAACCTCGCGCCAGTGTCTCTGTCACTCCCGCTGCTTGCCCTCTCCGGCCCGGCCCCTGCCTCATTATTCTGGAGTGCCTCCCGTGCAATCACCGTCTGGTCGTTGCACATTAGCAGGTCCATTTCCCGGTTCTACAGGCCAGCACTGCGTCTACTTCTGAATTCCCCATTTCTATGGAAAGTGTCATCGGTGCCCTACTTCGCAACTAGGATCTCGGCTAATTTCTTTCTGAAGGCCGGATCTTCCTGAATCAGACGAGGTAATACTTCAAGGACTACGTCTGTCAGTCTTGGCGTAATAACTTTGACCAATTCTTGTCCGAGCTGCGTAGGAATGAGACCCTCGATACGGCTTATTTCGGTTGTTCTCTTTTGCGTTTCGCTGCCAAGTCCTGCTTCGAGGGTCTTAATTCTGTCTTCATGCGATTGGACACGTTTATCAACATTCGCTGCAGTGTAGACCTCAAAGCTGGCAAGTAGATGAGTACTCCCACCCCATGTCTCCCAAAATTTCAGGTCACACTTTTCCTCTTTACAGGTTACTGAAAAGTATTGGCGTTTACCTTCAGCCTGACTTGGTGCCGCCCATACACCTGTGATGGTCACTGCAACGAGTACGATAAGTAGAGCGCGCATACAATTCACCTCCGGGTAGGCTGTAACTAGAAACTACCTTGGAATCACAAGTTGATATTGTCACGCCCATCGTTGGAGTGCAACGTGGAGAATGAACTATGATAGTAATGAGAAGTACGAGAATGTACAGCTGTGATCAGCCGGTTACCACTAGGAGCTTTTGGCCCTACCAATAATCAATCCATATGGAATATATATCGCACTCCTTCATACATACCTCCTACTCCGAGGTGTAGTGCCTGTACGCTCAGCTAGAAGAGGCGTTGGTCACGAGATTTCGGTGATGACCGCATGACTCTAAACAAGGAGAACCCTCAATCATGCCGTTAAATACTCGAGCCCTGGCTAGTGCATTCCTGAGTTCGGTACTTGTTCTGATAAGCAGTCCCTTCTGCGGAGTGGCAAAGGCGCTCTCAGGCGAGGAACCCAAAGCAGTAATTCAGGAACTCCTCGACCTGCCTCCTGGCATTCCCCTCCATACACGCTTACAGATTGTTCAAGCGAGCCGCATGGCCCTAGGGGATGCAACGTTCCGGAAAAAGACCAAAGAACATCTCAAAGAGAAAGAAGTGACAGCTCAGGCGCTCAAAGACAAGGTGTCTCAGGTCCAGAAACAATACCAAACCATTCGAGCAGTTCTCGGGGGGTCTATCCCCAATCCACCATCCATCCGAGATATCGCACTGCCGTCTCCATACAGCCAATTTGAACTGGATGAGTTTGCGCCTATCCAAGCTGCCGTGCAGCAACTCCCTATGGCCAATCCTGTCAGAACACGGCTTGCGGCCATCACCAGGAGTGTCGTCAGCAAAGCCACGATTACGATGTTAAAAGAGACTCTCACCCAGAACCAGAAGAAGGCTTTCGCCGCGCTGAAAATTGATGAATCGAAAGATCCCTTGAAAGATCTCGCGCCCTATCTGAGGGAAGGAGTGATAAAAAGCCAGGATTTTTCCAACCTAAAGGCAGAAACTCAAGTAGACCTGGGTAGACTTCTCCAAGCCGCAGTAAAGCAGAACCTTCAACCGGTACAAGATGACCTCAAGGAGCTACAGGCTCGAACCAAGGACCAAACGGACACGGCAATAAAGACTCTGAAATGGGTTGCAGACAAACAGCATTTGCTGGATGAAGCCGAACAGCGGCTGGTGGACCTTCAAGAGAAGTCATTCGGCGAGCTTCAGAGTCTAAGAAAGATGGTCGAGGACATCAAGATAAATAAGTGGACGGAACTGCCAAAGAACCGAGAGAAGCTTGCCGAAGAAGCTCAGAAGCTTGTCATTAAAAAAACGGGGCTGACGCTCCTTAAAGTCGCACTCTATGGTCCTCTCTCAAGTAACGCCACGGCACGACAGATCGAAGCTGGCTATCTCAGAATCAGTTCGACCATTGATGCGGCAAAGGAAATGAAAGACAAGTTTTCCACGCTCGTCAAGACACAGGGGAATCTGAGAGAGACACTAAACAACTATGCCTCGACCGGTACTGACATCCTTGAGATCGCTAAAAACGTTCCAGGGATTGATAGAGAGGCTATCGAGAGGGGACAAAAGACATTTAAAGATGTCACCACGGCGATCAATTTGTCTGGCCAGCTCGCGTCAGGTAATTTCGTTGCCGCTGTTGGATCGATATCCGGGC
>MSXM01000043.1:18544-46498 GCA_002083565.1 Nitrospira sp. ST-bin4 | reverse complement strand
GGGGGGGGGGGGGGGGGGGGGATGGTCGGGATGCACAAGTGGTTTCGATGCTGACCGTGATTCAGGCGAAGCTCGACAAGGTCCTCGAGAACCAAGAAAAGATGTTGGCATCTCTTGACCAACTTCATAACAAAATTGACTTGCTCACACAGACAGTCCAACGGAATCATATGGAAGTAATGGCCAAGGCTGATGCCATCCATGAGGATCTCCTTACCAATCGAGAGGTCATGATTCGCTTCATTAAAATGCAAACGGCGACGTGCTCTCTATTTCTTGACATAGACGATCCCCTCGCCTACGGCAAGACAGCAGATCACAAACTGTCCTATCAGGAAAAGGCAGAATATTTTAGAAACCCTGACACTCGGGCTCAATTTAGTCAATGCAAAGAGGGAATGAACAAGCTATTGAGTGACGGAACGGTACTGAGCCCACTGTTCCAACTAGAGCTTAATCCCCAAGATAACACCGCAAGTGTTACACCTGACGAGAAGAACAAACTGGCAGTGCTTGTAAAATTTCACAAGGATCGGTTCACTCCCCTTGCAACATTGGCAACGAATAATAGCCTGTCCAATCTCCCAGCTTGCAACATCCAATTGGATCGTGTGATTGCGGGGCTGCTTCGTCCATCGCATACTATCCGAGAACTTGAGGACAAATGTGCATTTATCCCACCGTCCAATCATTCCCCTTCTGAGATGGAATGGTTCCCCAAGTTATTGAACGTCGAAGCATCAACGGAGGTTGCTGAGACTGCTGCCGGGCTGTCGCCATACTACATTCTAAGCGACGAGGATAAGGATCAGGAACAGTTGATCCCTGAATCCCAGCTTCGCGATGCAACCAAATATCACAACGTGGGGATACGAGCGAAGCATGCGTTGCAATTACTCGAGCCTTCACAGGCACTGTTGAATATCGGCGTAGCCCAACAGGCCCTCCTTTCAGGCGATCTACTTCTTCCCTACCTCTATGCCCATCTGGATGAGGACATGGTCAAAGATCTAATTGGAACGCAATGGAGCAACGGCAATCTGCGGCTCGCAAAGAATCTTCTGATGTACTACCTACATCAGCAACTTAGGGCTCCAACAAAAACCCTTATTTATGACTTCTTGTGGGAACGTCTCACAAGTAATCCTGCTAATGGTATAGCCACTTTAAACGAGACGGTCAGGCCGAAAGGCAATACGTTTACGTTCGATTATGAAGAAGCCACAAAGGAATGGCTTGCAATTTTGCCTTACAAAGACAAACACAAGAACACACAAACAGTCATAATGCGAATTATGACACCCGAAGAATTTGCAAGCGGCCAGCTTGAGCACAGTCCAGAGCTTCATAAGCTTGATGCGCTCAGGAATCGGGTCGTGTCCGAGATTGCCTCAATTCGACTGCGGGAGCAGTTGAGTGCGGACCAACTCAAGGACTTGGCTCTGATCTCACTACTTAACTGAGCGATGGGGGAGGCATATATCCAACAGTTCCTCCTCAAGACGTTAGGATATCTGCCAACCGAATGGGAACCACCTTATCATCAGGGGGATTCAAGAATATGAAACGTCTGAGCACCTCTGTTTTAGTTACATGCTTTAGCCTTATTCCAATCCACTCCTGGGCGGTCGTTGATGTGCCCCCGTTAAGCTGTCTCCCCCTACGTGAGGGTACACCGCTGAGACAAGTTGGCTGGCGCTGCGTCCTTCAATTTGATCTTGGAGGAAATGTCCTTAGAACGTCTGGTCAGGACGAAGCGGAAGCGACAGCAAAAGCGAGACTACCTAAAGTGTATGCGGTGGATGAGGTCGACGCTTTTCTGAGACAAAGAGATGGATCGATAAACCAGTTAAGAAAAGATTTCCAAGCCCAACTAGACGTGGTGAAAGCGGAAGTGCCTAAGCAAATCGGCGACAAAGTCGAGAAGGTCATTAAGGACCACCTTCGGGATGTGTTGCGAGGGCTCATCGATTCCGACCCCGATTTCAGAAAGACCGTCGCTACGATCTTAAAGGAGAATTAGCTAGAAAAGGAGAAGACTATGAAATCCTTCGGGAGCACTTTCATTTTTGTCGTTACTATCGCCTATTCACCCCTAGTGAGCGCAACTGTGGAATTGCCAACCTTCGAATGCAAGTTTCAACCTGGCTTCCACGGGGGCACCAGTATGCACAACTGCTCGTTTTCGAATCTGTCACGACCTACACAGTTCAGATTATCTAATCAAACGCCGGACACCACCGATGCATATGTCAAAGAATTAAAAGCCAACAAGTCACTATTTGTCCTCTATACCAAAGATGAAATAGACAATGTCCATCTCCAAACCGAGCAGAGCATTACAGACTTAACAACGCTGGTGAACAAACTGCGTGCCGACCTCGATAATACGAAGGCCTCACTCTCAACTAAACTTGGAGAGGAGGCCGACAATGCAATCAAAAAGCATCTGGCCTCAACGTTAGACTTACTCATCCGTCAAGACCCACAATTTCGTCAGCTTTTAAAAGAACTCCTGAAGGACAAATAACGGCCAATCAGGCTACCCGTCCAGAGGAACCACATTTCATTGCCCTCTTTAAGGAGACAGTCTATGAGAAGCGTAACAACTCGCTCTAACACCTTGGTCATTGCAGCTCTTGCACATGTGTTGGTCAGCCTCGACGTTGCCCATGCCGGGTTTACCTGCTCAGGCATTCTCACTGAAGCGCAGCAAGCAGGCTTCAATGCTATGTTTACCCCTGCCTATTCTCCTGCTCTGACTCATATCGGTGGGCGTGTAGAGCCAGCGAATATGTCCAAGAAGTTAGATGAACCCACCCTGAAGCGTCTGAAAGTGAAGGAGCCAACCGTGGCGGCAAAGTATACCCTGACTGAACCTCGAGCCAAGACGCTTCAAGGCTGGCTCAATGACAATGCGACCACTACCTTACCGGGATGGGTCTCGACTGCGATTGGAATTGCAGCTCCGTCTGCTTGGGCTGGAGTGAGTGCGGATGTGTTTCTTCAGCTAGTGAACGCGCAGGGTGAGGTGGGCCGACTCAAAGTGGCCAATATCGCAGGAACCGTTAGCGCAGGTGGGCATGTGGGAGTTTTGGAGCAAGTGTCGCCTGACAAAGCTGAGAAACTTAAATTCATCTACGCGTATGTTTATAGCTATCAATTAAACGGCAAGCAACTTACTACACCCCTCACAATTTGTTCCGCAGATGTGGCGCAGTAGACAATAGTCCGTCCCGTACCGGAGGTAATAAATGCGAAGTATCGTTTGGAGCATCGCCCTTGTGAGCCTTTTTCTAGCGGGACTTCCGGTCCATGCAGGCGAGACCATCAATATGGCTGCGGTCAAGAATAAGGTCACGATCGACCTGCGAAAGGATCAGTCCTCGAAGAACTTGTTTATGGTCATCTTCTTTGCAAGACAACCTGTTCCTGAAAAAGAAAGTAAAGTTGGCCATGCCTACGCTGCAACGCTAGAGTTTCAGGACGATACCAACACATTCATTGAGACGGGAGTATTTGGCCTATACCCGAAGGAGAAGGCGTGGCATCTAGGAATGTTTCCTGGACAAGTAGATCTCACTGAGCTTGATGCCAAGCCAAACAGTGCCCTGTTGGTATGGATTAACAAGGCCGAATACGAGAAGGCCTTGTCAGTGCGATCTAAATGGGAACGGAAGGGCACATGGCAAGCCCTTCAAGGTGATTGTGTTTCCATGATGGTGGAAGTTGCCAACGCGGTTGGCCTCAAGGTGCCACCACGCAATCAGAACTTGCTTCCCTCTAATTTCTTATTGAATCTAGTGAAGCTAAATAAGATCTAACACTGCAGCACGCAATACGAATGAATGCCAACTGTTCACGCACTGGAGGTTGATTGCCATGCCCCGAATAGCCATGCTTTCATGTTTGATTCTTACATTCTGCGGTTTTCCATTGATAAGCCAAGCAGAAGTTGGAGTTCTGCCTTACAGCTGTAATGTCACAACTCTCGCCGAGGAGAGTGGCTTTGTGTATTATGCCGATTGTTACATGCCACGACAGAAAACCGAGAACACCAATTCTTTGAACGACGGTAAAGATGCCGAGCTCAAACAGAAACTTTTGTCTCAAGCGATTAGTAGCTTTAATCAGTCCGCCCGTGTCGTGTATGAAAAGAGCGAAATAGACGCGATGTTTGTAAAGAAAGAGGAATTTTCTAAGACCAACCAGAAAATTGATAGCCTCATAAGTTCTCAACCTACTCTACTCGGAACTACTGTTGAGAAAACCATCAAAGAAAATCTTCGAGATACCCTTAAAGCTCTTATAGAGACCGATAAGGAATTTCAGCAAGAACTCGCTAAGTTGGTCAAATCCAAATAACAAAGCATCTCTCTGATCCAAACGGCATGACAAATAGGGATAGATCTTGCGATAGGCAGAAAGCCTTGCAAACTTTTCGAGTTCAAAATGGGTTGGACCGTAAGAGATGTTGGCTTCCTTTCGAGACAGCTCTTAACCAGAACAGGGAGGCTTCTTAGGCGGTCCGTTCGTGCTGACGGTACTGACGAACTTGCTTGTTCTGAGGTGAGAGAGATGTCGATGTGCAATAACCGGTCGGTCATTGTGCAGGACAGGTCACTTGAACCTCGTCCCTTGGTCACGATTCTCGATTCTTGACAGCTCCTGGGCGGCTGGCCTAGCCCGGCATATCCACGCGGACAGGGAGCGTCGGCCGCGCCGCGTCAGAGGGGCGCGGCGTCGTGAAGGAGAGCACAGTGGAGCACAGCGTTGGGTGGAAAGGGCGTCGAGCACAAGATAGGCGCGGAGTTTCGCCGTGACCCGCGGAGGGGCAACCCGTTGTGCGTCAGTGCGCGAGCGAAGGTTTGGCGACACGGAGCCCAATCCATCTGGATGGAAGCAATGGTGAGCTGAGCACGTTAAGGACTTCATCGACCGACCGCTATCCGGTGGTTCCATCGAATGACGGCGCCATGCTAGAGGACACCTTCGGCGAAACAGCGGTGGAGCCCGTGGAGCATCACTAGCTCATCAGTCTCATCTACCCAGTCGCGTCGATTCCTGATCGCAACCGTCGCATAGCGCGTGACTCCAGGCGGAACAATGAATATGTCGAGATCCGCCGCAACGCGGTCTGCGAGCTCCACAGCCCACCAGGGCGTGAAGTATTGGACTTACTGCACATCTTCTCGTCGACTTAAACAGCCTGGACTAACCTTCCCCCTGCAGCTCAAGGCTTTCGCGCTAAGCCTCGAGAACTCAAGTCTCCCCACCCCGAGGTCGCGGTCTTCGGACCTCGCTCAATAGTCCGGATAGCTCCAGCTTATGTCGAGCGTTCAACACTTTCATCTTTACTCTAATGGCACGACGTATCCAGCCTCTCCTCAAAATTTACAACATCCTGCTTGACTTCGATGTCGCCGATGGGCACACTTCGGAAAACTTTTCACCTTGAGCATGAATACGCGGGTCGATCACGCCGCCAGGCGCTCTGGAGGAGGATCACTCGACAGTGCACACTGTTCCTCCGACATACCCCAGGGGTCATACGGATCGCATCATTGATCCACCCCTCCTAAGACTCGAGCCTGGCGCTCGAATCGCCAATTCCCGAGGGATACTTGGCACCCTCGGATGTTTTGCGCTTACGCTCGACGATCGTCGAGTCGTCTTGCTTACCAGTCAGCATGTGCTGTTCGGCGCGGGCGCTCGCGAGCAAGAGCCCGTGTGGCTGCATGACGCCGCGACACGGCGCCGCGCGGGACGAACCCGCCATGGCCGGCGCGGCATCGTGAAGCACGGTGGACGCGAGGTGCATGTCGATTGCGCCACGGCGGAGCTGGATGTAGCGCTTGTCGGCGAAGCGGGCTTCACGACTCAATCGCCCGGCGCCGACCTCGCCTGCGGCCAGTCCGTGCACATGCTGGGTGCCGCCACGGGTGCGACGCACGGCATCGTGATTTCGACGAGTCATTCCGAACAGGTGGTCATCGAAGGTCGCGCCTTCGAAGTGCGTGGCCAGATTCTGGTTCGCACGCGCGAGCCAGCGCGGACATTCAGCAGGCCGGGGGATTCCGGCGCAACGCTGCACGACGCGGAAGGCGCGGTCGTTGGACTGCTGTGGGGCACGAGCTCGTGCGGTGACGCGATCGCCTGCCCCATCGCTCCGGTCCTGTGGGTACTCCATGTCGAACTCGCGCACATGACGGAGAACGCATGACGCGATACGAAGAACTGGTGGCGAAGAATGCGGCCCTTCGCAAGGTGCTGGACGAAGGCGCACGGGAAAAGCTCAAGCGGATTCCCGGCGTGCGGCATGTCAGTGTCGGCGTAAAGGTCCGCGATCGACGTCCCACGGACATCCTGTGTATTCGCGTGTACGTACGCGCCAAGCGGCCGGAAAGCGAACTCTCGGCCGCGGAACGTATACCCAAGATCATCAACGGCGTGCCCACCGATGTCATCGTCGAGCGACGCACCGAGTTCGCCGTCGACGCCACGCGTTACCGCCCGCTCAAGGGCGGCATCCTGATCAGCAACCTGATCATCGGGCTTAACCAGGCCGGGGACGGCACCACCATGGAAGGAGGCACCTTCGGGTGCACCGCCACGCGCAACAGCGATGGCGCGCCGGTGCTGCTCACAAACTGGCACGTGCTCATGGCCAATGGCGCGCGCAAGGGCGAGCCGGTGTTCCAGCCTGCGCCGCTGACCGTCCCGGACGTGCCGCTGGCGCGCCTGCCGGTGCGCCGCGTCGACACCGAAGATGTGATCGCGCACATCACTGAGGCGGTGGTGAACGACAAGGTCGACGCCGCCATCGCCAAGCTCGACGTGTCGTCGTGTTGCCGCTGCTGCGGACTCGACTTCCGCGACGAGATCGTGGGATTGAGCGAAGGTGGCGAGCCGCCGTCCAACAAGATCCTCGGCCTACGCGCCGCCGTTCCGCAGATGAAGGTTTACAAGGTAGGCGTCACCACGGGGCGCACCGTCGGCAAGGTCATGGACGTGGCCTACGACAATCTCGTCGCACGCATGGGAGGCGTCGACTACACATTCAACGGGCAGATCGAGATCGCCTCCGACGATCCGGACGAGTACTTCTCGCGGCGCGGCGATTCGGGCGCAGCCATCATCGACGAGGACGGCTACATCGTCGGATTGATGTTCGGCTCGGTCGACGCCCCGCCCGACCATCGCACCTATGCGAATCACATTTCCGAAGTCTGCTCGGCGATGGGAATCACCATCAACATCACCAAGGGCGGCGGCACCGCGGGGGAACGCATGGCGGCACCGCGCGCAACTTTTCCGATCGAGCTGTCGCCGACCGGTTCCGAGCTGTACGCCCGCACGCGCGCGCGGGTGGAGGCGGATCCGGCCGGCCAGTGGTTGTGGGCCCTGGCGGAAGCGCACCGTGAAGAAATCGTCACGCTGATCACGACACACCGGCGTGTGAGCGTGGTGTGGCATCGCGCCGGAGGGCCAGCGATCTTCGCCGCGGCACTGAACGCCTTGCGCGCAGGTGATCACGAAACACTGCCCGTGCCGCCCGACGGCGGCACACTGGAAGATGCCATGGCGCGCGTCGGCACGGCGCTCGCCATGCACGGCAGTGAGCACCTGCGCAGCGCGCTCGCTCGGCACCGTGATGCCCTGCTGGGTGCGGCGCGCGGTAGCGCCACGCTCACCCAATTCCTCGACAAGTTGCGTCCGCACGTGCATCGCGAGCGCGCGACCCGGGTACCTATGGAGCAGCCTGCATGAGCCTCAAAGACAATACTCACATCCTTGCCGACTCGTGTGCGTTCCTGGAGTCGGTGGCGCGCGCGCGAATCGAATGGCGGCAGCTCGCGGGCGTGAAGTCGGTCGCGTACGGCGTGAAGTGCGTCGGCCAGGAGTTTACCGACGAGATCTGCATCCTCGCTTACGTCGACCGCAAGCGTGCCCGGGACGATGTGAACGCGTCCGACCTGGTTCCTGAAAAATTCGATGGTTACCGCACCGACGTCAGGGCCTTACCGGAAATCGTTCCTGCCGTGGATCTTGGGGCGCCACGCCTGTGTGACAACGACCGCCGCGAGCCCATCATCGTTGGTGGAATACAGATCCAGACGCCCGGCAAACGGCCCGCCGATCATCCGAGCAAGGGTTGCGGAACGTTGGGTTGCATCGTCAGGAAAAAGAACGACAAGAGCCGCCGCAATGTCCATCTGTTGACGTGCGCGCACGTCCTCACGAACAACAATGCGAACAACGGCAACAAAATCTACCACCCCTACGCGCCTGGGAATGTCTCGAAGAAGGTGCAGACTGATGCCGCGTGGGACACCAGCATCGTCGCGCTCGGTCCGATCGACCTGCAGAGCTCGCTGCAGGGGGACACCATGCAGCTGGTGCCGGGCAGCAACCCCGAACGAACGGTGCCGTTCTTCATAGACGCAGCCATCGCCCGGATTGAAATCGACTGCACTTGCTGCTTCGACCTGTGCGTCTGCAAGACGGATGCGATCCAGGTCGACACTCGTATTCTCGGGCTCAACCTGGATTCGCAGATTTTCAGCGACGAGGACCGCGACCGGATCACCGACGTACGCAACATAATCACCGATCCTTCCATCCTCACCGAAACCGTATGCAAAGTCGGCCGCACCACGGGGCGCACTTTCGGCAGGATCACGGCTATCAGCCCACCGTACGAAAATGCCGGTGAAGCGCTGACCAATGTTTTCGAGATCCTCCTGGTGCAATCGCCGAATACGCCGATACCGCCGGACAACAAGCCGCGAAATTGCCAGGGAACAATGTCGTTCTGTGAAGGCGGCGATTCTGGATCCATCGTGGTCGATTCGCGCAATCGCGCGATTGGATTGCTCTACGGTGTTGCGCCGGATCGCCTTGACACGTGGACGCCGGATCTGGTCGCAGTTCGGTACACCTACGCGGCGCATATCGTACCGGTACTCGAAAAGCTCGAGATCCGCATCCCCTGCACCAAGCCAACCAACCAGTGGTGTGCTGGCGCGGCGGAAGCCTGGACCCCGGGGCCACCCAGGGTAGTGGAAGAGTTTCCAAAGGACCCCGCTACACAGGTGTTTGCATCGTCGGGAGTGGTCGGGAATCAGGTCACGTCCCGCGTCGTGCTTGAGGAACTGGAGGGGACGACCGTCGGCAATTCGCTTCGCGACGATTTCCAGGACTGGCACCGCGAAGTGATGCAGCTGATCAAGAGGAAGCGACCAGTCACTGTGACGTGGCATCGCCTGCGGGGCCCGGCCTTCGCCGCGTGCGCGGCCAGCCACCTCAGGGGTGAGACCGCGACTATTCCGACGCGTATCGGCGAAGTCACGCGCGGGGAATTGTTCGAACGAATGACAGCCATGCTGCGGGACTACGGTAGCCCTGGCTTGCAGGACGCGCTCGCGCGCCATCGCGATATTCTGCTGGCGCTCGGCGAGGTTGAGACTCTGGAGGAAGCTGCCAATATCCTGCGACTCCTCGAAAATTCGCGCTCCGGTGCGCCAAGCGCGGAGCTGCGCGCATGAGCTACCCGACAAAGGGCAACGCGCACATCACCGCCAACCGCGCGGCATTCATGGAGGCTTATGCCCGCGCGCGAGCCGCGCTTACGCGGATTCCCGGTGTGCTCGACGTCGGGTTTGGCCATGTCCAGACCGGCGGAGAATTCAGGGCAGGACTCGGCTTCCTGGCGTTCGTGCGGGAAAAGCGTGACGTACGGACTCTCGAACCCGCCGAGCGGATTCCTGGGACTTTCGAAGGCTACCGGGTCGACGTGCGCGTGCCGCAAAAGCTCCGCGAATACGAAACCAATCCTGATTACGCCGGCGGCAACGACCAGCCCGAGACCGTGATCAAGGGTGGCATCCAGATCGAGCCGCGCAAGAAATCGAAACCTCAGACTGGCCCCTGCATGGTCGCTGGCACGCTGGGATGCATTGTGAGAAAGCGCGGTGGCGGCGATGGCGACGACAATGTCTATCTACTTACCAACGCGCACGTGCTGGAAGGGTTCAAGGAAGACATCGACAAGTGCGGCCCGGGCGATTACGTCTATCACCCGTACGCATCGAAGATCGGGAAGGATCCCGGCGTTCGCCTGGGCTCGATCAAGTATCCACTGGTCAAGGAACCCGACTTCCCCTATATCGACTGCGGCATCGCCCGGATCGATGTCGGCAGCTGGTGTTGTGACAGCACCTGCGGCCCGAACCGCCTCGAGTACGTCGCAGAGATTCGGGGACTGGGCCCGGATACGACGCCGGTGCCGGCCTACAGGAACTGGATCCGGGACGTGCGAGACGTTCGCGGGGATTCCACCATGATGGTCGTTGTCACTCGCAACGCCAGGGATGAGCCAACCAGTGACGATGCCGCGTTGCGAACGGCGTTGGCCGGCGCGACTGACGCGCACCGGGTGCGCAAGGTCGGTCGCTCCACCGGCCGGACGACCGGCATCGTCATCGGCGTGAACGTCCTCGGGGTGGGTCACATCGATGGACGCGGGCCGGAAGTCTACCTGCGCGAGCTGATCGAGATCGTTCTCGATCCGGCGTACGACGGCGGACCGAACGTCCCGCGCGGATTCAATCGACTCGGGAGGCGCAATTTTGCGGAAGACGGCGACTCTGGATCGATCGTCGTCGACAACACCAACCAGGCAATCGGCATGATCTTCGGCGGGCCGGAATTTCGCATGGCCGGAAATGATTTCCACCTCAGCTGGGCGTGCCACATCGTGCCAGTGCTGGACAAGCTCCAGATCTACATCCCGACGAAGGACAAGCTCGGCAGGAATCACGGCAGCGACGGCGCGACGGACGGAAGTGGCGAAGCATTGCACGCGGCCGGTGCCGCACTGCCGGATGTCCCGGGCAAGGAAGTATTCGCGTCCACTTCGATCGCGACGAAGCAGCCGCGACCCGATCTGGAGTTCGATTCAGTGAGGGAGCGCCTGCGAAAGTCAACTGCCGGCGATGAACTGTTCAGGGCCTTTACAGAACACCAGCGGGAGATTTCCTGCATCGTGCGGCATACGCGCGCCGGGAAAGTCGCCTGGCATCGCCTGCAAGGGCCGGCTTTCCTCGCATCGACGATCGGTCACCTACGCGGCGAGTCGAATCGCATGCCCAGCGAGATTCGCGGTGTACAGCGCGCAACTCTCCTCCGCCGGCTGCGCACCGTGCTCATGAATGAAGGCGGCGTCAGCCTGCGACAGGCGCTCGAGCGTCACGGCGACACGCTGCTGCAGCTTGCCGATGCCGAAACGTTCGTCGACTGCCTCGAAATCCTGCGTGACCTCGAAACCGCGGAGGCCGGTGCGTGAGCGAACAACGCGACACACTGGCAGCGGTGGCGGCCGAGCTGTCCAAGCTCATGGAGCCGCTGCGTAACGATCTGGTCGCGCCGCGCGATGTTGGCTTCTTCGCCGAGATGGGAATTCCCCTGACTGCCGGGCAGGTTGCGACGCTGAGTGGTCCTATCACCACCATCGTCGACAAGACCGAAGAGCTGATCACGCTCGTCACCAACATCATCAAGGAGATCGACAAGGAAGACCCCGACTGGGGCTCGGTCGGCACGGATGCCATCCTCGCCACCGTCAAAGTAGGCGAGATCGTTTCGGCATTTGACGCCCTGGCAACTGCGGCGAACGGATTGCATCCCGACGCCGGGCAGATCGCAGAGCGCATCTTCAACAAGCTGCTCGGCAACTACCTCGATGCCATCCGTGGCCTGAACGACGCAGTCGAATTCTTCGGCCTGCTCGACCGTACGGACTTCGACGTCGATCCAGCCGATCCCGACAATCCGCCGTACACGATTTACAGCTACAACTTCAATGCCATCGGCGACTGGGTCAGCGATCCGGCCGCCAAGGCGGTCTCGCTGTACGGCTGGGATTCCTCGTTCGACGGCAGCAAGCTTTTCCCGCGCCTGGAAAAGCTCATCGCTATGTCCGGCTTGCCGGTGTTCTACGACGACACCGCGACGCCAAAGCGGCTCGACATGGTCCTTCTCGAGATGGTGCCCACCGCCTCCGGCGTCGTAGGCCTCGCGATCCGCCTCAAGGACGAGTTCTCAACCGGCACCATCACCATTCCGCTCGGCCCGGACGCGAAGCTCGAAGTCGAAGCCGCCGCCAACATCCCGCTCAACACCGACCTGACTATCAGGACCGACGGCAGCGTCACGTTCACACCGCCCTCGGTGAGCAGCTTCGACGGCACCTTCGGTGCTCGACTGATCCTCAAGAAAGACCCGCCTGCCCCGTTCATCATCTTCGGCCAGGCCACGGGCAGCCGAATGGAATTCGGCGATTTCACGCTCGGCGTGAACACGCGCCTGAGTTTCTCGGGCGGCACAGCCAACGGTCAGCTTGATCTCAGCGGCACGCTCAACGACGGCAAGGTGATCATCGACGGTCGCAAGGGCGACGGCTTCATCGGCAAGATCCTGCCCGGCACAGTCATCGAAGCCGACTTTTCCATGCTCATGGGGGTGTCCACCGAACGCGGCTTCTATTTCAGCGGCAGCAGTGCGTTGGAGGTGCGCCTACCTCTGCACATCGAGCTCGGGCCGATTTCCATCGAAGCGCTGACGCTGGCTGCCGCGCTGCGCGACGGCAAGATTCCGCTCAGTATCGGCGCGGACATCAAAGCATTGTTAGGCCCGCTGCAGGCAGTCGTGCAGAACATGGGCGTGACCGCAACGCTCTCCTTCCCGCCGGGCAACAGCGGCAACCTCGGCGCAGCGCAGCTCGACATCGGCTTCAAGCCTCCGAACGGCGTGGGGCTGCGCGTGCAGGCCGGCCCGATCACCGGCGGCGGCTTCCTCTCGCTTGACTACGACAAGGGCGAATACATCGGCGCCCTGGAATTGTCGTTCAAGGGCGTGTTTACGCTCAAGGCCATCGGCATCATCAACACGAAGATGCCGGACGGCAGCAAGGGTTTTGCGCTGCTGATCTTGGTGACCGCGGAGTTCACGCCGATCCAGCTCGGTTACGGCTTCGTGCTGATCGGCGTCGGCGGATTGCTCGGCCTCAACCGCTCGCTCGACAGCGAGGCGTTGCGCCTCGGCGTGCGCACCGGCGGTGTCAGCAGCATCCTGTTCCCGCCGGATGTGATCGGGAACATCACGCGCATCGTCAGCGACCTCAAGGCGTTCTTCCCTATCACGAAGGGCCACTTCATCGTGGCGCCGATGGGCAAGCTCGGCTGGGGCTCGCCGGCTATCATCACGCTCGAGATCGGCATCATCCTCGACATTCCGGCGCCGCAACTCACCATCATCGGGGTGCTGCGCTTCATCCTACCCACCGAGGACGCGCCGGTACTCAAGCTACAGGTGAATTTCGCGGGTGGCATCGACTTCGATGAAGGCCTGATCTGGTTCGACGCCTCGCTGTTCGACTCCACACTGCTGGTGTTCGTGCTGACGGGTGATATGGCGCTGCGCATCGGCTGGGGCGCGCAGAAACTGTTCGTCATCAGCGTCGGAGGCTTCCACCCGGCGTTCAAGGAGATCCCGCCCGATCTCACCGGCATGAAACGCATCGGCATCGCGCTGCTGTCGGGCGAGAACCCGCGCCTCATGGCACAAACCTATTTCGCCCTGACCTCCAACTCACTGCAGTCTGGCGCGAAGGTGGAGCTGTATGCCGAAGCCGCAGGCTTCAACATCTACGGGTTCCTGGGATACGACCTGCTGGTACAGTTCATTCCGCTGCACTTCGTCGCGAACCTATACGCCGGCCTCGCGTTGCGCAAGGGCACGGACGTGATCGCAGGCATTGACGTGTCCGCGGAGCTGTCGGGACCGACTCCCTGGCATGCCAAGGGCGATGCGCGCCTCAAGATCCTGTTCTTCAGTATCAGCGTCGGTTTCGACGAGACCTGGGGCGACGATCCGGTGGACCCGCTGCTCGAAGCCATCAATGTACTCGATCGTCTGGAGGAAGCCATCAAGGACGGCCGCAACTGGATCGCCGAGCTGCCGACCAACGTGAGCCAGACGGTGACCCTGCGCGAGACCGCGGTACCGCAGGATGCGCTGCTGCTGCATCCCTTTGGTGTGCTCAGCGTGAGCCAGAAAGTGACGCCGCTCGGCCTGGCCATCCAGCAGTTCAGCAACAATTCGGTCACGGGCGACACCACGTTTGCAATCACCTCGGCGGGCACGGATTCGCAGCCCGCGCGCGAAGAATTTGCCGTCGGCAATTTCCTCAAGCTCAGCGACAGCGAGAAGCTGTCGCGCAAGTCGTTCGAATCTATGCCGAGCGGACTGCGATTCGCGACCGGAGACGCCTCTTCGACCGGTGCCAATGTGGTACGCGATGTCGATTACGAGATGAGCTACGTACACCGCAAGCAGACCTTCCCCGCCGGGTCGTGGGCACTGCCCAAGGTTTTCCTCGACATGATGTTCCTCGGCGGATCGGTGGGCACCAATGAATTGTCGGTCGCGGCGCGCAAGAGCGGCGGCAACGGTCCCGCGGCCGTGGTCGTGAATACCGACGCACACCAGGGTGCCTACCAGGTGGTCACGGTGAAGGACTTCTCGCCGGCTGCAACCAAGTACACGGCGGCGACACAGGCCGAAGCGTACGCGCTGCGAAACGAAATCCTGCGCGACCACCCGGAACTCGCGGGTGAGATCCAGGTGATGGCGCGCCACGAAGTCGAGATGGCGGGGGCCGCATGAGCTTGACCGTCGGCAAATACACATTCAGCGCCTGGCTGCGTAAGGGCATCGGCCGATCGATCATCCAGACCGACACGCTCGGCGCGTCCGGCGGCACGGTCAAGGAGCGTGCCACGGTACCGGTGGACGTGAGCGTGAACACGCGCCCCGTGCACAAAGAATTCAAGTTGATGGGCCCGGGCGATGTGACAGGGATCAGCAACTCAAACGTCGTACGTACCGAGCCGAAAGACTGGGTCACTGACTTCGAGCCGAACTACCTTGCGTTCGTCGAGTTCTACGATGAGGACCTGCCCTGGCGTTACACGCCGGCCGCGCCAGCGGGCGCCAGGCTGCGCCCGTGGCTGGCGCTCGTGGTCCTCGAAGAGGATACCGACGAGACCCCGGGCGAATTCACGATCGAAAGACGCATGCCGCTGCCGGTGCTCAAGGTGAGTTCGAGCGCCTCGCTGCCACCGGCCACGCAGACCTGGGCGTGGGCACACGTGCATACCAACGAGACCTTTGCCGACGCGTCGCAGTTCGAGCGCTTCCTCGAGTCGCTGCAGCAGCCGGATCATCCGAATTCGGATCGCATCATCAGCCGGCTCACCAGCCCCCGGAAGCTCAAGCCCAACACACCCTACGGTGCCTTCGTCGTGCCAGCCTTCGAGACGGGGCGGCTCGCCGGCCTCGGCCAGAACCCGAAGGATGTCGACGCCCAGCTGCCGGCCTGGAGCGGCGCACCAGGCGCGGTGGAGCTGCCGGTGTTCTTTCAGTGGCGCTTCCGCACCGGAGAGAACGAGGACTTCGAGTCGATGGTCAAGCGGCTCGAACCCAAGGTGGCCGACTCGCACCTCGGTATTCGCAACATGGACGGCGAGAAACCTGGCTGGGGTCTGACGGTCGGCACCAACATCGGCCAGGTGGTGCCCGCCGACGAGAAACAGACTGTTCTCGGGCTCGAGGGCGCACTCAAGGCGCCGACCACCCGGCCTCGGCCTTCGAACGTCGATCCCACACGCCAGTTCCTGCAGGAGCTGCAGTCTGTACTGAATTTCCCCGAGCAGCGTCGCAGCAATCCGGCCACTGCACCGCTGCCCGTGGTCTCGCCGCCTATCTACGGCGAGCACCACGCGCGCAAGCACACCGTGGACGTGACGCGCAGCGGCTGGGTGGATGCGCTCAACCGCGATCCTCGCAATCGTGTCTCGGCAGGGTTCGGTACGCGCGTCGTGCAGGAGAACCAGGAAAACTACGTGGCGCGGGCCTGGAAGCAGGTGCAGAAAGTGCTCGAGGCGAACCGCCTCATCCGTCTCGCCGCGTACGCCATGCGTGCCAGCGAGGCGGTGTACGTCAACCTCGGCGCGAAGTTTTCCACCGAGCGCAAGTTGGCGTTTTTTGGCGGCACGCTGCGCAAGATCCGCGGTTCGCCGACCACGCTTCAACACCTCGTCAACCAGAGCACGCTGCCGGCGGCGGCACTCAGCGGCGCACTGCGGCGTTTCCTGCGGCCCCGTGGTGCGTTCGCGCGCCGCATCACCCGGGCGGACGGAGGATTCACGCACGAGGCACTCATCAAGGACATGGCAGACGGGGTACTGACGGCCGCGCCACCCAAGAAGCCGGGCTCGGACCTGGTCACCGACGACAGCGTCGTAAAAGAATTGCCGCCCGCAGTACCGGGCTGGCTGCAGTGGCTGCTGCGTCATCGCTGGCTACTGTTCATCACCCTGATCGTGCTGTTGCTGCTGGTCGGGCTCTTCACCGGCGCCTGGGTACTGGTGATCGGGCTCGCAATGGTCGCGCTCATCACCGCCTCTGTGTGGGCGAGCAATCACCCGCCGCAGCCCGGGCCCGGTGCGCCGGGGGGCCCCGGCGGCATCATCGATCCGGGCACCGTGGTCGATGTTCTGAACCAGGTGTCGCCACGCAGCGATTTCGGGTTCGTCGAAATCAATCCGGTTGTTCCGCCGCGCGGCGGCGGCGCCACACAGGTCACCACCGCGACCGAGACCACGTCGGCAAACCCCGGCGCGATCGGCTTCACCACCGTCACGACGTTCACTCCCGGAGGTTCCGGCAGGGACAGCGCACAGGCGGAAGCTTTCCGGCTAGCAGCGACGCGGCTCGAACAACGCCTGACCATCCGCGCCGCCGAGCCGGTGCGCGAGAACTTTGATCTCGATAACGCGGGTATCAAGTTGAGTGCCGCGCTGAATCCGCTCACCGCTTTCCCAAAATTCGTCACGGCCGGAGTCAAGTTCGACTTCGCGCCCACCTGGTTGCTCGAGCCCGAACATCTCGTGCCCGCCATGGCATATCCGGACTTCGACGATCCGATGTACGAGAAACTGCGTGACCTGTCGTCGGAGCTGCTACTGCCGAATCTCAAGCTCCTGCCTCCCAACAGCATCACGCTACTGGAAACCAATCCGCCGTTCATCGAGGCGTATCTCGCGGGTCTCAACACCGAGTTCGGCAAGGAGCTGCTGTGGCGTGAGTATCCGACCGATCAGCGTGGCAGCTACTTCCGGAAATTCTGGGACACACGCGGCATTCTCGCGACACCCACCGGCGAAAGCGCCAGCGCGACCTCCGAAAAATCCAAGGACATCACGCCCCTCGACAGCTGGACATCCACCTCCGCGCTCGGCTCGCATCGCAATCCGCAACGTCCGCCCGGCGAGCAGGTGGTGCTCACGATCCGCGGCGACCTGCTGAAGAAATATCCGAACACGCTGATCTACGCGCAGAAGGCCCACCTGGCGCGCGACTCGAATGGCAATCCGCAGCCGCAGCGTGAGCCGGTGATAGCCAACGTCGAAAACCAGGCCGATATCGATCGCGAGATCAAGTTTCCCGTGTTCAAGGCTTCGGTCGATCCTGACATCCGCTTCTTCGGTTTCGACCTGACGGCCGAACAGGCCAAGGGCGCCGCGAATCCGCAGACGGACAACGACGACTGGGGCTACTACTTCATCATCCAGCAATTGCCGGGCGAACCACGCTTCGGCATGGACATCGCGTTCGAACCGGATGACAACAGCACTACACCGCTAACCTGGAATGACCTTGCCTGGGATCGTTTCCCCGCCGGGCAGATGTTCGTCGACACCAGCGTGCAGCCCCAGAACTTCGTGCCGGCCGGTGCGGGTGAAAGCCTTGCGCAGTGGGGCAGCGACTCCGCGCGCATGGCGAACATCCTGCTCCAGGCGCCGGTGATGATCGCGATGCACGCCAAAGAGATGCTGGAGGGACTCTGATGGGCACCTATTCCGAAGATATTGCCGCCATTCGCGCCGCGAGGCTGGAGCATGACAACGCGCGCCAGCAGCTCTATCTGCTGCAGCTGCGCAGCGCCGCCCTGCAGCGTGCGCTGGCGCGCGAGAAGCGCGGCGAAGGCGCAGGCGATCCGGCCACGGAAGCGCAACTGCGGGCGCTGCGGGCGCAGGCGGCGGCAACCGAGGCGCGCAAGGCGAACATCGCTCGGCAGCTCAAAAAACTCGCACCGGCCAGAGAGCGGGTCACAGCCCTGCGCGAGCGACTCTCGGCTGCGCCACGTGCAATCGCCGCGGCCGCAGCCGAAGTGGCTCACCTGGCCGGAAAACTGCCGCGCGCGGCGAAACAGGAAATCGACGCGCTGCAGGATGCCGTCAAGGCCGCGCAAGCTCGCCGGGCCGGGCTGCGCGTCGCGATAGACCGGGAACGAGACGAGCTCGCGCGCGAAGAGGCGCGGCTGGAGGACGCGGCCCGGCTTACCAGGGAGAACAAGTCACTCGACAAGCGACTCAGGGATCTCGCCGCCGACATCGCCTCAGCGGAAGACCGTTCTCGTAGCGTCGTGCTCGGTGACGAGGACGCGCAGAACCGGATCGACGTCACGAAGGCGCGTGGAATGAAGGCACGGCGCGAAGCCGACCTGCGCGAGCGCATCGAAGATCTGTATGCCGGTCGCGGACCGGAGGAACTGATCTCGGCCTGGGACGACGGGCTGCCGATCACGCTGCTGCCGCTGCGCATCGAAACCCGCTGGAAGACGGGACTGCCGGACGGGGCGGCAGAGCTGTGGGTGCGCGTGTATCCCGACGACATCGGGATCACCAGTCACGAGGCGTTGCTCACGCCTCCGGAAATCGAGCACGGCGAGGCGTACTGGTCAGGATACCGCGCCGCGACGGATGACGCCGGGCGTTCCGCGTCCTGGAATTTGCTTGCAAAACGGTTCGGCGCCAATCGCGCCGCGTGGGTCGCACGCGCATGCCTCCCGCTCAACTGGGACGCCGCACTCGCCGATGCCGAACTGACTCTGGAATTCCCCGAGCACACTACCAAGCCGAATGCCTGGACGACGGCGCCACACTCTCGCGTGCTGCCGGACCGTTTCGTGGTCATGGCATGGCGCGGCGAGACGCGGCGTGTCTTCGAAGTGGGACTTCCGGTAGAAGACATCGTCATACTGGGTCCCTCACCCGTCGATGCACCCGACGACGAGGCGTCGATCTCGCGCGAAGTGCTCGACAACTCGCTCAAGTTTGGCGCCGCGTTCGAATGGGTGCGGAATTTCGACCGTGCGGTGGAGGGCGGACTGGGATTTCGCGTGGCCGTCAGCTCCGAAGACATGAAGCAGGGCTTCGACCGGCTGCTGGTGCTCGGCATCAAGCTCTCCGTCGACGCCAGCGACGGACAGGCATTGCTCGAAGAACTGATCGACGGTCACCACTACTCGAACGCCGGCTTCGAGCTGCTGGCCCAGGGCACACCGACTAACAATACGGATGGCAACGATTCCGGCTACACGCGCGGCGGTGAAACCGGAGTGGCTGGGGCGAGCCCCGCCCGCTTCACGCCCGCGGATGACCGCAGTGCCGCGAGCGACGGCCAGCGCTTCGCCGACTTCCTCGGTATCCGTTATGAACCGCTGCTGCACGTGGACGGAGCCGGCCGACGCGATCATGCGGAAGCGGTAGCCATGAATCGCGCGCTGTATGCCGGCACCCTCGGTTACTACCTCGACCAGATGCTCAATGAAGTCATCGCGGACGGTGCCCGCTCCGCACTGCGCGGACATTTCACCGAGATGGTCACGGGACGCGGCCCGATCGCAGCAATTCGCGTGGGCAACCAGCCGTACGGCATCCTGCCCACCAGCTCCCTGGAACGTTGGCAGCCGCGTCGCGACGACTCCGACGACCGCGCGCATGTCCTGCCCGGCCGGAACTTCGAATCCATATTCGTCAATGCCCTGCGCGTGTTCGACAAGATGTGGGCCGCAAAGCTCGGCGACGTCGCGCAACTGGGTACCGGCGCAAAGGGCGCCGAAAACCTGCTCAAGGTACTTGGACTGCACCCCACATCGGCCGAATTCCACCAGCGCGTCGGATACAGTTACGACTATCTGCGCAATCTCGAGTCCTTCGCCTGGGGTGGCTCGGAAACCGACGACATCATGCGTATGTACATCGAGGCGCTGCAGTCGATCCCGCTGCTGCGTCGCCTGGGCTACACCGATACCCGGCCCAGCGGGACGCCGAAACCCCTGCCTCTCCTCCTGCAGCTCATCTGGCGCCACTACCAGACCACGCTCGACCCGAAACTGCTGATCGATGGTCTGCCGTTGTCGGAAACCGCCACCATCAAGCCCTTAGGCACCTCTGGAACCAATTACATCGACTGGCTGATCGCCAATGCCAGCAATGCGAATGCGCTCGAGCGCCAGGATTTCGGCGGCGCAGCCAGGCCCAGCGCGCTTCTCTACATGATGCTGCACTTCTCGTTGATCATGGAGAGCAGCCGCGCGATCCACGACTTCCTCACAGGCTTTGAGATCAATGCCGACGAACTGGTGCGATCGCGCAAGTTCCTGAACATCAGTGACACGTCGCCCTCGGTGTGGGAAGTCTTCCGCGCGCCGGCACGCAGCATCGCGGCGTCCTCCGCCAGCTCCGAGCCGCTGCTCACCGTGGTCCATGCGCCGCAGGCACTCACTGGCGCCGGCGCCGGGCTCGGACAGCAGAAGGCGGCACTCGATGTCCTGCGGACGCTGCCTACGGGGCGCCTGGAACGCGCACTGGTAGAACATCTCGACACGCTCAGCTACCGGCTGGATGCGTGGCAGACCTCGTTGTTCACCCGCCGCTTGCACGCGCAACGCAGGCTGGACCAACCAGCCGGCAAGCGTCGCACCGGCGCGTATCTCGGTGCCTACGGATACCTGGAGAACGTGAAACCCAGCGCTGGCGCGCGCGTGCCGGTCGCTGGCGAAGACAACCTGTTCACCGAGACCGGCAATGGCGGGTACGTGCACGCCGCATCGCTGAATCACGCCACGGCGGCGGCGCTGCTACGCAATGGCTATCTCACGCACGCCTCGCCCTCGGATCCGCAAGCCCTGGCCGTGAACCTGTCTTCAGGGCGCGTACAGCGGGCCAGGTATCTCATCGAAGGCATCCGCAACGGGCAGTCGCTGGAAACCCTGTTAGGTGTGCAGTTTGAACGCGGCCTGCACGACTGGACCACGCGCAATCCGAACCCGGTGATCCTCGACGATCTCAAGCCGGAGTTCCGCGCCGCCTTTCCGATCGTGCGCACGCGCGTGCCAGCGGCAGGCGCTCCCGCCGGTGCCACCGAGGTCCAGGAAGATCACCAGGTGGTCAACGGCCTCACCCTGGCCCGGACCACCGCGCCATTTCCCTGGGGAGTCGCTGGCCTGACCGGACTGAGTACCGAGCAGGAGAACGCGCTGAAAGCTGAGAAGGCGTCCATCGAAAACACGCTCGATGCCCTGCGCGACCTGCTCACCGCCGAATCCGCCTATCAACTCGCGCTCGGAAATTTCGATCGTGCGGCCGCAGTACTGCAGTCGGCAGGCAGCTCCACGCTGCCCCCGGATATCGAGGTGCTGGACACGCCCCGCGGCACGCAGCTCGCCTTCACACAGCGGCTGGCTGTACAATTCGACGCGGCCGCCGCGGGTAATCCGTGGAACCCGATCGCACTCACCGAGCGCGCGCGGCTCGAGCCCGCGCTTAACGCCTGGCTGGGCGACCTGCTCGGTACTCCCGGTACGATTTGCTGCCGCGTCGCGGCCGTGAACGGCGAGGGCGTGGTGCTGAACGACGGCGCCGGACCCATCGAAGACACGATTTCGGTCGAGGACCTCGATCTCCAGCCCATCGATTTCATCTACCTGGTGCGCAGCCAGGCCGAGTCGAGCGGCGCAGCCGAGCTTGAGACGCGGGTGCGACACGTGTTCGCGAGCGAGCGCGCACTTGCCGACGACGCCATCGTGCGTATCACCTTCGCGGACGCCGGCAGCGCGGCCGGCGTCCGGTCGTTTGCTGAAGTGCTACCGCTTGCCGACCGCTTACGCAAGCTGCTCGGTACGGCGCGCCCGCTCGACGGTCGGCATTTTTACTGTGCTTCGAGGGATCCGGCACCGCCGACCGATAATCCCGGCCGCATCGACACCGGGGAATTGCTCACGCGCGTTTCAACGCGCGTCGCCGCCGTGCGCGATCAGCTGAGGGCACTGGGCGCTGCCGCGGACGACGCCCGCGCCTCGACCCAAGCCGCGGATGTCACTGCCCTGCGCGCGGCACTGATTGCCGTGGCACGCATTGGGTTCGGCTATGCCATGCCCAGGTCGACCACCGGAACCGACATTGCGCAACGCGACGAACTGGTCGCGCAGGCCGATGCCATGGTAAAACGCGCCACCGAACTAGGAACCGCCACCGACACTCTGCTCGCTGACGCGGCCGCAGCGAGTGGCGCACAGGAAGTGATGAGGCTGCTCGGCAGTGCGGTGAAAACCTGGATGGGAGCTGACATGGTGCTGCTGCCGCGTTTCGTGTACGGCGACGAGTACGCCGTGCGCGATGCCGATGCCGCGCGCGGTGCGCTGCTCGTGCACGCCCGCAGTGCAGGCTCGGTGTTGCCGGTCGAAGAGTGGCTGCACGGTGTCGCCTGTGTTCGCGAGCGCGTGCACGAGTTCGAGGTGTTCCGCATGATGGCCGACGCCGCGCGTGTGACACCCCTGCCGCTCACGGCATTTCAGCTACCCTTCCGCACCAACGATTCGTGGCTGGGAGTGCAGTTTCCCTCGACGATGGAGGTCGCGCACGACACGGTCTCGATGGTGCAGCACTTGCCGCAGGGATTTTCTGCCGCCGGTCCACAATGCGGTCTCTTGATAGACGAGTGGACGGAATCGGTCCCCAACCGTCAAGAAGTGACCGGTCTCACGTTCAACTACAACGCGCCGAACAGCGCACCACCGCAGGCCATCCTGCTGGCGGTATCGCCCAACGAAACGGGCGCCTGGTCGTGGGACGACCTGGTCGACTCGGTGCTGGACACGTTCCGCCGCGCGAAACTTCGCGCAGTGGAGCCCGATTCACTCGGCGATGCGGCTGGAATCGGAACCCTGCTGCCCGCGGTCGTAGCCGAATTCAGCACCAGTCCCGCAAGTGTTTCCCTCGACTACTCGATGGTGCTCGCCGAGATCCGCCTGCCCGTGATGCAGATGATGTCCGTCAACACCAAAGGAGGATGAGCTCGTGGCGAAACAACTCACGGCGGTAATGCAGGAGACACCCGAGCTGCTCGTCGAGCTGTACCGGGAGCCGGCAGTCACGGCCTACAACCGTCTGGAATCGCGCCCGCGCACGCACGATTTCACTCGCAGTCTGCGTGCCGAAGTGCGTGATGCCATGTGGCTGCTGACCCGCCAGTGGCAGCTCGGTGAACTCACCGCCGAGGATGCCGGTTCTCCCATCGACGCACGCCTGGTCACGCGCAAACTCACCGTCGACCGGGTGAAGCTGGGCGATGGTTCGCCCGTACCCTACGACGACACCGTGCCGCTCGAAGCGTCGATCGAGCGAGAAAAGGTGCCGTTCACCCATGCACTGTGCGTGCAGGCGGCGCAGTTCTTTCTGCGCATGCATTCACCGACGATGCGCGCCAAGTACCTGCCGCGCTATTTGCAGAAATACGCGTTCGGGCAGAACGACGAGGGGAAGTTTCGCGGCCAGGTCGACGGACTCAACCTGTACCTCGCCACGCGCCGCACCTGCTTCGACGGCGAGCAGGCGCTCAGGGCCATCGCGGCCGGCACGTTCATCGGAAACGTTCCCATTGACGGTGGCGACCTGCCGGTGATGCAGCCCATCATCGACTCTTTCGCTGGCTGGCTTGAGCGCCTGTACCTGCAGCCCACGGCCGCAGCTCCCGCCGTGTGGGACAACTCGCGCCTCTGTTATCCGGTGCAGGCCTCGGCACCTGCCGGCAGCGGCTCACAAATGACCCTCAGCGCGCCGCGCTACGAAGGCGGCAAGCTCGACTGGTATTCGTTCGAGGTGGAACCTCGGCCGGCGCCGCTGCCCATCACCGATCCGGCCCATGTGGCGCCCGAGCCGGCCGAGGAGGCAATGTCCTTCCTGCCGGTGACCGCGAATTTCAAGGGAATGCCGAATGCGCGTTTCTGGGAGATGGAGGAACGTCAGGTCAACTTCGGCGCGCTCGAGGCTCAAACTACCGACCAGCTTCTGCTGGTATTCGCGGAGCTTGGCCTAGTATATGGCAACGACTGGTTCGTGGTGCCGTACAAGCTCCCGGTCAATACGCTGTGCGAAGTGCTCAGCCTGGTGGTCACCGACGTGTTCGGCGAGCGGTTGCAAATCCGCGCCGCCGACGAGGGCACAGACAACAACTGGCAACGCTGGAGCCTCTTCAACCTGAGCAATCGCGGCGGGCTCGGCAGCTACAACCGAAAGTTTTTCTTACCGTCAACCCTCGGCGCGACGCTGGAGAGTGACGCGCTCGAGCGCATTCAATTCGCACGCGACGAAATGGCGAACATGGTGTGGGCGGTTGAGGAAGTAATCCCCGACGCGACGGGTCGCGGCATCAACGGCCACGACGCCGCCGACAAGACGGGCGTGCTGCCCGAGAAGATCGTCGACTCGCCGGCCGCGATTCGCTATCTCCTGGGAACGACCGTGCCCAAGAACTGGATACCGTTCCTTCCCGTCCAGCGTCCCGGCAGCAGCCAGGATATCGTATTCCAGCGCGCAGCTATGCCGAAGATGGGTGTGCCACCGCGCGACGTGATAAAAGCGAAGGGCGTGCTGCTCAACGAGCCCACGCTGCCATGGTTCGTGAACGAAGAGGAAATCCCGTACGCGGGCACGATCGTCACGCGGAGCTTCCAGCGTGCGCGCTGGTATGACGGACGCACATACGTGTGGATCGGACGGCGGCGGGAGACCGGCCGCGGAGTCGGTAATAGCAATCTTCGCTTCGATCAGATCGAACCAACGCAACAGGAATAGACGCTAGGTTTCTACCTGGCGGTGACCAGCGCCACAGACGAGAAGCTTTGGCTGTCGTTTGAGCGCTTGGACTGGACGGACTCTGGTCGGCCCCGCCTTTTTGGGGCCAATACAAAGGAGAGTTTCCGGCATAATCAGACCCCTGAAGGGAAAAGTGTGCTGCGAAACAGAAGCGGTTCAGCGGTGAGCAAATTATGGCTGTACGGAGGCAGGCGGAGATATTCCGCTTATGCTGCGTAATGATATCCGATGATGCTAAATGTTCTGTCGCCTAAACGTGACTTCAGCGTGACAGAAAGAGAAGAATCATATGAAAAGGATATAACTAATGGAAACAGGACATGCTTGCCTTCTGAGGTTATAACTCAATGACTTTTCGCACAATTTGGGAAGACCGCCCTGCTATTCCTGGTTTAGAATCTTGGTCAGCCTTTCACTTGGCCGGCCGCTCAAGGCTTAAACACGGGTTCAAATCCCGTTGGGACCACCACTTTGATTTTATTGAAGTTTTAGACTCCGTGTTTGAGGAACATGCAAATGTTCCTCGAACATGGAATTCTTGTCACTCCGAAAACTCGCCAACATCTCCCGCGCCGGCTCTTCGTAAAACGAGACCGCTTGTTTCTGGTGTGCTGGGCGAATCATCGTGTGGATCTGCGTCGTATCGATGTGCGTAGGTCCGAGCAGGGCGCACACTTTCCCAAGATCGGGCTGCTGCTCCAGAATTTTCATTGCCACGCCATAGTGCAGAACATGAGGCTTCAACAACGGATAACCGATCATTTGACCCTCCCCTTTAAAACCAGGCCGGTGATGGAGTGAGACTCGCGGGCCGAAGAAGTAAGGGGAGGTAGTACAAAAAACTCCCGGCCGTTCACCGCTCCGCGCGTTCTCGCAACGTGCATTCCGGTTCCGGCTGTGCGATTGTTTTTGATCTGTGCTTCCGATTCTCATCCGATACTGGCTTTGTGCAGACTCGTTTCGCATCCCGGCGGACCGCAGGGCCGTCCTCATGCAGCTCGCCGGCACCATGAGTATCAACTGAAGTCTTGTCGGCTGCCCCATCCGTTGTTCAGCGAGCGGTGCGGACTCAAAGTGCGTGCTAGCACAAATCGGAGGCGCCTGCTGGGGAAGTGCAGTGATGTCTGCACGGTTCGGAGGTGATCTCCAGACAAGAAATTGGAAGGTCACATTTGTATGCGAGAAGCTCGTTGAATTCAGATTACTATGCCGGTGGTGCCTGCAGGTCGAAATTCCGCGGGTCACCGGCTGTTTGGCTGTGCTTCTTTTGTGCTAAATGTGCTCGAAAATGACTGCATCGAACAGAAACAACCGGAATAGGTAGAAAGCCCGTAACTTCATGAAACCTAGTGAAAAAGCGGGAAACCAAACGCAAAACAGGGAGTTGCTCTTTTCTACCTAATCAGCCTTCGAACCCGTAGGTCGCAGGTTCAATTCCTGCCGGGCGCACCAGACTAGATAGTGCCAATCTATATCAGTAACATCAATTAGTTGTGAGATATTTGGTCTTAGGTTCCGAAAGATCTTCCTGCCCCTATTGTAATAGAGTTCCACCTCCAAAGCGGCATAGACCTTTTCTTCGGCTCGAGGTACATTGAAGGTGTACACTCAAGCAAAGGCGTTTAGTAGGCAGAGGCATCTGCCGAGATAGTTTCCAGGCTCAGTTTGGCGGGGTAGGTGAGTCGAGCAAGAGGAGGGAGGCGGTATGATCCCTGTGATGCACGACATGAAAGCAGGATTTTTTCTAATGGTTGTTCTGGCGATGCTGCTGTTCATTTGCGCGATCGCAGCATTGGGAACTGTCTTGCAACCGATCCGTTGGTCTGACCGGAAGCGAATCGCCAGCCATTGAACGTTCTCGATGGCGACGTTTTTGGGGCGGTGCCTTGCGGTTTCTTCTTTGGCGGCTGTGCGCTCATGTTTTCGCACGCGTTGTTGTCTTGCTTATTCTTCAGGAAGGCCGCTGCTGTAGAGTTCTTCGTATTTTTCCTGAGCCAGCCTGTACCATCGTTTGACCCGTGAAAAAGATACGATGGGCACGACCTCATCACACACACACTCTCTCCCTGCTGTGACAATCTCGTAAGTCGTTGAAACTACGCGGTTGCTCCGTTCGTGCATAGAGAATCCACCGAATCAGGCGGATTTCAGCATCGGTGCTATATTTGTTGTGTCCTCTGGGGGCGCGCGAAGTGCCGATCATAGAGGTCGCAGGCTCGTGAACAAATTGAACGGCTAGTTGATCACTTCATTCAGAGGAGAGAAGTCATGAATAGAATGATTGCGAAGTCCGGAGCCATGGTCATCATGGGGATGATTATCCTGTCGAGTCAAGGGTGCGGGACGAAGTGGCTCCAGTCCGACGGTGACGGGGATATCCCCAAAATCTCTCGTGGAGGTTCCAGCGGCGAGTTGAGTGGTTTCTCCAAGAATCCATCGGAAGAGCGTCTGGGGCAAGGGGGATTTTCCACGTCGATGAATCGAAACGCTCAACGGCGGGTCGAGCTCACCAAAGAAGAGAAAGCAGCGGAAAAAGCGGCGATGGAGGCAGGCCTTCAGGATGTGTTCTTCGGATACGACCAATGGGCTGTGGCGGATGCTGCAATGGAGGCGCTCAATCATGATGCCGCCTACCTCAAGGAACATCCGGGGGCAGTCATGCGGGTCGAAGGACATTGTGATGAGCGAGGAACCAGCGACTATAATTTGGTGCTGGGCGACAAACGGGCAAAGGCCGCCCGTAGTTACCTTATTGAGTCGGGTGTAAGCGAGAAACAGGTTGCGATCGTGTCCTTCGGCAAGGAACGGCCATTCTGTTCAGATCACGATGAATCGTGCTACCAACAGAACCGTCGCGGGCATATGTTGCTCAATATCAAGAAGTGAGCAG
>MSXM01000043.1:0-18496 GCA_002083565.1 Nitrospira sp. ST-bin4 | reverse complement strand
ATTGGAGAGAGGTCTGCCGATCCGTTTCGATAGCTCATTCGGAGAATGGAGGGAGAGATGACGGCGCACGCTCTAAAAAAACTCAGCTCCCTCTTCAAGTCGGAGGCTGTCGAGCAGGTTCCTGCCAAGTCATCGTCGCATGAGCGGCGGATTCAGCCACGTTTCACAACCCAATTCCGCAGTAGTTTTTCCGGCCAGAATAAAGAGGGGCAAGGCCGGACGCTCGACATTTCCTCCGGCGGGTGCAAGATTGAAAGCGACATGAAGGTTGTGCAAGGGGCGACATTCGAATGTCGCCTCCATGTGCCCGGATTCGATTGGCCGCTACGGATCGATGAAGCCACGGTCCGCTGGGTTGAAGGCAATACCTTCGGACTTGCCTTTACACGGATTTCTCCAAAAGAGGTCTCAAAGATCGAGGCCATCCTCAAAGATCTAGAATGTGAGGAATAATCGTACGTCCGTTCCCGTAACCGCCTCGCCGCCTTTCCTCTGAGTCCGTGCTCTCGACGGAGATTCATACCGCTCCGATTTCTTCCTTGATCCACTTTCTGTTTGCCATAGTTGACACAGCGGTTGCATCTGTCAGAAAGTACGGCCCTCCATGACAGAGTCACCTGCGTGGGTGCCCTCATTCACGATGAGACCTTACAAAGACGCTCGGAATATTCGCCTGAGCGATTCCGGGGAAGCAGGCAGAGAAAGGAGTTAGCGGTGGAACAACGGTATGCAATTACGGTGAAGTTCTTGGTAGACGCGGATTCGGCAGAAGATGCTGAAGAAATGGTCGAAACGGCCTGCGAAAAGGCAGCGGCCGCATTTCCAGAGATGAGTTATGAGGGGATTGAGGATATCGAGGAAGAAGAGGACGAGTAATTCGTCGCCTAGAGTTAGGATGTAAATGGTGCGAGGAGAATGGTGATGCCATCGGCTCAACTCGAACGGGAGGTCGGCACTGTTGCAGGCGGTTGCTTTTGGTGTCTTGAGGCAGTCTACGACCAGGTTCGGGGGGTTGAATCCGTCGAATCAGGGTATATGGGTGGTGTTGTCGACAATCCCTCGTATGAAGCGGTCTGTAGCGGCCGTACCGGTCATGCGGAAGCAGTTCGAATCACCTTCGATCCGCAGGTCATCTCGTATGGTGAGCTGCTTGAAATCTTCTTCCTGATCCACGATCCCACCACGCGCAATCGTCAAGGCAACGATATCGGGACTCAATACCGCTCGGCGATCTTTTATCACACGCTCGTTCAGTGCCAAATCGCCGACACACTGATCAAAAAGTTGGAACAGGAACAGTTGTATCCTGCTCCCATCGTTACTGAGGTTGTGCCGGCCGCGCAATGGTACGAAGCTGAAGCCTATCATCAAGAGTATTTTGCTCGAAATCCCCTCCAGGGCTACTGTCAGTTCGTCATCGGTCCCAAGGTTGCAAAGTTCCGGCAGAAGTTTACCTCACGGTTGAAAGTCTAGCCGTCCTCCGTTATCGACTCAATAATCCGACCAGCATCCTCTGGATCTCCGTCAGGAGCGCAGGCTTCTGGAATAGTTGGTGCGCCTTCATCAAGACCTCTGCATGCAGCGGGCAGAAAGGCCATTCTGTCGCCGGATTGCCCTGTACCAGCGCGGTAATTGAACTGTCCGGTTGGCCATTCGGAGTGTGAACGATGATCAGAGGGCTATTGGGGTCGAGCAGGCAGGTGTCTCCTGGCTGTAGACGCGGTTCTGCGGTGTGAGTTGTGAGGTGCACGCGTTGTTGGCCGTCAGAAAATGCCGTGTCACCTTCGCGAAGCGGACCGGTCGGGGCGAGGGAGTACAACACAAGAGGAGTGCCCAGTATGACGGCTACCGCCAGCCCAATTGACCACAGAGGAGGCTCGGCATGACCAGGCTCGTTAGAATGTAACGGTTTGCTCATCATCTCAGTAGCCGAATTTCTCGAAGCCCACAGCATGTAGGCTAGCACAACGACATTTAACATTTCCGTAACCAGCCGATAGCACCACCTTAATTCTTCGTAACTATCCTCGCCATAGTTATTAGGGCAGGAACAGTATAGGTCTTTATTGAGGAGGTGGTGGAATGAAGCGATGGCGGTTAGCAATGACAGCATGTGTGATCGGTCTTGGATTGATGGTCCAGGCCAATCCGGCTCAAGCCGGGCTGGAGGATATTCTCTACGAAAAAGGACAAATTACGAAGGAAGAATGGATCAAGGCCAAAGCCGATTCCGAAAAAGCGGCTGAGGAGGAGCACAAGAAGAGAGACCAGGAATTTCCTATCTCTATGCGGTACAAGGATGGATTTGACTTCCAGACCCGCGACGGAAAGTTTGAAATGCTGATACAAAACCGGCTTCAGTTTCGCTATTCCTATGACCAGGAGAGCGATGCTTTTACGAACGCTGGTGCTACCGCTTTCAATGACAAGGACGTCAGTTCGTTCCGCGTCCGCCGCGCTCGACTCAAAGTCGGCGGGCATGGCTTCGTCCCGTGGTTCAAGTACTATACGGAATATGATTGGGTGAGCAACACGATGCTCGATTATCGATTGGATATCGCCAAATTCAAGTGGGCGACGCTGCGCGTGGGGCAGTGGAAGGTCGAGTACAACCGGGAA
Organism: Nitrospira sp. ST-bin4; assembly: GCA_002083565.1. Lineage (GTDB taxonomy): Bacteria > Nitrospirota > Nitrospiria > Nitrospirales > Nitrospiraceae > Nitrospira_D. The sequence continues at coordinate 15,877 of MSXM01000043.1, read as the reverse complement.
CGAGTAGACTCGTCCGGTTCGCAGCAGTTTGTCGAACGGTCGATCGTTAATTCGCTGTTTACCCTCGATCGGCAGATCGGGGTTAGGCTGGGCGGCCACCTCTTCGAGGGCACTCCCGGCTATCTGGTATACAACATCGGTGTCTTCACCGGCGCAGGCATCAACCAAACTCACAATGACGACAAGAACATGCTCTACCTGGGGAGAATTCAGTGGAACTTCTTGGGGCGTGACGTGCCCTTCTCGCAATCCGATCCGGAGTACACGGACTTGCCGATCGGCAGCATCGCATTTGCCGGCGCCCATAACAGAACCGACCGGCTCACGTTTCCAACCACTTCCCGAGCGGCTACCATAGATGCTTTGCCAGTAGTGGATGGCCGATTTGAAATCAACCAGGGAGTCCAAGAGTTTGCCTTCAAGTGGAACGGGCTCTCTATTCAGGAAGAGTTTCATGTCAAGAAGGTGATCGATCAGTCCAGGTCGACACACGGGACCAGTTACGGGGCATATGCGCAAGTCGGCTATTTCCCCCATGCACTGATCGATATCATCCCGCGTCCATTGGAATTCGCCTATCGCTACGCATTCGTCGATCCGGAAGGTCTTCTGGGCAACGACATGCTCAGAGAACATACGGTTGCAGCCAACTGGTTCTTTGCCGGACATCGCAATAAGCTCACGGTTGATTATTCCCATCTCACGCGAGAGGGTGCGTTTACCCCAATTGATAGAGTCCGGGTTCAATGGGATGTCTCTTTTTAAGAACAGGTGTATAGCGGCAAGACCATGAAGGGTCTGAACGCAGTCAGAATTAACAATTAGTTAACACGAATTTAACACTGCAAGTTCTGCCCAATGATAAGGGTCACTATAACTACTTGGAGGACTGATACATGATGAACACGCTCGTGGGCCGTAGAGCCCGCCTCAGTGCCGGTACCACTACGTTCCTTTTTGTCGCAATTGCTACGGGCGCTCCGGCGTTCGCCGATGCCCCGATCGTGCTTGATCCAGCCTTGAAAGGCTACGTCAAGGTCAGTGGAGTATCCGGCAATCTCAATAGCATTGGTTCGGACACACTAAACAATCTGATGACGCTTTGGGCCGAAGGGTTTCGCAAGCAGTACCCGAACGTCAAAATTCAGATCGAAGGCAAGGGATCGAGCACCGCGCCTCCGGCCTTGATCGAAGGTACGGCGCAGCTCGGACCGATGTCTCGCACGATGAAAAATACCGAGATCGATGCCTTCGAAAGAAAATTCAGATACAAACCCACCGCTGTTCCGGTCGCTATCGACGCGCTGGCCGTCTATGTCAATAAGGACAACCCTGTTCAGGGACTCACGATGGGGCAAGTCGATGCGATTTTTTCTAAGAGCCGTCGTGTCGGCTATAAGGAAAACATTCAGCAATGGAGCCAGGCCGGTGTGGAGGGTGAATTGGGCGGCAATCCCATCAGCATCTATGGCCGGAACTCAGCCTCCGGGACGTATGGTTTCTTCAAGGAGCATGCCCTCAAGAATGGCGATTTCAAGGATGAGGTCAAGGAACAACCCGGGTCCGCTTCTGTGGTCCAAAGCGTGAGCGAGGATCAAGCCGGCATCGGCTACAGCGGTATCGGGTATCTCACGTCAAACGTGCGGGCGGTGCCTCTTGCTGAAAAGGAGGGTGCGCCGTTTAAGGAGGCGAGCCAACAAAATGCAGATAGTGGGGCGTATCCACTTTGGCGGCATCTCTACCTGTATGTGAACAAGGCTCCCAATAAGCCACTCGATCCGATCGTCAAGGAGTTCATCAAGTTCATCTACAGCAAAGAAGGACAGCAGGGCGTGATCAAGGATGGATTTTTCCCGTTGAACACCAGCACGATTGAGAAAGAACTGCCGAAGCTTGAATAGCGACGCTGATCACGGTCCGGGTCTCTCTCCCTCTGGGGGGGCGTATGACGATACGCCCCCCCAGTTGCCGTTGAAACGCTCGACAAGCGCCATACGGCGTCGAGCCTTCGATCGACTCGCCCGAATCATCGTCACACTGGGCGGGACCGCAGTCATCCTGAGCATCATCGGCATGTTCGTGTTCTTGGTCAAAGAAGTGGTTCCCCTGTTTCTTTCTCCTCACGGGACGCAGAGCGGGCACTTTGCCGGCGATCTCGATCGCGGGGAGCCTTCGCAATCCAGCCTGGTCGGGTTGGATGAATATCAAGAGATCATCTATCTGCTCAGTGGAGGGGCCGAGCGGCAGATTCGTTTTTTTAACGCGCAATCCGGCGCGCCTATTGCTGTGGAACTTCCGCCAGGTCTCGCCGGTGCGTACATCGTGTCCATCGCTCGCGCAGCGGGGAGCGGCCATCGTTTCGCCTTTGCGACGAAGGACGGCCGGCTCATCCCGGTGACGATCGAATTTACGTCCGGTTTCGATCAAGGGGAGCGCCGGATCACGCCGACGCTCACGTTTGGAGCCCCGGTGCAGGTGACCCCCGCCACGGAACGCATTCTTCGCCTGGCCTACCAGCCGACCGATCAAGGGCCACTGACTGCAGCCCTTACGGATCAAGGGCATCTCTGGTACGCAGCCGGGGCATCGGGCTCTTCGCCGGCTTTGCTGACGAATCATGGGAATGAATCCGTGACATCGTTCATCTTTGACAGCCGGGGCGAAACGCTGTCGGTCGGCACGGCTGGCGGGAAGCTGTATCGCTACGAGCTGCGAGAGGGCGTGCAGCCCAGCCACTCCGAAACTATCCCGGTGGCTCCAGCCGGTACTGCGGTTACTGCTTTGTCCTATTTGATAGGGGATCGATCACTGGTGATCGGCAGCGGCGCAGGTGAGGTGTCGGTATGGATGCCGGTGCGTGAGGCTCAAGAAAGCCCGGTGACACGCTTTCGTCTGATTCATCGATTGGACACACATCCTGCCTCTGTGACCGGAATTTCCCCATCGCTTCGCAACAAGGGATTCATCACCGGCGACGCGCAAGGCAATCTTTTTGTCCACTACGCGACTTCCTCCCAGACGGTGCTGAAATTGTCGGGCAACGGCCAGGCGATTCGTGCCCTTGCGTTTTCTCCCAAGGCCGATGGCGCGGTTATTTTTTCCGATCAGGGAGAACTGCGGACCTACGCAATTCGCAATCCCCATCCGGAGACGACGGTTGCGACATTGCTTGCCCCTGTGTGGTACGAGGGCTATGACAGACCGGAGCATGTCTGGCAATCCTCCAGCGGCGCCGACGACTTCGAAGCGAAGTTCGGTCTCATGCCGCTGATCTTCGGTACGCTCAAGGGAACCTTCTATGCCATGCTGGTCGCGGTGCCGCTGGCCCTCCTAGGCGCCATCTATACGGCGATGTTCATGGCCCCGCATCTTCGTGCCAAGATCAAGCCGACCATCGAGATTATGGCGGCGCTTCCCACAGTCATTCTTGGTTTTCTGGCCGGTTTGTGGATCGCTCCGATGCTTGAACGGATCTTTCCTGCGATGGTGGCCATGATGATAGCAGTGCCAGCCGGCGTCATTGTCACTTCGGTGCTGTGGCAGTATTTCCCGGCAACCGTCACGCGCCGTTTGCGTCCCGGGATGGAGGCGTTCATCCTGATTCCTGTCATCATCGGGGTCGTCTGGGCTTGTCTAGCCTTGAATCAACCGATGGAGTCACTTCTCTTCGGCGGCAGCTACAAGACCTGGTTTGCGACCCACTGGGGGCTCCGATACGATCAGCGCAATGCCCTCGTGGTCGGATTCGCAATGGGTTTTGCGATCGTGCCGATCATTTACAGTATTTCCGAGGAGGCGTTGACCAATGTCCCGCGACATTTGATCGCCGGGTCTCTCGCCCTGGGAGCCACCCGCTGGCAGACCTTGGTCAAACTGGTGCTTGTTTCGGCCAGCCCGGGGATCTTTTCCGCGCTGATGATCGGGTTTGGCCGGGCGATCGGTGAAACCATGATCGTGCTCATGGCGACAGGGAACACCCCGATCATGGAGTGGAGTGTGTTCAACGGTTTTCGCACGCTGTCAGCCAATATTGCGGTAGAAATTCCAGAGGCGCCCCATGGTGGCACCCTGTACCGCACCCTGTTTTTGGCGGCCCTGGTGTTATTCGCATTTACATTTCTGATCAATACCGTTGCGGAGATGATCCGGCAACGGTTGCGTACCAAATACAGCCAGTATTGATGCGTACTCAATTCAAACAGATGCTTGCGACCGGGAATGTCTTTATTTGGGGCTGCGCCGCCGGGGTGTCGCTGTCGCTGCTCATGGTATTCGGGTTGTTACTGCTGATCATGATCAACGGATTGGGGTACTTTTGGATTTCGGACATCGTCGACCTGACCCTTAAAGACGGGCAGCATGTCATGGGGCAATTGGCGGGGCGTGAAGTCATCCCGCGTACGATCACGCCGGATCGGCCTGAAGGGAAAAGCCGTGTTCGAGTCAAGATCGGCAATCGCGACTTGTCCGGGCTTGATTTCAAATGGGTCAACGACGATCAGATTGTGTCGCAGGCTTATCCGGCTGATGTCGTCCTGCTGGAGCGGCGTGAATGGGGCAACATGTATGCCAGGATTCAAGCGGTCTATAGCGGGGAGAAGCTCCTGGCAGAAGGGAATGAAGCGGGCTGGACAGCGTTGGGCCCGTTGATCAGCAGCGCTGACGACCTCCATAGACAGATCAAGCAGATTGAGCAATTCGAGATCGGCGCCATCAATGCGGATATCGAGCGGTTGAGGCTGAAGATCCGCGCGATCGAAATAGAACACCCCACCTCGCCCGTTTCGTCTGAAATGAAGGCTCAGGTTGCCGACACTGAAACCCGGTATCGTGAAAAAACAGCAGAATTGGAAACCTTGCGCGCACGATTCGATGAATATTCCGTCGTCATGGTGGATGCGAACGGGCGGGAAAAGCAGATCGCGGTCGGGCAGATTGTTCGCGCCTTGCGCCCGAACGAAATGGCTGTGTGGCAGAAAAGCTGGGTCTATCTTGTGAACGTATGGGCGGCCCTCAGCACTGAACCGCGAGAAGCCAATACCGAGGGCGGCATTTTCCCGGCCATTTTCGGGACTGTGCTGATGGTCATCATTATGAGTCTCGCTGTCGTTCCATTCGGCGTACTTGCCGCGCTGTATCTTCGTGAATATGCCCGCCAAGGGGCTATGGTCCGCCTGGTGAGAATTGCCGTCAACAATCTCGCCGGGGTGCCCTCCATCGTATTCGGTGTGTTCGGGTTGGGGTTTTTTATTTATGCGATCGGTGGAACTCTGGATACATTGTTTTTCCCGGAGCGACTTCCGACGCCGACCTTCGGGACCGGTGGAATTCTCTGGGCCTCGTTGACGCTGGCTCTGCTCACGGTTCCGGTGGTCATTGTCTCGACCGAAGAGGGACTGGCGGCCGTGCCGCGCGAGTTTCGGGAAGGATCGTTGGCGCTTGGCGCAACCAAGTTGGAAACGATGCTCAAAGTCGTGATACCCTCTGCGCTGCCCGGCATTCTGACCGGATTGATTCTGGCAATGGCCCGCGCTGCAGGCGAGGTGGCGCCGCTCATGCTTACGGGAGTCGTGAAGTTAGCGCCTGCGCTTCCCCTGGACGGTTCCTGGCCGTTTTTTCACTTCGATCGAAAGTTTATGCATCTGGGGTTTCACATTTACGATGTCGGCTTTCAGTCCCCAAATGTAGAAGCTGCCAAGCCGATGGTCTATATTACAACCTTGGTCCTTATTACGGTCGTGATTCTTTTGAATTTAACCGCGATCGTTCTACGCAATCACCTGCGCAAGAAGTACGCCGGTTCAGTTTTATAGGAGATCCCATGTATCCGTCTCCTCTGTCGGCACACGAGCCATCCTCAGCGCCGACACTCCATTCACAGGCCCCTGATGTGCCGAACCGGCATGCGCAGCCGCCTGACAAGAATGCGGGTATTCAAGAGGCCAAGCTCAGCTTGAATCAGATCAATTTCTATTATGGTGCGCACCAGTCGCTCTTCAATATTAATGCGCAGATCATAAAAAATCAGGTCACGTCGTTCATTGGGCCGTCCGGTTGTGGGAAATCTACCCTGCTGCGTTGTCTCAACCGACTGAACGATCTGATCGAAGGCGCTCGTTTGGAGGGAACGGTCCTGATCGACGGGGTCAATATTCTAGGTCCCGATGTGGATGTGACCGATCTGAGAAAGCGCGTCGGGATGGTATTCCAAAAGTCGAACCCGTTTCCCAAATCGATCTATGAGAATGTGGCCTATGGGCCGCGCCTTCACGGTATGCGGCAGCGCACTCAGCTGGATCAAATTGTTGAGCAAGGGCTCAAAGGCGCCGGATTGTGGGATGAAGTGAAGGATCGTCTTCATGCCAGTGCGTTCGGTCTGTCAGGAGGCCAGCAACAGCGGCTGTGCATCGCCCGCGCGCTTGCGGTCAAGCCGGATGTCTTGCTGATGGATGAGCCCTGCTCGGCGTTGGATCCTGTGGCCACCGCAAAGATTGAAGAATTGCTTTTTTCCTTGAAGCAAGACCTGACGGTCATTATTGTGACACATAATATGCAGCAAGCGGCACGGGTTTCCGATTGGACGGCCTTCATGTATCTCGGTGAACTGGTGGAATTCGGTCTTACGAAACAGATGTTCACCACGCCCGCAAAAAAACAGACGGAAGACTATATCACCGGACGATTCGGATAGACGCGATGTCACACCGCCACTTAGACGAAGAACTCGCCGAGCTGAAGACCAAACTTGTGCACATGGCCAGCCTGGCTGAAGACCAGATCGATAAGGCCTTGGCTGCGCTGGTGAAGCGCGATTCGGCCTTGGCCTACCGTGTTATCGAACGGGATCACGAGGTGAACGCGCTGGATGTGGAGATCGACGAAGATTGCATTCGATTGCTGGCTCTGCATCAGCCGGCCGCAAGAGATTTGCGGCTGGTGACGACGGGGATGAAGATTTCCACCGAACTCGAGCGTATCAGCGACCTGGCCGAAAATGTCTGCGAGCGAACGATCGAGTTGAACGAAGAGCCGCAACTTAAACCCTATATCGACATCCCGCGGATGGGGAACTTAGCTCGGATTATGGTGAAGGAGAGTATCGACGCCTTCGTCAAAGACGACTCGGCATTGGCCCGAAAGGTACTCGCGCACGATGATCTCGTGGATGAACTGATGGAACAGATATTTCGAGAACTATTGTCCTTCATGATCGAGGACCCCCATACGATCTCACGCGCGATTCGCTTGAGCTTCATCGCCAAGTACATTGAGCGAGTGGCCGATCATGCCACGAACATTGCCGAATTGGTGGTATACCTCGTCGAAGGAAAGATCATCCGCCATACCTCGCCTCCCGTCTCCTCGTAGCCTGTAGCCGATTGCCCACTAGTGACGAAGGATTCTGCTGAAATCGTTGTGGCTCTGCGAGCCGCGACTGAGCCGATCCGGCGCTTTATTCCTCCCGTTTGCGGTTCATTAATGAACAGACTTGGATGGTCTCGTGGAAAGGCTTCCAAATAGATTTGCGTTGGTGGCCGTAAGTGACTGGTATTGCTCAGAAGTTGTTTGCAGTCTCACTGATCGAAGCTTGGCCTGTATATTGCTCTAGGTAGGAAGAACGAGCATTTCCCACCAGCAGTCCACAGGACGGTTGAGCCGTCCGGATTTCTCCCGCTAAAGGGCATGGTTGTTCCCGTTTCTGTCAATAGACACGGACATTGTCTCGGTCGAGGCCGATTATGCGCTACTTTTCTCCTCAGTTTTTAGCCCTGAGTATTCTGTTGACCGGGCTGGGCTCTTCTCAGGGCTGGGCAGAGCCTATGATGATTGCAATGGTTGGGTCTCGATCGCATGTGGCCGACACAGATGGGACTGAGAGGGGCGTTTCGTATGAGGAGCAACGGAATGCTATCACACTCATTCGAGTGGGGCCCAGAGTCGGCGTGAGCGGGAAATCTCCATTTGGCAAAGATCAAATAGAAGACTTCCAGCAGTATGATGTTGCCGCAGTTTTGGGTCTCCCATTGGGATGGCGGGAACCGCTGACCGGTATGAGACTTGATATGCGGTTGCACAGTTCAGCCGGGCAACTTGTGTCGTTGGGCGACACGGCCTTGATGGTCACGGTCGTCCCGTGCCTCACCCTCAGCACTCCAAACGAGGCGGTCTCCATGGACATTGGCGCCGGCGCAGGATTGTTCAGCAGATATAAGTTCGGCGCGCAAGACTTCGGAGGGCCTGCGCAAATTGTGGGCACCATAGGTTTTGGAATGAATCTGATTAGCGACTTCTATACAGGGTACCGCTTCCAGCATTTCTCCGATGCCACCATGTATGGTTCGAAATCGCTCGGCGTCGACATTCACCTGTTCGAGCTCAACTATCGATTCTGATCCGGCTATCGATGCACACTGGTTGGGCGTCTGATTACTCTGGCCCGTTCGTGGTAATGAAAAATGAGTGAAAGCAAGGGTAGATACCGTCACAGTAGGCGGGCTCTTCTTCGTCCCCAGCTCCTCCTTGTTTGAAATGACTTTTCCCCTGTGTTAGCATCCGCGGCATGGGTGTTACTGCCTCGGTTAAGCGGCGTGAAGCCCGCCAGGCCCCTTCTCCGCCTTCTCATCTTCAGCGCGAAGTGATCGGCGTGGTCTTGATCGCGATCAGCCTGCTGATGCTGCTGAGTCTCCTCTCGTTCGTGCCGGGTGAGGCACAAACCGTCGCAGCGGGGGATCCGGCGTCCAGACCGCCACGCAATCTCATCGGTTCCTTCGGCGCACTCTTGGCTGGCGGGTTATTTTACCTGATCGGCGGGGCGGCCTATCTGTTTCCCCTCCTGTTGGGCCGGCTTGGAATCCGCTGTTTCTCGCAGAGTCCCGCCAGTATCCGCATCAGGACGGCCGGAAGCTCCTTGGCTGCTGTGTTCTTTCTGAGTGCATTTCTTCATCTTGAAACGACGGCAATTCCGACATTGGCGAGTGGAATGATTTCTCGTGGTATGCCTGGCGGAGCCGTCGGTCAACTAGTTGGGGATGGGCTTCGGGCTGTGTTTGCCGGCACCGGCGCGCACATTCTCATTATCGCAGGATTTCTTGTCTCCCTCTTGTTTACCACCCCGTTGTCGATCGGAGAAGCGGTTCGTCGAATCCCTCAACGCTGGGTATCGCTCCGGGAACGGTTGGCCGCGGCGATTCCGGTGCGCTCAGCGGAGGAACCGGAAGACAGTAGTAAGCGGAGTGAGTCGGCGAAGAGGCACAAACGGATTCAGGCCGGTAGGGACACGGATCCGAGCACTGAGCCGGAAGACGAGAGGGAGCCGGTCTTTGTTTCGGCACCGCCCGTCATTCAGCAGGCCATAATGCCTCCCTCCACTGCGGTGGAGGAAGAAGAGCTCGAACCGGAAATTGTGGCTGCACCGGTCGAGGCTGGTGAGTACCGCCTGCCTGATGCCGAAGCCATACTCAGCGATCCCTCTGGTCCAATAAGCCGCATGGACGATGAGGAGCTGAAGGCTCAGTCGGAGGTCCTATCAAAGGCTCTGGCCAGTTTCGGCATTGACGGCAGGGTGACAGAAGTGCGACCGGGTCCGGTGGTGACGATGTATGAGTTTGAACCGGCGCCCGGCACTAAGGTGGCGCGCATCGTCAGTCTTGCCGACGATTTAGCGCTGGCGCTCAAAGCCGTGAGTCTCCGTATCGTTGCACCGTTGCCCGGCAAGTCGGTGGTGGGTATCGAGGTGCCGAATCGTTCCCGTGAAACGGTATCTCTTAAGGAAGTCTTGATGAGCGAGACCTTCACCCGGGCTCGTTCGAGACTGACCCTGGCATTGGGGAAGGATATTTTCGGCGCACCAGTCACCGCAGATCTCAAAACCATGCCGCATCTTCTCGTCGCAGGTGCGACCGGAGCCGGCAAGAGCGTCAGCCTGAATACGATGCTGTTAAGCATTCTCTTTTCTGCAAAACCGAGCGAGGTCAAGCTGTTACTCATCGACCCGAAGATGCTGGAATTTCAGTCGTATGAGGGTATTCCACATCTCTTGCGGCCTGTGATCACGGATCCCAAGTCGGCGGCCAAGGGGCTGGGGTGGGTTGTGGCTGAGATGGAACGCCGGTACAAGCTTTTGGCAGAGGCCGGTGTGCGGAATATTGATTCGTACAATCGAAAAATTGCCGGTTTGCACGAGGCGTTCGCCGATCGGACCGTGCCATCCGTCGAGCAGCAGGAACTGCCGATGCAGTTTCTTTCAGAAGAGCAACGGCTGTCTGCCGGTGAGACGGCGATTGCCGAGGGTGAGCCTGGCTGCATGCAGCCTGCCCCGACGCCGCCGGAGCCGCTGCCGTATATCGTGGTGATGATCGATGAATTAGCTGATTTGATGATGGTGGCTCCCAAGGACGTGGAGGACAAAATTGCACGGCTCGCGCAGATGGCGCGGGCATCTGGCATCCATCTCGTGCTGGCCACGCAGCGGCCGTCTGTTGACGTACTGACCGGATTGATCAAGGCCAATTTCCCCGCGCGCATTGCATTCCAGGTTTCTTCAAAGACCGATTCGCGGACGATTTTGGATGCCAATGGCGCAGAGGCGCTGCTTGGCCGGGGCGACATGCTATATCTGGCCTCCGGAACAGGTCGGCTTGCTCGTTTGCATGGGTCCTTCGTGTCGGATGACGATGTAGGTGCTGTCGTCGACTTCGTGAAGAAGCAGGCACTGCCGACATACAATCAGGAACTGCAATCGCTTCAATCGGAAGAAGCGGCCAAGGAAGAGGAAAAGGATGAGGTGTATGAACAGGCGAAAGATCTGGTGCTGACGACGGGGCAAGCGTCGGCCTCGCTGATTCAGCGCCGGCTGCGCGTCGGCTACCCGCGAGCCGCCCGTATGATTGAGCAGATGGAGACGGAGGGGATCGTCGGCGCGGCGGGGCGGGATGGACGCCGTGAAGTGCTGGGCCGGCGGGGGCCGGTCGGGGCTGCAGAAGCATGAACCGCTACTGGTCTCTGGTCCTGCTCGGTCTGTTGTTTGCCTCCCCGGCTGTCGGCGCCGAGGGACCGACCGACGACAAGGCGCTTCAGGAGGTCCGTGACGTCGTGAAGCAGATTCAGTCCCGGTATGAAAAAACTAAGGATCTCCAAGCGGATTTTGTCCAGAAGACGAGGATAGAAGGATTCGAGCGTCCGGTGATCTCGTCCGGCAAGGTGTATCTCAAGAAGCCGGGCCGGCTGCGGTGGGACTATCTCGATCCCGCGCACGAAGAAATTTATGTGAACGGGGACGATGTCAGGGTCTATGTACCGGAGCACAAACAGGTGCTGGTCGGAAAATTGACACAGATGGCGGCATCCCAAGCACCGTTGGAGCTTCTACAGGGGGCAGCCAGTTTGAACCAATCGTTCGATGTCGAGCCGACGCCAGGGAACGAGCGGGGAACCGGCGGTGTTCGCCTGATTACATTGTTTCCTAAATCCAAGGAGCATGAGCCATCGAGGAATCTTCAGCGGATTGTCGTGGAGGTATTCCCGAAGACGTATTTTCTTCGCACTGTCTCGTTGTACGAGATCAGCGGCAATGTGGCAACGTTTGAGTTTTCAGGACTGAAACCGAATGCCGGATTAGGGAACGAGGTGTTCGATTTTAAAGCTCCGCCGGATGTCGAAGTCGTCAAGGCCCCGGTGTTGAATGGGCCATAGGGGCAATGGCGTGCAGCAGAGGGTCACCTGGAAATCATGAAGCATCGATTTGGGGGTTGATGACAAGTGGTGGTTGACGTGAGACCATGAGCGCCAGAGGGGTATTCGGAGATATGACGGTTCAAGCGAGTGTTGTGGCAGAAGCAGTCGAGCGGGCGGTGGCAGGATTGGACGTTGAACGTCTTCGTCGTGAGTATTGGGATCAGAACGAGTTTCTGGTCATCAAGCAATTCCTGCCGAGAGCGTTCGTCGAGGATACGCTGGTGCCTCAGGCTCAGGGAGTCAAGGGTGAGCTCAATCGGAACTATATCCCGGGCCATAAAAAGGGAGGGAGCGTCAGCTATTATACGGTGCAGGAAAAGGCTCCCCGGTTTCTAGATCTCTACCGGTCCGACCCCTTCAAGTCGTTCTTGAGTCGGCTCGTTGACGCCAAATTAACGTTCTGTCCGGATGATGATCCGCATTCGTGCGCACTCTATTACTATACCGAGCCGGGCGATCACATCGGGTTTCATTACGATACGTCGTACTACAAAGGGGCGCGCTATACGATCTTGATGGGGCTGGTCGACCGATCGACTCACTGCAAGTTGGTGTGCGAACTTTTTAAGGACGACCCGTCGAAGCAGCCGCGCCACCTTGAACTGGTGACCGAGCCCGGCGACATGGTGATTTTCAACGGTGATAAGTTGTGGCATGCCGTCACACCATTGGCAGAGGGAGAAGAGCGGATTGCCCTGACAATGGAATATGTGACGAATCCAGACATGAATCCCATCAAGCGGCTCTATTCAAATCTAAAAGACTCTATCGGGTACTTCGGTCTCAAAGGAGTCTTTAAACGCGCGCGCTCCGGTTCAAAGCAATCCAGATAGGCGTGGACCGGCAGGATTGTTGGAAGATCGCGATATCGGTTAAGGCCGAACGGGGATGAGTCAGATTCTCGATCAGGTCCGGCCTCACCGAAGCCTGCTGTGACATGTTTTCCCAGTCAGGGTCTGTGAAGACGTGCGCCCCTCCCGTAAGGTCGAATACTACTCTCTATAGCTGGCAAAGATATGGTCGAGGAGGAAAGACCCTACTGGTGCAGATGTTTCATGGCAGCTGCGCAGAGAATGATAAAAAAGCCCATCCAGAGGGCGGCGCGTTGGAAAGGGATGGCTTCATAGGACTCTCCCTCATCGGCCTCGTCGTCTGACTTGAAAATGACCGTGTACAGAAACAGCGTCAGGAGGCCCAGCACGAGAAGAAGCTTGATCATCAAGACCATCAAGTATTTGGCATGGTGCGGGATGCCGACGCCGGTCTGTGAGGTGACGACCTGGTTGACGTAATGGAGGTTCACACCACCGGTGAATAGCAAGATGAGCAAAAGGATGCCGGCGACTTTCTTGTAGTGCTGGTAGAACGCATCGGTAATGGGCTTGATCTGATCTTTCGCGACGGCCTGTTTCAGGCCGGGCGTGACTGCCATGACGAGAAAGGCCAACCCGCCGATCCAAATGACTGCCGAGAGAAGATGAAACCAATGGTTGATGATCGGAATCAGCGTGTTGAGATCGATGACTATGCTTTGCAGAGCGTCCATCGCTAGTGCCGTGAAACGTGAAAGAGTGAAGCGTCAGGGATAAGGAAAGACTCCGGGAGCCGGAACTCTTTGCGTCTCACGTGTTACGTTTCACGATCGAATTTAAAGACCGGGACGTCGTTTCCGAATCGCTTCTTGCGGAGTTCTTCCATCAACTCGATGGTAATGAGAGGGACGTTATTCTCACGGGCGTGCTTCTCGACCCCTTTTTTCACCATGGCGCGAAGGAAGTATGGGATGCGGCTGAGACGGAGCGCCGAGGCGTCGTCCCAGGCTACCTCGGACTCTTCCGGCGTATTGAACGCAACCTTGATTTTCTCGCCGCCTTTCGGTGTGTAGAGACACCACTGGTCTTCGTCCAGCCAGTCTCCATGGTCGACATAGGGGCGGGCGCGGCAGCCTCCGCAGATATCGGTGTATTCGCAATCGCCGCACTTGCCTTTGAGCTGGGGGTACCGGAACGAATTGAACACGTCCGACTTGTCCCACAGATCGGCGAAGCTGTTGTGGCGGACATTGCCGGCTGAGAGAGGCATGTAGGGGCACGGTGTCAATTCGCCGTTGGGTGTCACGCGGGCGTAGTTCGTGCCGGCAAGACAGCCTCCGCCCATATACCCGGTGGCCTTGGTAATCGGAGAATTCGGATCTTTTTCATAGGCCAGCCGTTTGAAGTGCGGCGCACAGCGGGCACGGACAAGCATGCCTTTGTAATTGTCCTGGCACGTGACCAGGTATCCGAGCACTTCTTCGTATTGAGCCGGGGTGATATCGGTCAATTCTTCTCCACGCCCTGTGCAGACCATGAAAAAGACATTCAAGACGCGGGCGCCGAGTTGATGGGCCCAGTCGATGACCGTCGGTAGTTCCGTGTAATTCATCGGCTGCGCGCTGAAATGGACTTGGAATTGGAGGCCGTTGCGTTTGCTGGCCTCGATGCCAGCCACAGCGGCTTCCCATGCGCCCGGGACACCGCGGAAGGCATTGTGTTTAGCCGGATCGAGCGAGTCGATGCTGATGCCGACGCCCATGACGCCAATCTCGACAAGCGTTTTGGCCATCCGGTCATCGATGAGCATCCCGTTCGTGCCAAAGACAACCATGAAGCCGAGTTTCACGGCATAGCGCGCGATATCGAGGATGTCCGGGCGCACCAAAGGCTCGCCTCCGGTGATGACGAGCAGGCACCCCTTGTTGACCTCGGCAATTTGGTCGATAAGCGTGAAACATTCTTCCGTGGATAGTTCGTCGTCGCCGCCTGCGGCTTTGGTTGTGGCGTCGAGGTAGCAATGGTTACATTTGAGGTTGCACCGTTTGGTCAGGTTCAGAGCGACCAGATAGGGCTTGAAGTCATCGACGGTTCGCCCGTCGTGCGGAGCTTCGCCTTGGGGGGTCGGTGTGAAGAATTGAGTGACCTGCTGTTGGATGGAGCCCAACGCGCCTGTCAGAGCAGGGCCGTTAAAGATGGGAAGCGATTTACCCATACTGTTTAGTTCCGAGTGCTGGGTAGTAAGTGCCGGGTTACGGTTGCGAAGAAAGCCAGATGAGGCTCAGCACTCAGCGCCACGCACTAGGCACTTCCCTTTCCGGTCAGGTTGGCAATCATGTCCTTGAGGTTGCCGGTCTTCATAGCTTCCGCCATGTAGTCCTTCGCCTGTTCGATGCCTTCGTTTGCGACCTCGACCGTGATGTGCGTCACGCCGATCTTTTCCGCATGCTTCACGATGAGCGCTTTCGTGCACTCCCGCATGAAGCCTTCCGGGGCCCGTTCCAGCCTGGTCTGCGCCTCGACGCTCCAGGTATAGGGATCGAGCGTAACGTGGCCGTTGCCCGCTTCCGGCGTGCCGTTTCCATGCGATCCGTTTCCGTTGACGGCTGCGAGTGTGGCCGTCGCTTCGGCGGAAGTTCCGGTGCCTTTGTTGGCGAAGATCGGCGTGTAGTCTTCTGAGGCCGCTTCTTTGATCATCGGGGCCGCGTATTCAAGCGTGATCGTCGTCATTCCAAGCTTGCGCGCGGTTTTTTCAATTTTGGCCTTGGCGCGGCGCCGCTGAAATCCAGCCGGTACCGCCCGGATCGCTTCTTTTGCATCTTTGGTCCATTGCATCGGCACATCGTCGTACGCGAGGTCCGTTTCCAGTTCGCCTTCAGCCGTCGCTGCGACCTCAAACACCTTCCTGTCGACTTGCTTGAATCTTGCCCCATCCGCGCTGCACACCGGACATTTGACCGGTGCATCGCCCTTACCGATGTATCCACAGCCGTCACAGACAAAGTAGTTTTGGCTCATGCGGTCCAGGTAGGCCTGAGTCGAAGCATCGACTGCCTTCGGTTTCTCTTCGACGATCTGGGTCATGATTCCGCTTAACGTCGGGCCCATCAGATCTTTCGTCACGGCTTCGTCAGCCTGCATTTTGTCGCGGTCGATGCCGGCTGCATCCAGATTGCCACCGAGTGCCCGCATGGCATCCATGGCGCCTTTGGGCAGGATATGCCCGACCGCTGCGTCCACGACCGTGTTGCTGATGATCGTGTGACCTTTCTCGATGGCATACCGATGAATGGCTGTCTTCGCTACGCCTCGCGCAAAGACCGGGATCTTCT
>MSXM01000042.1:15952-16098 GCA_002083565.1 Nitrospira sp. ST-bin4 | reverse complement strand
CCGGCCATGTCTTTGATGCAAAGCGTATCCGTACCCAGGTCTTCCATTCTCTTGGCCAGATCGACGAACCGGTCCAGGCTGTGCACGGGACTGACGGTGTAGCTGATCGTGGCTTCGGCATGTTTGCCGCAGGCTTTCACTTCGCG